>MFIX01000140.1:36250-42896 GCA_001780825.1 Candidatus Glassbacteria bacterium RIFCSPLOWO2_12_FULL_58_11 | reverse complement strand
TTTCTGCAGTTTTTCCACGATCTTCCGCGCGCCTTCCTCCGAGGGCAGCTCGTCGAATTCGCCTGAGTTGACCATCCTGCCCGGCTCGACATAGGCCTCTTCCAGCTTCACCTCCCGGCTGCCTCCCGGCGGAGCGATCACCTCGCGGACCGGCAGGCCGAATTTGACCGCGAACTCGAAATCCCGCACATCGTGGGCCGGCACCGCCATGATGATACCAGTGCCATAAGAGACCAGGACATAGTCGGCGATCCAGATCGGGATTTTCTCACCGTTGACCGGATTGACTGCAAAAGCCCCGGTAAAGACTCCGGTTTTTTCGCGGACCGTGCTGGTGCGCTGGATTTCGTTCTGGCTCCGCGCCTGTTCGATATAGGCCTGCACCTCGGCTTCGCGCTCCGGCGTGGTTAGCTTGCCGACCAGCGGATGCTCCGGCGCCATGACCACATAGGTCGCGCCGAAAAGCGTATCGGGGCGGGTCGTGAAGACTGAAAAACTGCGCTCTTCCGCCTTAAGACGCCCAATTCCCGGAGTGTCTCCAGCGATACTGAAAACGATCTGCGCTCCGAAACTGCGGCCGATCCAGTTGCGCTGCATGGCCTTGGTCTTATCCGGCCAATCGATCGTTTCGAGGCCTTCCAGCATGCGGTCGGCATAGGCGGTGATCTTTAGAAACCACTGCACCATCTCTTTGCGCGTGATCAAGGTTTCGCAGCGCTCGCACGTCCCATCCGCCATCACCTGTTCGTTGGCCAGCACGGTCTGACAGCTCGGGCACCAGTTCACCTGGCCCTCGGCGCGGTAAGCCAGGCCCTTTTTATAGGCCTGAAGAAACAGCCACTGCGTCCACTTGTAATATTCGGGCGTGCTTGTATTGACCTCCCGAGACCAGTCGTACATAGCTCCGATCGCTTTGAGCTGCGAGCGGATCACCCGCACGTTCTCCGCGGTCGAGTCCCAGGGATGCACGCCATGCTTGATCGCATAGTTCTCTGCCGGCAGGCCGAACGCATCGTAACCGATGGGTTCGAACACGTTAAATCCCTTCATCTTACGGAAACGGGCCCAGGTATCTGTCGGACCGTAGTTGTACCAGTGGCCGATATGCATCTTGTCCGCCGAGGGATAGATGAACATCACCAGGCAATAGCATTTGTCTCCGGGACCTTGAAAGTTCGTTTGGTGAAGTTTCTTCTCCTCCCAATAGCTCTGCCACCTATTTTCCAGTTCCTTGAAATCGTACTTTTTCATCACAGGCCGCCCTCTGGCTTTGCAAGCTTTTTGTAAGGCAAACTTTAAGACTCTTCTACAGTTACGAGGAATAAGCTTTATCAATCGGTGAATTTTAATAAATCGGCCCGGCAAAGTCAAACAAAAGCCCAGCGGGGCTGCCATCCGCGGATTGCGGGCCGGGCCGTATTCCGCTATATTAAAAATTTCCAGCTGGGCAGCATTTTCATTCGCTGCATTGCGAAAAATCTTTTGCCCGTTATCTTCCCATAATCTGATTCCGGCCGGCGGATTTGAATAAACTGATCGAAGTACTGAAGCTGGCCGAGGGGCACCTGGAGCAGCGCGGCGTACCCTCCCCTCGTCTGAGCGCCGAGCTTCTGCTCTCCCGGGCTCTCGGTCTTGACCGCCTAGGCCTTTATCTCCAGTACGACCGGCCGCTGATCGAGAGCGAGCTGGAGGCTTTCCGTAGCCTGATCCGGCGCAGAGCGGCCCACGAGCCGATTCAGTATATCCTCGGCCAGACCGGTTTCCGCGGCCTTTCAATCGAGGTCGGTCCCGGGGTGCTGGTCCCCCGCCCCGAGACCGAAACCCTGGTCCAGCTGATACTTGAGCGTTTGGGCGGCTTAAAGGATGGGAATTCAAATAGAACGGGTCCTGTAAAAGTGCTCGATCTCTGTACGGGGAGCGGTGTGGTCGGGCTGGCGCTGGCTGCGGAGTGTGAAGACCTCTGGTGCCTGCTCGCGGACAATTCCACAGCCGCACTGAGCTGGGCGGCGAAAAATGCCCGTTCCACCGCGATCCGGCCGGGACAGGTCAGTTTCTGCTGCGCCGACCTGTCCGAAGCTTTCGGCGGACGGCCTGTTTTCGATGTGGTGACGGCTAATCCGCCTTACGTGCCCTCAGGCGAGATCGCCAGACTGCCCGAGGAGATCCGGCGTTACGAGCCGCTGGCGGCCCTGGACGGCGGGTCTCCGGATGGTACTGCTGTGCTGGGAAGAATAATTGAAAATTCTTTCCGGGTGATGTTCCGGGGTGCGCTTCTCGCTCTGGAAATCGGCGAAAGCCAGCCGGAAGCACTCGAGAATATTTTCGCCGCCTGCCGGGAATGGTACAGCGTGCCTGAATTTAAGCGCGACCTGGCCGGCAAATATCGTTTCGTTACCGCCTACAGAACCTGATCCGAAATTGAAAGGTGCTGCATGGATAAATTCCTGGTCCGGAAAAGCGAGCCGCTCAAGGGACAAATAAGAGTCAGCGGAGCGAAAAATTCCTGTCTGGCTCTGATGGCGGCCTCTCTGTTGACCGATGACCCACTGGAGCTCGACAATGCGCCCGATCTTGTCGATGTGCGCACGATGACCCGGGTGTTGGCCAACCTGGGAGTGGAAATCAGCCGCACCGCTTCCGGCGGCCTGAATCTGGATTCCTCCAGAGCGCGGGGGCTGAAAGCGCCCTACGAGCTGGTGAGCAAGATGCGAGCTTCCTACTATGTACTGGGCGCGCTGGCGACCCGCCGGGGCAAGGCCGAGGTGAGTCTTCCCGGCGGCTGCGCTATCGGCCAGCGTCCGATTGACCTGCATCTCAAAGGGCTGGCCATGCTGGGGGCCGAGATCAGCACCTCCGGGGGCTATATTTATCTGCGGGCCAACCGTCTGCGCGGCGCACGGATCAACCTCTCAGGCCGCTATGGCTCGAGTGTCGGCGCGACGGTCAATATTATGCTGGCGGCGGTTCTGGCCCGCGGGAAAAGCGTGCTGGAGGACTCGGCTGCCGAACCTGAAATCGAGGACCTGGCGCACCTGCTCAATTCGATGGGCGCGCGGGTCAGCGGCGCAGGCAGCCCTGTGCTGGAGATCGAGGGCGTGTCCGAACTCTCAGGGGCACGGCACACAGTCATTCCGGACCGGATAGAGGCGGCGACATTTGCGGTGGCGGCTGCGCTTACCGGCGGCACTGTGGCGATCACGGACTGCCGGCCCGCGCATCTGGGAGCCGTCACCTGTCTGCTGGAAAGCCTGGGGGTGAATATCGAAAAGGGAGAGACAACCCTGCTGGTCCGCGGCGGGACTCCCCTGGCTCCGTTCCGGATAAAAACCGAGCCCTACCCCGGATTCCCCACAGACATGCAGGCGCAGTTCTGTGCTCTGGCTACCCAGGCCCAGGGCAAGAGTGTCATCGAGGAAAACATCTTCGAAAACCGGACCCTCCATGTTCCCGAGCTGGCGCGTTTCGGGGCGGATATCCGGGTCGATGGCCGGAAGATCATCGTCAAGGGACCCTGCCGGCTCAGCTCGGCCCCGGTGATGGCCTCCGACCTAAGGGCGTCCGCCGCCCTCATTCTGGCTGCGCTGGTGGCCGAGGGGACGAGTGAAATCAACCGGATCTACCATCTGGACCGCGGATACGAGCATCTCGAAGTAAAGCTGGCCCGTCTCGGCGCTCCCATCCTCAGAGTATCCGAATAAAAAAGCCGGCAAACCGCGGGGGCGGCATGCCGGCTTTTAGCAAGTCCTGAGTCCCTCAACCCGGGCTATTGGCTGCGCTTAATCCTGGCAATCGAGCTGTCGGCCATTATCGCTATCCAGGCAATATCCTTTTTAGTCAGGCTCTCTTTAGCCAGCTCTTCCAACAACGGTATGGCCCGCTGATCGCCGATAAAACCGAGCGCGGAAATCGCCTTAATCCGCGTGTCCGTATCCTCGCTTTTCAGCAACGCCGCAATACCCTCGTACGCTGGTTTGTAATGTCGATTAGCCAGAAAAGAGGCCGCCTCCCCGCGAATAAACTCGAGCGTGACATTGCTGGCTTTATCGCCCAATGTGTAATCAGGTTCGAAAACCCTGGCGATAAGTTGCGTGGAGGTGCTGTCGTCGAACTCGCCCAGGGAATAAAGGCAGAACAAGCGGACCGTGTTGTAATGATCGCCCAGGAGCCCGCGACCAAGGAACGGAATCAACCCGGGACCGTATTCCTTTACCCGTTCCTTGGCTTGTTCAAAGAATTGCTGCGCGTAATCGAGAGATTTGGCTTCCTGAAGGACCTGGACTTTCCAGACCGTGGCAATCGAAGCCAGGTCCTTAGGGTCTTTGTTCAAATTGAAGCGGGCGACATTCATCGCATCCGTGTAACGCTGCTGATCGTACATCTGTTCAACTTCCGAGATCTTTCCCGGCTTATCCTGAGAGCTCATCTGGCAGCCCTGGATCAACAGAAAAGAAAAAAGAATGAGAATGAATTGCAGATTACGGGTCCTATTCATGATTGCCTCCCTATTATTAGCCGGCGTATTTATCCTGCCGGGTACGGCCACGAAATGCCTCTTGCGGGGATTCAGTCTGAGCCGTCCCTGAGCGGCTACTGTCTGAGCATGATACATTTGCCGTTAAATATCACGCCCTCCTCGACAGTCAGCTCGGCAGTCTCCACATCACCGATCAATGATCCCGGGTCGTTGATTGCGACCCGGCTGGCGGCGAAAATATTTCCGCAGATCTGCCCGCTGTTAATTACCGTATCGGCATGTATATCACCGCTGATACTGGCTTTTTCCCCGATAATCAGGGTATTAAGTACTCCGGATTTTTTCTCCGAAAAAATCTCACCGTCAACCTTGCCGTCGATCCGCATCGTTCCGGCAAACACTAATTTACCGTCCAGGTGAGTTGATTCGCCCAGGACGCTGTTAATGCTGTCGATCACGATCCGATGCTTTTTGTTGAACATTTATCCTCGCACGCGCTGCTGATCGTTAAGTTCAGGAAAGCCGCCGGGTGAGCCGGGCGAGTAAATCACCATTATCGGAATACACCAGGATTTCCACTTCCGCGGCGTCATTGGCCAGCTTCAATTCTCCCCGGTAACCTTTAAAGCGCCGGATCGCATAGCGGTCACCGTGGCGATAATCCGCGGGAACGCTGCCACTGAATGATGCCTCCGGAAATGAATTTATCATTTGTTTAGCCTTGTTTTTCAATACTACGAAAAGGTATCCGCGCATCATCTGTTCATTATCCTCTATTTTATCGAGAACAAAGGAAAAATTCAAATTCCCGGACTCTTTGTCTTCGCTTAGCTTCAGTTCCCGGATGGCAACCTCTTTAGCTGTTTTCTGGAGGTCTTCTTCCTGGCTCTGCTGCTGAGCAACCTCTGGGCTTGGTTCAGGAACGGTTTCGGTTTTATCGATTTTCAGCTGGTTGATTGTCCCCTGCAACCCGCCGATGTCTATTTTAAGATCGCGGATAATCTCTTCCAGCTTTTTATTGTCCTTGTAAAGCGAATAATAACCCTTGATAAAAAATGCATAAGTGGAAGCGCTGCCAACAAATATTACGAGAACAGCGATTAGAAGTTTAATCGAAATTTCATAAGTCAACGGCCGGTTTGTGTCTTTCATGAAGATAATTGTCAGATGGTTTTTCTTCACTGTCACCATCCTCGTAACTGGAGATTTTGACTGTCAGGCGGGCGAGCCTGTTTCCCGGTTACGGAATTACCCGGAAAATTGCCTTGGGAAACTGTTATCCGCGCCGGTGACACTGCAGAACTGCAATTGATACCGTTCCGTTTCAGTAATGTATTTCAGAATGCCAGGCAAGTCAATTTAAAAAGCACGGAAGACGTACTTCCGGCGGCAGATAACTGGACGGGGAGTTGCCTTGGCGCGCGAGCTCTATCTTAGGATATTATCGCGCCGGATGGCCGGCCCGGCTCCGCGACTATATCTCATAGCCAGTTGAAAGATAAGAAATTAAGCCCTCGAGGCTCTTTTTTATCTGGACAAATGTATCCTGGTACAGCGCTTTGTCTCCGCCGAATGGGTCGCGGATGTCGGTCCCAGCGGAGGGACCCTCGGCAAACTGGCTCAGCAGCCTGATCTCTTTCCGGAGCGGTTGGAGGTCCTGCTGAAGGTAGTCCAGATGCGATTTCTGCATCACCAGGATCAGGTCTGCCTCCAGCAACTCTTTTCTTGTAAGCTGCCGGCTTCTGTGGGATGACAAATCCAGGCCGCTCTCCCGGCTCACCACCATTGCGCCTTCACTGGCCGGCTGGCCACGGGCCGCCATCAGCCCCGCCGAGGAGGCTGTCACCCTATGAGCCAGCTCTCTCTTGGAGAGCTGGTCTTTAAACAGCAGCTCCGCCATCGGGCTGCGGCAGGTATTGCCGGTGCAGATGAAGAGGATCTTGATTTTCTTTGCGCTCTTTTTAGCCATTTTGCCCTTCGCACTGAGCCGCCGGTTCGAAAACCGCACGCTCATTCGCCGCTTCACTGGAGCACTTTTATGCCGGTTTTTTGGGTAATCTCCACGGCTTTCAAGGCGCCTTCCCGGAGAAGATACAATGTGCCATCCTCCTCTGCCTTAATGATAGTCGAAGGCGGGCAAGACTTTTGCTCAAGCTCAAGATCGACAACCGC
>MFIX01000140.1:36120-36235 GCA_001780825.1 Candidatus Glassbacteria bacterium RIFCSPLOWO2_12_FULL_58_11 | reverse complement strand
AACCGCCAGCTCGAGAAGCGGCCCCTCTCCTTTAAAAAACTGTTCCTCCAGTCGTCTGAGAAACCGCAAGGTGTCTCTTGGCACCGGCTCTCCGGAGCGGCCGAGACTGGTGGAA
>MFIX01000140.1:35823-36100 GCA_001780825.1 Candidatus Glassbacteria bacterium RIFCSPLOWO2_12_FULL_58_11 | reverse complement strand
CTCGAGCAGGCTCGCGGTAAAGGGATGCGCCTCCTGGCGGACAGCGACTGTCTCTGACTGCCAGGGGCACTCGCGGCGGAAGCTCTCCGCTGATTTCAATACGATAGTCAGCGCTCCGGGCCAGAAAGAATCCATCAGACGGTAAGCGGTTTGAGGCACATCCCGGCAAATCTTTTCGACCCAGGCTCTGCCGGGAAGAAGGAGGATCATCGGTTTTTTCTCATCCCGGCCCTTGAGCCTGCGGATCAGTCCGATTGCTTCTGAGCTGTCGTACCGG
>MFIX01000140.1:34367-35815 GCA_001780825.1 Candidatus Glassbacteria bacterium RIFCSPLOWO2_12_FULL_58_11 | reverse complement strand
GCCGTGGATTGTCTCCGTGGGATGGATCAGCACTCCGCCCCGCTGGACTGTCCCGGCGGCCTCTTTTAGCAATTCACCTGGATAATCTCCGCCGCTGATTGTAAACTGCCGAAGGCTCACCGCTTGGCTTTCCCGAGTATTCTCAAGGCCAGGTGCGCGGCGTTTTTCGCCCCGTTTATCCCCACCGCCGCCACCGGAACGCCGGGCGGCATCTGCGCGATCGAGAGCAGGGCATCCATTCCGGCCAGCGGGCCGGAGGCCACCGGCACGCCGATTACCGGCAAAACCGTGAACGAGGCGCAGAAACCGGGCAGCGCGGCGCTCATGCCCGCACCGGCGATTATCACGCTGACGCCTTTCTTTTCAGCCTCAAGGATAAGGTTCCGGGTTCCATCCGGATCGCGGTGAGCGCTCGAAACGTGAGTAGTGAATCCGACTCCCGCCTCTTTAAGCACTCCCTCGGCATCCGCAAGCACTTTTCGGTCGGATTCGCTGCCCATGACTATCAACACTTGTTCTTTCATCAGGTTATTCTCCGGGACTAAACATTGACGGAAGTCAAATTATCGTTCACCGCGGAAACTTAAAATAAAATATTCGGCTGCTTAAACCAGATTGTCATATTATCGCACATAACTTAATATAATTATAATAATTACTATTTCAAGTCTTAGGAGCTTAATAATTTATTTCTCTTGGAAGATGAATCCGGCATTCATGCTTCCTGTCTTCCAGGTAAATTCTGAATTTGATTCCAATATTTAATTTAGGAACTCTGCAACTGCTTGTCAATAAATGATTACGCCGGTTTTCCGGGCTGAATCCAGCTATGCCAGTCCGGACCGACTCTTCCCGAGCGGCGGTAGCGCAGCATGGCCTGGGCGCAGGGGCAGTCACGATCACTGCTGCCCGCCGCTTCCAATTTACGGGCGCACTGCCGCACCAGCCCGCTAAAGCCCGCAACAGCCGCTGCCACTCTCGCCTTCAAGTTATCTTCAAGCATGCCCTCGAACAACTCACCGGCTCGGTAAGGCTGCTCTTTCACACCCTCGGCCCAGTTGGTAACGTAACAACAGGGATGATAGCAGATTTCCAGCTCCCGCGCCAGAAAGGCTTCCGGAGCGAGGGTCATGCCGACCAGCTCCCCGCCCAGCCTGCCGATCATCCGGACCTCCGCCGGAGTTTCCAGGCGCGGCCCCTCGGTCACCGCGTACACCGCCCCGTCATGGTACGGCGCGCCTGTTTGTTGCAGGACTCCATTCAGAACCTGGCGCAGGGTGGGACAGAACACCGGGTTCTGGCGAATAAAGCCCAGGCCGCTGCCGCTGAAAAAGGTCGAGGGCCGGTTACGGGTCAGGTCGAGCAGATCATCCGGCAGGACATAATCGCCGGGACTGAAACGGCGATCAATCGCGCCCGGACCGCTCCAGGAAAGTATCCGGGTGGTT
>MFIX01000140.1:0-34323 GCA_001780825.1 Candidatus Glassbacteria bacterium RIFCSPLOWO2_12_FULL_58_11 | reverse complement strand
CCCCGCGGTCCGCTGATAGCCGGAGGTCCCGTGACGGGACAGGAAAGCTAACGTTCCCCGGCAACCCTCTGGACGCAGGAACTCGATCGGCGAGGCCTTGCCAAACGGCGTCTCGAGAACCAGCCCCCCCGCCCTCTCACCGATACTCTCCAGGGTCAAGTCGTAAGCCCCGCTGCCGCCGATCACCGCGAACCCGGAATAATCTCCGGGAGCTGTCTTTAGTTTTTGCATGGGATTTTTCAATTCAAGAATCCGTTTCCCGGGCTAAAGTGTCCGGATAATACTGTAATCCTGCCGCCGCAGAGCCGGAGTGAATCCGGCCTGCCGGATCAGGCGGGCGATTGTCGGCTCATCCATGGTCGAGAAATTGCAGCCGGCGGCGCGCACCACGTTTTCTTCCAGCATCGTGCTGCCGAAATCATTGGCCCCGAAATAGAGGGCCAGCGTAGCGATATCCGGGCCCTGGGTGACCCAGGAGGCCTGGATCGAGGGAACGTTGTCCAGCAGAATACGGCTGGCGGCCAGTACGCGCAGATATGTGACCGGCGTGGTCTTTTCCTCCCGCAGCCGGGTGTGCTCAGGCTGGAAGCTCCAGGGGATGAAAGCGGTAAACCCGCCCGTGCGCTCCTGCAGGGCGCGGATGTGACGCAGGTGACGGATCAACTCCTCGGGCCTCTCTCCCATCCCATAAACCAGGGTCGCCGTGGTCCTTAAGCCCAGGCGGTGCGCCCGCTCATGGATCGCCAGCCAGCGCTTTACCCCGATCTTCCGCGGGCTGACCAGCTTTCTTACTCTGGCGCAAAGGACTTCCGCTCCTCCGCCTGGAATCGAATCCAGCCCGGAGGCGGCCAGCTCCTCGATCACCCGTTCCGGCTCCAGCCCGGAAAGCCGGGCGATATGGTCAATCTCCGGGGCGGAAAAAGCGTGAACGTGGATCGGGTGGCGGCGCTTGATATAACGCAGCAATCCCGTGTACCATTCGAGGCCGAGACCCGGGTGCAGGCCGCCCTGCAGAAGTATCTGCACCGCGCCCAGGGCCTTTGCCTCATCGATCTTCCGGCCGATCTCCTCGTAACTGAGAAGGTAGGCCGCGGCGTCTTTTTCCCCTCGGTAAAAGGCGCAGAACCGGCAGCGGCTGATACGGATATTCGAATAGTTGATATTGCGGTCGTTGATAAAGGTCACCCGGCCTTCGGGATGCAGCCGTCGCCGGACACTGTCGGCAAGGGCCCCAAGACTCAGAAGTTCGGTATCTTGCAGCAGCTCCAGACCGAACCGCAAAAAGCTCCGGCTCATATTTTACCGCCTGAAATCCTTAATTTCATGCAATGATAAGAAAAAGAAAAACGGTTTGGGCGCGAAATACAGTTTTTCGCGCCCAAACCGCAGAGCAAATTCCTTTCAGCGATAGCCGGAATTCAGGTCCCGGCAGCCAGCAAGTCAGGCCGAGTAATCCCGCAGGGCCGGCGCCGGATTAAAAGAAAATCAGGCTCACCAGGGTGAACATGGGGATCAAGATGAATATGGAATATACCATATAGCCGAAGAAGCTCGGCATCTTGATCCCGCTTTCCTCAGCGATCGAGCGGACCATGAAATTCGGCGCGTTGCCGATGTAGGTATTGGCCCCCATGAATACTGCGCCGGCGCTGATCGCCTCAAGATAGACCTTATGGGTGGTCATCAGGTCCTGCACGGCCGTGGCCTCAGGGACACCGGGCAAAAGTTGTCCAAGGGCACTGTTGAAAAATGTCAGATACGTGGGCGCATTGTCCAGGAAGGAGGACAGCGCGCCTGTGGCCCAGAAGTAATGCACCGGCTCGCTGACGGTTTTGATCAGAAAAGCCAGGGCTCCGTGCTCGCCGGCTTTCAAGATCTCCAGAGCCGGGATAATGGTCATGAAAATTCCGGCGAACAGATAGGCCACTTCGATGATTGGGAACCAGGTGAACTCGTTTTCCTGGCGGATTTCGCGCGGCGTGAAATGCCAGGAAAGAAATCCCATCAACAATATCAGCACATCGCGCAACAGGTTCTGCCCCTCGACCTCGATGCCGCCGATATTGAGCGAGGCCAGATCGAGTATGCCGCTCATCAAGACGCTGCCCATGATACCCAGCAGGAAGATGATATTGTAAAGCCCGACAACAGAGATTTTCTCGTGCTTCTCAGCTCCGGCCTCAGCAGCGGATTGCACTGTCGAGGCGGATTTCTGCTCTCTCTTATAGAGGATAAGATCGAAGAGAAAGAAGACGACGAGCAAGAGCACCGCCAGAAAGGACATGGTGGGAAGAAGCTGCATCGTCCAGAAGAAAGACACGCCATGAAGGAAGCCGAGAAACAGCGGCGGATCTCCCAGCGGGGTCAGGCACCCGCCGATATTAGCCACCAGGAAAATAAAAAAGACTATGATATGAACCTTGCTCTGACGGTCTTTATTGGAGCGGATAACCGGCCGGATCAGCAGCATCGAGGCGCCGGTGGTGCCCACCCAGGAAGCCAGGATTGTACCGATAAGAAGAAAGACAGTGTTGACGACCGGGGTGCCCTTGAGTTTGCCCCGGACCAGCAAACCGCCGCTGACTGTAAATAGGCCCCAGAGCAGGATGATAAAGGGGATGTAATCGACAAGGTAGATATGCAGAATCTCGTGCCAGGCCGCATGCCCGTAGGCCGCCACAAAGGGGATGGCGAGTATCAGCGACCAGAAAGCGCTCACCTTGGGATAGTGATGGTGCCAGAAGCCCGGAGCGAAAAGCGGAAATAAGGCAATGCTGAGCAGCATCCCGGCGAAGGGGATGACACTCCAGAGCGGCAGCATGGCTCCCAGATCGATCCCGCCGTGGGCGGCTTCTTCCTCGGCCAGCAGCAGCGCTCCGGCACTGGCGCCATCTAGCAGAAACAAGCCGCACAGGATGGCAAGCAATCCAGCGGCAAACACAGAAATCCGCATATTCAGCTCCGGCTAAAGTTTGGGACTTGATGCAGTCAGTCGGATTCCCTCAGAGGGAATACCCGTCATCAGTGCCGCGAGAGGTGTCCTTTGGTTACAGGTTGCTCCTGATAAAAAGCCACAATTATCCGGAAATATAGTTATCAGACAGAATTGCTAAATTGTGCGACTCAATATTATACCTCACCACAGATCGGATTGTAAAGTGTATCCCTTTCGACCGGAATCCGCCCGGCCTGACGGATCAGGGAAACGAGCTTTTCTTCGGGCATGTATTGTGGAGTATCGGCCCCGGCCTCGTGCGTAATATGCTCTTCCAGCACCGTGCCGTTCACATCATCCGACCCGAAAAACAGGGAAATCTGGGTCAATGGGAGACCTAGCATGATCCAGAACGACTTGATATGTTTGAAATTGTCCAACAGCAGCCGGCTGACCGCAATTGTTTTCAGGACATCGACCGCGCCTGCTTTCCGGAGCTTTTCGAGTTTCGTGTTCCAGGGGTGGAACAGCAATGGAATAAAAGCGTTGAATCCGCCAGTTTCATCCTGGAGGGCGCGGATTTCCAACAAATGGTCCACCCGGTCCGCCGCCGACTCGATATGGCCGAAAAGCATGGTCACATTGGATGGCAGCCCCAGCTGGTGCGCCTGACGCATTACCTCCAGGTAGCGCGCCCCGCTGATTTTTTCCGGGCAGATCTTGGACCGGATTTTTTCGGCGAAAATCTCTCCCCCGCCGCCGGGCAGCGACCCCAGGCCGCACTCGGCCAGGCTGGCGAGGACCTCGGGAACCGGGAGATTTTCCACCTGGGCGATATTTTCTATCTCCACCGCGGTAAAGGCCTGCAGATGCACCTGAGGAAACTCGCGGCGAAGGCGGGTGAGCATCTCGCGGTAGTAATCCAGGCGTGCCGAGGGATGGCAGCCTCCGACTATGTGGAACTCACAAGCCTTGGCGTGCCATAGCTCACGCGCTTTGGCCA
Source organism: Candidatus Glassbacteria bacterium RIFCSPLOWO2_12_FULL_58_11 (assembly GCA_001780825.1). GTDB lineage: Bacteria > Gemmatimonadota > Glassbacteria > GWA2-58-10 > GWA2-58-10 > GWA2-58-10. The sequence continues at coordinate 30,385 of MFIX01000140.1, read as the reverse complement.
CCACCTGTTCCGCAGAGAGGAAAAACGCTCCACGCTCATCCTCGCTCCTTCGGTAGGCGCAGAAGCGGCATTTGTTGACGCAGATATTGGTATAGTTGACGTGCAGGTTATTTATGTAGAAGACGCGGCCGCCGTTTTTCCGTAGATTGGCTTCATCCGCCAGCTTTCCCAGCCCGAGCAGGTCCCCGGTCTCGAAAAGGGCCAGACCATCCTTCCGGTCCAGCCTGCCCCCCGCGGCCAGTTTACCGGCAATCCGTTCGAGCCGCCGGTCGCGGAACCCCACTGCTTTCTCCCTGATAATCACTAACCCCTCTGTCCGCTCGCCATTTCCCGAATAAGGCTGGAGGCAATGATCTGCCGCTGTATCTGGTTGGTGCCCTCGTAGATCTGGGTGATCTTGGCATCGCGGAAATACTTCTCCGCCGGGTAATCTTTCATATAGCCGTAACCGCCCATAATCTGTATAGCATCGGTGGTCACCCGCATCGCCACGTCCGAGGGAAAGACCTTGCACATGGCGCTTTCCTTGCCGTAATTCTTTATTCCGGCGTCGACCATCCGGGCGACCTGGTAGGTAAGAGCCCGGGCAGCCTCGATCTGGATCGCCATGTCAGCTAGCATGAACGAGACCGCCTGAAAATTCAGGATCGACTGGCCGAACTGCTGACGAGTATAGGCGTAATTGAGGGCGGCCTCATAGGCGCCCTGGGCGATCCCGATCGACTGCGCGCCGATCCCCGGACGGGACTTGTCGAAGGTGCGCATGGCGATACTGAACCCGGCGCCTTCCCGGCCGAGAAGGTTCTCCGCGGGCACTACGCAGTCCTCAAATACGACCTCATAGGTGGCGGAACAGCGGATCCCCAGCTTGTCCTCTTTTTTGCCGAAAGAGAGCCCGGGGGTGCCTTTTTCGACCACGAATGCGCTGATCCCGCGCGCCCCACGGGCCTTGTCGGTCTTCGCGAAAACCGTGTAGGTATGCGCCTCGCAGCCATTGGTGATCCACTGCTTGGTCCCATTAATTACGTATTCATTGCCGACCTTGCGCGCATTCGTCGAGATGTTGCCGGCGTCCGAGCCGGCCCCGGCCTCGGTCAGGCAGAATGCCGCGTAATGCTCGCCGGAGGCGATCGGCGGCAAAAATCTGGCCTTCTGCTCGTGGCTGCCACCGATAATTATCGGAAAACTGCCCAGCGAGCTGGCCGCATAGGTCACACCGACTCCGCCGCAGGCCCGGCTCAGCTCCTCGGTGGCCAGACACAGCTCCAGCAGCCCCGCTCCGATCCCATCGTACTCCTCCGGGATATAGATCGCCGGCAGGCCGGCTTCGGCGATTTCTTTCATGATCGCATGCGGGAATTCAGCGTTCTTGTCCAGCTCCGCTCGCTGGGGGATTACATGATTCTCGGCGATCCGGCGCGCCAGGCGCTTGATCTCGAGCTGCTCTTCAGTCAGGAAATACTCCATTGTCACTCCGTGGCGATTGATGTCCCGGTTCAGATTAGTCAGGCGATCCGTGATTGTTGTTTTCCGTAGTTTCTGCTTCGGCCAACTGCTCCAGGGCTTGTACGGCGGCTTTCTTTTCCGCTTCTTTTTTATTCGAGCCGATACCCCGGCCCATGATCCGGTCCCTGATCCGGACTTCGCAGACAAATTCCTTGGCGTGCTCCGGGCCGCTCACCTCGACAATCCGGTACGAGGGCTGGCAGTGAAATTTTACCTGGGAATGGTGCAGCAGGCTGTTCTTGGCCTCCTGCAGGCTGTCGAAAGTGAAATCGGCCCGCCCCCTGTCGAGGAGCTTGTTATAGATGAACGACTTGGCCGCGTCAAGCCCTCCATCCAGATAAATCGCTCCGATCAGGGCTTCGAGCGCGTTCGATATGATCGTCACTTTTCCCCTGCGCAAGTCCGGAAAGCTGTCCTTCGAATAAAGGATGTAGTCTTCCAGCCTCAGCTCCTGCCCCTTCCCCGCCAGGGCGGCGCGCGAGACGATCGAGGATTTGATCCGGGTCAGGTCCCCCTCGCTGCAGGAGCCAAAGCGCGTAAAAAGGTACTCGGAAACCGCCAGATCCAGGACCGCATCGCCGAGAAACTCCAGGCGCTCATTGCTGTCCGCGTAATCGCCTGCGTTTTCGTTTACATAGGATAAATGAGAAAGAGCCGTCTCGAGCAGTTTATGTTCTTTGAAAAGGTACCCGACACTATGCTCAAGACGGCTTAGCTTTTTTTTTCGATTGTCCGCAGGCCGGCTGGTTTTGAAAAGTCCGGCCACAAACCTGAATGGCCTGGCCAGCATTATTTTTACCTGATATTCCGTGAAATCAGACCTTTTTCAGGGCGATTGTCACATTGTGCCCGCCGAATCCGAAAGAATTGCTCAAGGCAGCGGAGACGTTCATCCGGCGGGCCTCATTCGGACAATAGTCCAGGTCGCACTCCGGGTCCGGATGACGGTAATTGATGGTGGGCGGCACAACTCCGTGGTAGATGGTCAGGGCGGAGAATATGGCCTCGATGCCGCCGGCAGCGCCCAGCAGGTGGCCGGTCATCGACTTGGTGGAGCTCACCACCAGTCCATCCCTGGCCCGGTCGCCGAAAACTTTTTTAATGGCGAAAGTCTCGGTAGCATCATTATGTTCGGTCGAGGTGCCGTGCGCATTGATATAATCGATGTCCTCGGAGTTGAGCTTCGCCTCGGCCAAAGCGGCTTTCATCGCCCGCTGCGCTCCCTCGCCCTGCTCGGCCGGGGCTGTGATATGATAAGCGTCGGCCGTGCTGCCCACGCCGACCACCTCGGCGTAAATCCTGGCACCGCGGGCCCTGGCGCGCTCGTACTCCTCCAGGAAGAGGATTCCCGCGCCGTCGCCAAGCACGAAACCATCACGCGTCTTATCGAAAGGCCGCGAGGCGCTCTGCGGATCCTCGTTACGGGTGGACAGCGCTTTACAGGCGCAGAATCCCCCCAGACCCATTTGAGTGATCGAGGATTCAGTGCCTCCGGTCAGCATCATGTCCGATTCGCCGTATTTGATCGAGCGGAAAGCCATCCCGACCGCATGGCCGGCTGAGGCGCAGGCGGAAACAGTGCAGAAATTGGGTCCCTTGGCCTGAAAATGGATCGAGACGTAGCCGGCGGCCATGTCCGAAATCATCATCGGCACATAAAACGGACTGATCCGTCCCGGTCCGCCTTTCAAATAGCGCGAATGCTGGGTTTCATGAGTCTCGATCCCCCCGATCCCGGAGCCGATAATCACACCGAAGCGCTCGCGTTCCGCGGGATCGGTTATCTTATCCCCGCTATCCTCGAGGGCCATGGTACTGGCCGCTACCGCAAAGTGGACGAACTTATCCGTCCGGTTGACTTCCTTGCGGTCCATGTATTTCTGGGGGTCGAAACCTTTCAATTCGCCGGCGAACCTGGTTTCGAACAGGCTGGCATCAAAAGCCTTGATCGTATCGATGCCGCTGCGGCCTTCGAGGAGTCCCTCCCAGGAGGTTTTAACGTCATTTCCCAAAGGAGTTACCGCCCCGACTCCGGTAATTACGACTCTTCTGGCCATCTACTTTTCCTTTATCAACAGCGCAGGCTGAATCCCTGACGGCGCCCCGTGCGGCAAACTGCAAACAGAAATAATACCTACCGGTCCATTTCCTGGCCCGGAGAAGCAATCCTGCCAAAACTCAGGAGGCTTCCTTGCTTCCCAACTTTTCTTCCAGGTACTTGATCGCCGCGCCCACCGTGGTGAGCTTTTCAGCTTCCTCATCCGGGATTTCCAAGTCGAATTCCTCTTCGAAATCCATCACCAGCTCGACCGTATCCAGGCTGTCCGCTCCGAGATCCTCGACGAAAGACGCGTCATCGGTGACTTTCTCCGCATCGACACCGAGTTTTTCGATGATAATCTCTTTAACCTTGTTAGCATAATTGGCCATCTGACATCCTCCGTAAAATAGGTTCAGAACAAAAAAGACCCGTTTCAATCAAACTACATGATCATCCCGCCATCAACCTGCAGAACCTGACCCGTGATGTAAACCGAGTCCGGTCCCACCAGGAAAGCGACTGCGGCGGCTACATCTTCGAGCGTCCCGCCGCGTTTCATCGGAATCGAGGCGAGCCAGCCCTCTCTGACCTCCTGCGGCAAAGCCGCGGTCATCTCCGATTCGATATAACCCGGAGCGACCGCATTTACCCGTATCCCGCGGCCGGCAAATTCCTTGGCCGCGGATTTGGTCAAGCCGAGAAGCCCGGCTTTGGATGCGGAGTAATTGGCCTGGCCGGCATTGCCCATCAAGCCGACCACCGAGGATATATTGACAATCGAGCCTGACCGCTGTTTCAGCATCTGACGGCAGGCGGAGTGGATAAAGTTAAACGCCCCCTTCAAATTGACCGCCAGCACCAGGTCCCAGTCCTCGGGTTTCATCCGCATCAGGAGCCCATCGCGCGTGATACCGGCGTTATTGATCAGGATATCCAGGCGGTCCAGCTTTTCCACCGCTTTGCCGACTACTTCCTCCACCTGGACCGGGTTGGAGACATCACAGGCAAATGATTCGGTCCGTATCCCCTTCGCCGCCAGCTCAGCCGCAGTCGCGGCGGCCGCTCCGCCATCGATATCCACGAGGATAACAGTAGCCCCTTCCGCGGCCAGGCGGGCAGCCACGGCCTTGCCGATACCCCGCGCCGCCCCGGTAATCAAAGCCACCTGATTTTTCAGCAACATTTTAATACTACTCGCAAAAAAAGTAAAGTCAAACTGCGATTCTTAAGCGCTAAATGCCTTGATTTCTTCAAGCTTACCGATACTCGTGATTTCCAGCTCCCGCTTTATCCTGCGGCAAAGCCCGGAGAGCACATTGCCCGGTCCGGCTTCGACAAACCTTAGCGCCCCTCCCGCGGCCAGAGTCTCGACCGAGTCAGTCCAGCGCACGGGGCTGGTTATCTGTTCCACCAGCAGGTCCCTGATCCGCTCCGGATCAGTTTCGAACCCGGCGCTGACATTCGCCACCACCGGGATCCGGCCTGAAACGATTTTCGCCTGCGCCAGCCGCTCGCGCATGGCCGCGGCTGCATAAGACATGAGCGGCGAGTGAAAGGCCCCGCTTACCTTAAGTTTCTTTACCAGGCGGGCACCGGCTTTTTGGGCGGCCTCGATCAATTTATCGACGCCCTGGAGGCTGCCGCTCACCACCAATTGTCCCGGGGCATTGAAATTCGCCGGAACCACGGTCTCTCCAGTCTCACGGCAGAGCTCCTCGACTCTCCGGTCCTCCAGTCCGATCACCGCCGCCATCGCGCCCGGGGCCTTTTCCCCGGCTTCTTGCATCAGCCGGCCGCGCAGACCGACCAGCTCGAGTCCTTCCTCGAAAGAAAGAAACCCGGCGGCGGTCAGGGCACTGTACTCGCCCAGGCTGTGACCGGCGGCGAAATCAGCCTTGAATCCCTTTTCTTCCAGCAGGCGGAACACCGCGACACTGTGGACATATATCGCCGGCTGGGTCACCCGGGTCTGGCTCAGCTCTTCCTCGGGCCCGTTGAAACAAACCTCAGCCAGATCGTAACCCAGTTTCTCACTCGCCAGCTTAAACAGCGCGCGGGAGGGTTCGCTGTTCTCGAACAAGTCCTTTCCCATCCCCACGAACTGCGAGCCCTGGCCCGGAAAAACCACCGCTGTTTTCAACTTGCCTGAAATCCTTTCCTTGCCGCGCTAAAGCCAACCTGGACAGCTCAGCCCCTGATCAACACGCCACCCCAGGTGATTCCTCCGCCAAAGGCAACCATCAGGATCAGCGAATTCTCATCGCACAGGCCCTGCGCGCGCGCCTCGTGGTAGGCGATAGGTATCGAGGCCGCGGAGGTGTTGCCGTAGCGCTCGATATTGACATACACTTTCTTTTCCTCGACTCCCAGGCGCTTGACCAGGGAATTGATGATCCGGATATTGGCCTGATGCGGTATCAGCAGGTCGAGCTGCGCGGTGCTGACGTGCGCCTTGGAAAGAGTCATGATAGCGGCCTCTTCCATCGAGCGGACCGCCACCTTGAACAGCTCGTTGCCATTCATTTTGATATAATGCAGATCCTGCCGCACCGTCTCCAGGCTGGCCGGCAGGCGGCTGCCGCCGGCCGGGAGGTTCAACAGCGGGGCGTAACTCCCATCGCTGCCGAGATGGCTGGCAAAAAGCCCCTTATCGTCGGTGCCCAGGGTGACTATCATCGCGCCGGCTCCATCACCGAAAAGTACGCAGGTCGAGCGGTCGGAGTAATCGGTGATCTTGCTCAAAGTTTCAGCGCCGATGATGAGCGCCGTACGAAAGGAGCCGGTGCTCAATAAACTGTGAGCCACAGTCAGGCAGTACAGGAAACCGCTGCAGGCGGCCGAGATGTCGAAGGCGGTAGCCTGTTTCGCGCCGAGCTTGTTCTGGATTATGCAGGCGGTCGAGGGAAAGAGGTGGTCCCCGCTGGCCGTGGCGACCATAATCAGGTCGATATCCCCGGCGCTCAATCCGGCGTTGTCCAGCGCCATCCGTGCGGCTTGCGCGCCCAGATCGCCGGAGGATACCCCGTTTTCGCTGATCCGCCGCTCATGTATGCCGGTCCGGGTGACAATCCAGTCATCGCTGGTCTCGACCATCTTTTCCAGATCGGCATTGGAGATTACTTTGTCCGGTATGGCGATTCCAGTCGAGACAACTTTAAGATAAGTTTTCATTATTCGTATTCGGGGTCTGGTATTGTTTGACTTCCTGACGGATAATCTCGTTAATATTATTCAGTACGGCTAATCTGGCGGATTTAATGGCATTGCGGAAAGCCCGCGGCGGAGAGCCGCCGTGACAGATGATGGTCGTGCCTTCGATACCCAGCAGCGGCGCCCCTCCGTACTCCGTATAATCGAAGGTCTTTTTCATGTCCTCAAAGGTCTGTTTGAGCAGCAGAAAACCCAGCGCGGCAAGAGGATTGGCTTTGATCTCGGTTTTCAGGTGGCTGATCAGCAGGTTCAGGATCTTTTCACTTAGCTTGAGGACGACATTGCCCACGAACCCGTCACAGACCACCACATCCGCCAGCCCCTCGAAGATATCCCCGCCCTCGACATTGCCGATGAAGTTCAGCGAGCTGGCGGAAAGCAGCTTATGGGTGGCGACTGAGAGCTCATCTCCCTTGCCCGGCTCCTCGCCGACATTGAGCAGCCCGACACGGGGCCGGGGGGTGCCGAGCACTTTTTCCGAGTATATCGCCCCCATCAGGGCAAAATGCAGCAGATGCGCGGGCTTGGAGTCCACATTGGCCCCCACATCCACCACAACGCAGGATTTCTTAGTGGTCGGAAAAACGCTGCAGATTCCGGGACGGCTGATCCCGCTGATTCTGCCCAGACCCAGGAGAGAGGCGGCCATGACCGCGCCGGTGTTCCCGGCACTGATAAATGCCTGGGCTTCTTTCCGGGCGGTCAATTCGATCCCGACCGCGATCGAGGAACGCTTCTTTTTTCTTAAGGCCACGCTCGGGCTTTCGCCCATTTCCACCACTTCCGGCGCGTGTACGATTTCGATGCGGCTGAGATCAAGCTCCCGGTAATTATCCAGATTACGCTTGATCAGCGCCTTGTCTCCAACCAGGATCAGTTCGAAATCGGGCTCGAGCTGCTCAATCGCCTCCACCGCCCCCCGGATCGGAACACCGGGGATATTATCCCCACCCATGGCATCAAGCGCAATCCGCATTGAATGTCCCGATACCTTTCAATATTGCCTTGCGGCCTGAATTCAGAATACAGTGCGAAACCGACTGACAAATTCCCGCCTGCATCCCGTCCGGCATTCCGCCGGTTAAAGATCACGAAGAAAGAGGATCTGCGCCAGGGTTATTCTGCGACCTCGATCACCTCGCGGCCATTGTAGTACCCGCAATGTCCACAAACCTGATGCGGCTGCTTCTGCTGGCCGCAATTGGAACACACCGCAAATGAAGGCGACTTTAACTTGAAATGCGTCCTTCTTTGTCTCTTCCGCGTTTTCGAACATCTAGTCCGAGGTACTGCCATGATTCCTCCTTAATAGTCAAACGGAAGGTGATAGCGAGAATCGCCTTCCGGTAAGAAAGAAAAACCTATGTACAGCTTATTTATCCCGGTTCAAATCAAGCAGCTTGGCCCAGCGCGCGTCGCGGACTAGATTCCGGCACTTACAGCTCTCTACATTGAGATTGGCTCCGCAACTCGGGCAAAATCCACGGCAATCTTCGGCGCATTGAACGTATAACGGATATTCCAGGAGCAGGCTTTCGCGCACCAACGCGGTCAGGTCGATATTCGTCTCGCCGTGCTTGAGAGGGAATATCTCTTCGGCTGCCTGCTCCTCCCGGGTGGGGGCCAGCTTTTCCAAAGCCTCGGGAAACGCGAATACTCCCCTGAACTCCGTCTCCACAGGCTCATTAACTTCACGGAGGCAGCGCCGGCAATCGCCCTGCGCCTGATAATTCAGCCGGCCCGAGACATAATAGGTCAGCTTATCGGTAGTGTTGATCCGGACGCTCAGCTTTATCTGCCCGGAAAACCTGAAAGCGGAATCCGGGTCCAGCTCCAGAGAGGCGGACCGGAAAGAACCGGAAGCGCTGAAAGAGCCGGCCTTTAGGTCGTCCAAATCTATTAACAGCACAGACATTTAAAATATCCTCGATTTATTTGATTGTCAAGCTTAAAGATACCGGCCGGAGCGCTTTAGCCAAGCTCTCAATCCCGCTCATTCACCCGGCCGATCGCCCGGCCGATCCGCGCCAGAATATCGCCGGCCACTACGCTGTAAGGCCCGAGTTCCCCGGCGGCGATATCGCCGGCCAGGCCGTGAAGGTACGAGCCGCAGAAAGCCGCATCGAAAGGTTCGAGGCCCTGGGCTAGAAGCCCGGCGATTATCCCGGTCAGCACGTCTCCGCTGCCGGCCTTGGCCATCGCCGGTCCGCCGGTGGGATTGATCACCGCCCGGCCGCCCGGCCCGGCAACCACGGTTGGCGGCCCCTTGAGCGCAACCACTACGCCATGGCTCTCGGCGAATTCGCGAGCCACCTTTACCGGCTCAGAGCGCACCATTTCCACGCTCGAGCCGCAAAGGCGGGCCATCTCACCCGGATGCGGCGTTATCACTACCGTTCCGCCGAAGGCTTCGAGCGTCGAGGGCTCGGCCGCGAAGGCGTTCAGGCCATCGGCATCGATCACCACCGGCAATTTTACAGCAGCGCGGGCCAGCCCGCGAGCGAATTTTACCGTCTCCTCATCCCGGCCCAGGCCTGGACCAAGCGCCAGCACATCCATCCCGGTAAGGAATTCTAGGACTTTATCCAGTCCTTTAGCCGCGAGAAAGCCATTGCCGGTATCCGGCAATGGCAGGGTCATCGCCTCGGTGAGCTTGGCTTCAAATACCGGGTTCAGGGACTGCGGCACTCCGGCGGTGACCATTCCCGCGCCGGCAACCAGGGCGGCCTCGGCGGCCATCACCGCAGCCCCGGTCAAGCCGGTAGAGCCGCCAACCACCAGCACCTTGCCGTAGTCGCCCTTGTGGCTGTCCGCCCTGCGGACCGGGAGGCGATGACGGATATCGGCGGGTTCGCAGACAAACAGCTTGCAGTCGATCCCTGAAAGCGCGGCTTCCGGGAAGCCGATATCGGCGACCAGTACCTTTCCGCACCTGGAGCGCCCGGGGTAGAAACGGTGGCCGATCTTTTCGAAGCCGAAAGTAACAGTCAGGACCGCAGTTACCGCCGCACCGGGGACTTGACCGCTGTCCATTTCCACTCCGCTCGGCGAATCTACGGCCACTACGACGGGCTGATATTCCTGCAGGGTCTCGATGACCCGCGCGATCAACCCGTGCGGCGCGCCCCCGGCCCCGCTCCCCAGGAGAGCGTCGACTACCATGTCGCAGGCCGCAAGCTCAGCGGCGAGCAGGTGAAGGTTATGTTCATCCAACTCGATTACCTTGATACCACAATTAACGGCCACCCGGGCCATCAGTGCGGCATCGCCGCTCAGCTCGTTCACTTTTCCGCACAGAATGATCCTCGGAAAGCCACTGGCTGAATGCCCCTGCAGGGCGCGGGCGACCACGAAACCATCTCCGCCGTTATTGCCCTTGCCGCAGAGTACCAGTGGACGCTTAAGGCTCGAAGTGGCCGGAAACTCCCTGATAGCCTGTGCCACCGCCCGGCCCGCCGATTCCATCAGCACGGTGCCCGGTAACCCCAGCCCATCGATAGTCGCCCGGTCAACCCGGCGCATCTGTTCCGCTGTAAGGACCGGCTGCATGGCTGGCTCCGTACTGCTTAATAATTGACTTTAGAATAATTATGTTAAAATAGAATATGTAAACAATTACGAAATATATTTAGCACTAATGCTATGCGAGTGTGCCGAGAGAATAAATGTTATCCCGGACCAATCTTTGGATATCCGGGCCGGGAAAGTTAATTATAAATCCCGCGTGGTCCGCCTCTAGCGCGGAAGTTGGACCCGGCCTGGCGCGACGGGAGGCCGCGGGAGGCACAACGACATACCGGAAGCAATATGAAAAGCCTTCAACAGATCAGGCAGGCTCAATAACAATTTCTCGAATTGTCCGGGTCAGTACCCCTCGATCAGGCGCCGCCTGGTGAAATATTCAACAGCGCGACAACCGCTAGTGCATCGCAGTTGAGCGCTGAGGGCGGCGCAGGGACCGCCCTACTTGAAAGACTGGCCGATGTCTTTGCCGATACTGACTTCACCGTTATCGATCCGCAGGTGAAATCCGCAGTCCGGGTTGGTACAGACCCAGGCCTTATACATTATCGAGGCCCCGTCACGGCCGTAATCGCTGAGCGGCACCAGTACGCCGGTGCTGCATTTCATGCATTTCGGAAACTGAAGTTCGCTCATCAGGCTACTCCGCATCCCTTGAAGGTTAACCTACCCATGCTAAGGCCGAATCGGATTGGACAGGTAAAGAGTATCAGGATTATAATTCCCCTGGAGCATGTTCTGGCTGATAAAATCGCCCAAGTCAGTAATATACCAGCGTTTAATGCCCAAATCTAGATTCATTATGACTGTAAATTGCGGCTCGATCCTGGGTTTCTTCAGCTTCGTAACCGTCTCCGGGAAGGTTACCCGGTAGACAGCGTCACTTTTCCATCTTGAAATATATACATCCGCCAACTCATATTTAGCTCTGCGCGCCAGCGGAAGGACCTCCTCGCGTAGTCTTTGTTTGAAGCCTTTGAGCGCTTCGAGCTGCTGTTCCTTTGACTGGAGTTTCATGAAATCCCGCGTAAAATAGTAGGCATTGGCCGCCACTTCATTCCAGTTCATCAGGGTATCCATTTTTTCCAGCGAACCTTCCTGGATCGCCTCCAGAAAGCATTCGGCGACCTCCCGGGGCTGATTGACCGAGCGCGAACAGGCCGCCAGCGCCAGGAACAGCAGCGGCAGCAAAAATCCGGCGCCTCCAGCGCGGCTCGATGTCCGTTTCTTGCCCGGCCCGGGGCGGTCTATGTAGGCTGGATCCATTTTTCGATTTTATCCAGAATTTTCTGTGGAGTCAACGGTTTAAGCAGAAAATCATTGCAGCCTTTCTCCACCGCTTTCTTGGCGCTGAAAACCGAATGCGCGGTTATCGCGATCACCGGCAGGCGGTAAAGCTCGTTATGCTTGCGCAGCGCTTCGATTACTTCCAGGCCGCCCATGCCCGGCATCGAGACATCGAGGAACATCAAATCCGGCGCTTCCCGCTCCGCCAGCTCGATACCCTCCCGGCCATCCGCCGCTTCCAGGACCTGGTATTGATCTTCCAGCAAGTGCAAAAAAATATCGCGGTTCGCGGCGACATCATCCACTACGATAATTTTTTTCATGCGTAATATTCCTGCAGTGAGGTTACTTCGAGCCGGCCTTTCTTAAGGGCCTCGATCCCATCGATTGCGGCAATCGCCCCTGAGGTGGTGGTCACATATGGAATGCCGCGGGTCAGCGCTCCGCGGCGCATGGCCGCGGCATCGTACTGGCTTTTTTCGCCCATCGGCGTATTGATCAACAGGCTGATTTTATTATCGTTGATCAGATCGACAATATTCGGTGTCCCCTCTCCTACCTTGAACACCCGCTCGCTCTTGACACCGTTTTTCTTCAAAGATTCATGGGTTCCCTGGGTAGCGTAAATCCGGAAACCCAGTTTCACCAGTTTGCGTATTCCGGGCAGGAGCGCAGTTTTGTCCTTGTCGGCCAGGCTGACCGCCACTGAGCCCTCCATCGGCAACGCGTTTCCGGCGCTTATCTGGGCCTTCGCATAGCTGATCCCGTAATCGTGCCCCAGCCCGATCACTTCGCCGGTGGATTTCATTTCCGGACCGAGGAGGATATCGACATTGGGGAATTTTATAAACGGCAAAACGCTTTCCTTGACTGAAATATGCTTGATCTTACGCTCCTTGGTAAAGCCCAATTCCTCGAGAGTGCGCCCGATCATCACCTTGGCGGCCAGCTTGGCCAGAGAGATGCCGATGGTCTTGCTCACGTAGGGCACGGTCCGGCTGGCCCGCGGATTGACTTCCAAAACGTAAAGCTTATGGTCTTTTACCGCAAACTGAATATTGATTAGGCCTTTCACCTCCAAAGCCCGGGCCAGTTCCCGGGTGACCTGGCGCATCTGCTCCAGAATCTCCGCATCCAGGGTGTGCGGCGGCATGACACAAGCTGAATCGCCGGAATGGATGCCCGCCTCCTCGATATGCTGCATGATTCCGCCGATCACGGTCAGCTTGCCATCCGAGATTGCATCCACATCCACCTCGACCGCGGCTTCCAGATAATCATCGATCAGGATCGACTTGCCCAGCGAGGCGTCGATTGCCGATTTCATGTAGCGGATCAGTGACTGGTCATCGTAGACTATCACCATCGACTGGCCGCCGAGTACATAGGAGGGCCGGACCAGGACCGGGTAGCCGATCCGGGCGGCGATCTCCTGAGCCTGTTTGAGGTTATAGGCGATTCCGTATTCCGGGTGGGCGATCCCCAGCTCGAGCATGAGCTTGCCGAATCTTTCGCGATCCTCGGCCAGGTCAATACTTGCCGGAGAGGTGCCGATTATCGGCACGCCCTGCTCGGCAAGCGGGACAGCCAGCTTGAGCGGAGTCTGGCCGCCGAACTGCACGATCACCCCTTCCGGCTTTTCGAGTTCGACAATATTAAGCACATCCTCCAGGGTGAGCGGCTCAAAATAGAGGCGGTCCGAAATATCGTAATCCGTACTGACAGTTTCCGGGTTCGAGTTGACCATGATCGACTCAAAGCCCTCCTCGCGCAAGGCGAAAGCGGCCTGGACGCAGCAGTAATCGAACTCGATTCCCTGGCCGATCCGGTTCGGCCCGCTTCCGAGGATCATCACCTTGCGGCGGCGCGTGGGCCAGGACTCGTCCTCGGTTTCATAAGTGCTGTACAGGTAAGGTGTGTGGGCCTCGAACTCGCCGCCGCAGGTATCGACACGCTTGAACACCGCCTGGACGCCCCGGCTCTTGCGCAGCCTTCGCACATCGAGTTGCTCCATCCCGCAGAGCGTGCCGATCTGGTAATCGGAGAACCCCATCCGCTTGGCGGCGCGCAGAACCTCCGCTGTAAGGCCAACCGAGGTGCGGATCTTGGCCAGCCGCTCCTCCATCTCGACAATCTCTTTCATCTGATAGATAAACCAGGCGTCGATCTTGCTCAATTCGCTGATCCGCTCGGGTTCCATCCCGTCGAGCAGCGCCTGGCGGATATAAAATACCCGGTCCGCATTGGGCCGCTTCAATTGTGCCAGCAGGTTCTCCGGGGCGGCGATCTCCCGCCCATCGGCGCCCAGCCCATAGCGGTTGGTTTCCAGGCCGCGGAGGGCTTTCTGCAAGGCCTCCTTGAAAGTCCGGCCGATCGCCATCACCTCGCCCACGCTTTTCATCTGTACGGTGAGCGTATCATCCGTGCCGGGGAACTTGTCGAATGTGAAGCGCGGGATTTTAACCACCACATAATCGATGGTCGGCTCGAAAGAGGCCGGAGTCTTACGCGTGATATCGTTGGGGATTTCATCCAGGGTAAGCCCAACACTTAGCTTGGCGGCGATCTTGGCTATCGGGAAACCGGTGGCTTTGCTGGCCAGGGCGCTGGAGCGGGAAACCCGCGGGTTCATCTCGATAATCACCATCCGCCCGGTTTCCGGGTGCACTGCGAACTGGATGTTCGAGCCGCCAGTCTCCACGCCGATCTCGCGGATTACCGCCAGCGCTGCATCCCGCATACGCTGGTACTCTTTGTCGGTCAGTGTCTGGGCCGGAGCGACAGTAATGCTGTCGCCGGTGTGAATGCCCATCGGGTCGAAATTCTCGATCGAGCAGATAATAACCACGTTGTCCTTCAGGTCGCGCATCACCTCCAGCTCGTACTCTTTCCAGCCGACTACCGATTCCTCGATCAGGATCTCGCTGATCGGCGAGAGAGCCAGACCCCGCTTGGCGGCCTCGAGAAAATTTTCCGGAGTGTCGGCAATTCCGCCGCCCGTGCCGCCGAGCGTGAACGAAGGCCGGATGATCACGGGCAGGCCAATCCGCCCGACAACCTCCCGGGCCTGCTCCACGTCACGGGCATAGTCGCCGCGGACCAGGTCGAGGCCGATCTTCTGCATGGACCGGCCGAATTTTTCCCGGTCCTCAGCCTTGCGGATCGCCTCGAGCTTGGCGCCGATCAGCTCGACCCCGAACTTCTCCAGTACGCCGGAATCGGCCAGCGCCACGGAAAGGTTTAGGGCGGTCTGGCCGCCCATGGTCGAAAGCAGGGCCTGGGGCCGCTCTTTCTCGATTATCTTGGCTACCAGCTCCGGCGTCAGGGGCTCGAGATAAACCCTTTCCGCCATCTCGGGGTCAGTCATGATCGTGGCCGGATTGCTGTTCACCAGCACTACCTCATAACCCTCTTCGCGCAACGCCTTGCAGGCCTGGGTGCCTGAATAGTCAAATTCGCAGGCCTGGCCGATTACAATCGGGCCAGAGCCGATGATCATTATTTTCTTTATGTCGGTGCGTTTAGGCATGGTTGATTTTACTCTGGCAGGGGATTAGATGTTTTCCGGAAAGTGATTCAAGGGAACCTTCCCACTCCGCTGACTTAAGCCTTAACCTCTTTACCGGGATCGAGAGTGAGATCGATCACACGCACATCCAGGGTCTCGGTGTCGAAGATCGCCGCGGTGCAGGAGCCGCTGAGCCAGCCGCCGCATTCCCCGGGGTTAATCCCCACCGGCAAGCGGGCCCCGTGTGGCCGCTCGATCAGCAGGGCATGGGTATGTCCGAAAACGACCACATCCGCGCCGAATTTTTCTGCCTCCGCGGCCCAGTTATCGCAGTCGTGAAGTATCACAAATTTCCTGCCTCCGGCCTCGAGAGCCAGCGGCGGCTCCTCGACCGACCCGCCCACAGCCGCGGCCTTCATCTTAAGCCCCACTTTCTCTCCATCATTGTTGCCATAGACGGCTTTGAACGGGCAGGCCAGCACTTCCAGCACGGCAATCGAGAAGGGGGCGACAAAATCGCCGGCATGCAATACCAGCCCGCAGCCGGCGGCATTGAAATGCTCCACCGCCCTTTTCAGCATGGGCACATTATCATGGCTGTCCGAAACTATTCCTACCAGCATCTCTCGCTTCTCCCGCTTATTGATATCTATCAATAAGCCTTGGCCACGACAACCCTGCCGTTCGAGGGTTTGCCGGTCATCACGCAGCGGCCCGCCTCTTTTTCCTGAGAGAGGGGGATGCAGCGGATTGTCGCCTTGGTTTCCTCCTGTAGTCTTTCCTCATCCGCGGAGTCCCCGGCCCAGTGGACCAGCGCAAACCCACCATCGCGGGCCAGGAATTCCTTCAGTTCCCCATAGCCGTCTATTTTTACGGAGTTTTCTTCACGGAAAGCCAGGGCCCGCTTGTAGAGACCTTGCTGGATCTCCTGCAGGGCCATCCCGGCCGCCGAGGAGACGCTTTCGACCGCGACACTTTCCTTGCCGCCGGTATCCCGTCGCACCAGGACGACCTGCCCCGAAGCAACATCCCGGGGGCCGAGCTCCAGGCGCAGGGGCACGCCCCGCATCTCCCATTCGCTGAACTTGAAGCCAGGTTTGAACTGTTCGCGATCATCGAGCTTGACCGTATGTTTTCCGGCGAGCTCGCGCCGGATCTGCTCTGCTTTTTCCAGTACCAAGCCGCGCTCCTCATCCGAGCGGTAGATCGGCACGATCACGATCTCGAGGGGCGCCAGGGCCGGCGGCAGGACCAGTCCCCGGTCGTCGCTGTGGGCCATGATCAGCGCGCCCACCAGGCGAGTGCTGACCCCCCAGCTGGTGGCCCAGACCAGTTTGCGCTCGCCATCCTGATCCAGGAAAGTTACCTCGAACGCCCGGGCGAAATTCTGGCCCAGGTTATGGCTGGTTCCGGCCTGGAGCGCCTTGCGGTCCTGCATCATCGATTCGATAGTGTAAGTGCGCACCGCGCCGGCGAACTTCTCACGGTCGGTCTTGAGCCCCTCGATAACCGGCAGGGCCATCGTACTGCGGGCGAACTCGCTGTAAACCTCGAGCATCTGGCGGGCTTCACGCTCGGCCTCTTCTTCGGTAGCGTGCGCGGTATGGCCCTCCTGCCAGAGAAACTCCGTGGTGCGCAAAAAAAGCCGGGTCCGCAGCTCCCAGCGCATCACATTGCACCACTGGTTGATCAGCAGGGGCAAGTCGCGGTAACTCTGAATCCACTTGCGGTACATGCTCCAGATTATCGTCTCGCTGGTGGGCCGGATTACGTACGGCTCCTCGAGCTTGGCGCCGCCGGCATGGGTGACCACCGCGCATTCCGGTGAAAAACCCTCCACATGTTCGGCCTCCTTGCGCAGAAAACTCTCCGGAATCAGCAGCGGAAAGTAAGCGTTGACATGCCCGGTGTCGCGGAACTTCCGATCCAGGATGGCTTGCATTTTTTCCCAGATCGCGAATCCATAGGGACGGATCACCATACAGCCCTTGACCGGGGCGTAATCCGCCAGTTCGGCCCGCAGAACGATATCCTGGTACCAGCGCGAATAGTCCTCGGCCCGGGGGGTAATTTCCTTCGACATGAATGTCCTTTTATAGAGTTACCGTTGAATTTTCAGGATTTGGTAAATCGTTTAAATTTATCAGTGCCTGCGGCGGGTGTCAATGTTTGAGGGGCGCGGCCTCTGACCGCGCGCGGGGCTGAATGGAGGGCGCCGGTGAAAGGTCTAAGTGGGAAATGGAGTGACGCCTCCCTGGAAGGACTGCCTGCAGAACCGAAAAATTGCGCTCAGATAAAAAAGGCCGTCCATTCCGGGACAGCCTTTCTGCATTCAATATTGTCCGCGTTTCAAAGCGTACGCCCCTCTGCCTTGAGTATCGGCTTGAGCGCGCCCACCAGCCGGTCGAAAGCATCCGGGTCCAGCGACTGCTCGCCATCCGAAAGGGCGGTTTCCGGGTTGCTGTGCACCTCGACAATGACCCCATCCGCGCCCGCGGCCGCCGCCGCCTTGGACATCGGCGCCAC
This sequence comes from Candidatus Glassbacteria bacterium RIFCSPLOWO2_12_FULL_58_11, assembly GCA_001780825.1. Classification (GTDB taxonomy): domain Bacteria; phylum Gemmatimonadota; class Glassbacteria; order GWA2-58-10; family GWA2-58-10; genus GWA2-58-10. The sequence goes on along the minus strand of MFIX01000140.1, from coordinate 12,785 downwards.
CAGGTCCGGCACCCCGGTCCCGTGGCTCGGATCGACAATTATCGGCAAATGGCTCATTTTCAGGATCAGCGGGACCGCGGAGAGGTCCAGCGTGTTGCGTGTCGCGGTTTCGAAAGTCCGAATCCCGCGCTCGCAGAGGATTACGTTGCGGTTGCCCTCGCTCAGGATATATTCGGCGGACATCAGGAACTCGTTGATAGTCGCCGACAGCCCGCGCTTGAGCAGCACCGGCTTGTCGAGCTGGCCAATCTGCTTGAGCAGGGCGAAATTTTGCATGTTGCGGGCGCCCACCTGCAGGACATCCGCGTAACTGGAGACGAGGGGCAGGTCCTGGGGCGTGATCACCTCGGTGACAATCTTGAGTCCGGTCTTTTCCCGGGCCTCGGCCAGCAGCTCAAGCCCTTCCTCCTCCAGACCCTGGAAACTGTAAGGCGAGGTTCGGGGCTTGAAAGCTCCGCCGCGCAGCATGCGGGCCCCAGCCTTTTTTACGCGCTCAGCGGTCTCGATAATCTGTTCGCGGCTCTCCACCGAACAGGGTCCGGCGATTATCACGAACTGCTTGCTGCCGAAAGCGACATCCTCGCCCACCCGGACCACGGTTTTCTCTTTCTTGAGCTCCCGGCCGACCAGCTTATAGGGCTTGAGGATTGGGATGACCGATTCGACTCCGGGGACCGATTCGAGGGATTTCAGGCGGAACTTGCCGCGCTCATCCCCGATCGCGCCGATCACCGTGCGCTGCTTGCCGTAGATCGGATGTACGTTGTAACCCAGCTCGCGCACCCGCTCGAACACGTGGTCAATCTGCTCGCGGGTGGCGTTTTCCTGCATGACAATAATCATCAAGCGCCGCTTTCAGTCAGGGTAAAGCAAGTTAGTCAGGTCTATCCGTCAATCTTTCCAGCGATCAGGTCGCCGACCTCGCTGGTGCTGTAACCCATCTTACCCGCGCCGAGGTTTTTAATCTTGTTCGCGCAGGCCCACATTACCGCCTGCTCGATATCGTGCGCCATCTTTTCCAGCCCGAGGTCCAGAACCATCATCTGGGCCGCGCTGATAGCGGCCAGCGGGTTGATCACGCCCTTGCCGGTGTATTTGGGGGCGCTGCCGCCGATCGGCTCATACATCGAAACTCCCTGGGGATTGATGTTGCCCCCGGCGGCGATTCCCATACCGCCCTGGACCATGGCGCCCAGGTCCGTGATAATGTCGCCGAACATGTTTTCCACCACGATTACATCGAACCACTCGGGGTTTTTCACCATCCACATGCAGGTGGCATCCACGTGGGCGTACTCACGCTTGATGTCGGGATAGTCTTTCTTTCCCACCTCATGGAAGGTGCGCTCCCAGAGGTCCGAGGCATAGGTCAGCACGTTGGTTTTTGCCACCAGGGTCAGGGTCTTGCGTTTGTCGCGCTTGCGGCAGTAATCGAAAGCATAGCGCACGCAGCGCTCCACGCCCTTGCGGGTATTGATCGAGGTCTGGATCGCCACCTCATCCGGCGTGCCTTTTTTCAAGTTTCCGCCCGCGCCGGCATAGAGACCCTCGGTGTTCTCGCGCACCACCACGAAGTCGATATCCTCCGGGCCCTTGTCCCGGATCGGGGTGGCGACACCAGGGTAGAGCTTTACCGGGCGCAGGTTGATATAGTGGTCTAGCCCGAAGCGCAGGGCCAGCAGCAGCCCTTTTTCCAGAATGCCCGGCTTGACATCCGGGTGGCCGATTGCACCCAGCAGGATCGAGTCGTACTTTTTCAGCGTTTCGATGCCATCTTCCGGCAACACAATTCCGGTGGCCTTGTAATTTTCTCCGCCCCAGTTGAACTCGGTAAAATTAAATTTTACATCGTATTTTTTCCCGGCCGCCTTCAGGACTTTCAAGGCCTCCGCGACCACTTCCGGACCGGTGCCATCGCCCGGCAGAACCGCGATCTTATAGCTCGCCGCCATCTGGAATGCTCCTCTGGTTGTTATTCTTTGCGACTTAGTTAATTACGGGCAACATCTTGAGATTAGTAATTGCCACTTAATAGCAAAGATAAAGAGAATATAGGAGCCAGAAGTCAGAAGTTAAAAGATATTTCAAACGGACAGCCGATATTTCACGAATTAGCCGGGCCGGCTACTGTCTCAGGCTTTTTTCCTGAATTCTAACTCCTGACTTCTGAATACTGACTTCTTAAATCTGATTCCTCTTTTGCCGCCTCGCTAACTCCGGCCGACCAGCAGCCAGGGATTCTCCCGGTGATATACCTTCTCGAAATCCTCGATTTTTTGCGCGAACTGTAAAGTCCAGCCGATATCGTCCAGTCCCCTGAGCAGGCAATCCTTGGAGAATGGCGAAATCTCGAACTTGAAACACAAGCCCTGCGGAGATGAAACCTCCTGCTTCTCGAGGTCAACGGTAAGTTTGCAGCCCTCAGTTGCGCCGACCTCCGCAAAGAGCCGCTCCACCTCGCCGGTTTTCAGGGCCACCGGCAGCATACCGTTCTTAAGACAGTTGTTATAAAAAATGTCGGCGAAACTGGGCGCGATTATACTGCGGAATCCGTATTCCTGCAAGGCCCAGGGAGCGTGCTCACGGCTCGATCCGCAGCCGAAATTGTCCCGGGCGACCAGGATCCCGGCCCCCCGGTAGCGGGGCTGGTTGAGAACAAAATCCGGATTGGGCCGGGTTTCTTCCTCATCCAGATAGCGCCAGTCATGGAACAAGTGACGGCCGAAGCCGGTCCGCTCGATTTTCTTGAGGTACTGCTTTGGAATGATCTGGTCTGTATCGACATTCTGACGGTCGAGCAGGGCCGCCAGCGCGGTCAGTCTCACAAATGGTTTCATATATTCAAGCTCGCATTGACAGTTAAGTTAAACGGCAATACTAATTCGTGGTCCGTGGATCGGTAAAATGCCCGGCCAGCGCGGCCGCGGCGGCCATAATCGGACTCACCAGGTGGGTCCGGCCGCCCTTACCCTGACGGCCCTCGAAATTTCGGTTGCTGGTCGAGGCGCAGCGCTCACCCGGCTGGAGACGGTCATCGTTCATCGCGAGGCACATTGAACAGCCGGCATCCCGCCATTCGAAACCCGCCTCGATAAATATTTTGTCCAGACCCTCCTGCTCGGCCTGCATTTTGACCAGGCCGCTCCCCGGGACGATCATGGCTTGCACGCTGCCGGCCACTTTCCGCCCCCTGACGAACTGCGCCACTTCCCGCAAATCCTCGATCCGCGCATTGGTGCAGGAACCGATAAACACCTTGTCCAGGGCGATGTTCCGGATCGGAGTGTTCGGCTCCAGGCCCATGTATTCGAGGGCCAGCTCAGTGGTCTTGCGCTGCGCGGGGTCCGTTATCTTAGCCGGATCGGGCACGCTCCCATCGATATCGGTCACCATGCCGGGCGAGGTGCCCCAGGTGACTTGCGGCTTGACATACGCGATATCCAGGTCGACCACTTTATCGTACGCGGCATCCGGATCGGAAGGCAGAGTGCGCCAGGCCGCGACCGCCCGCTCGAACTGCTCGCCCCGCGGGGCGAACGGCCGGTTCTCGAGGTACTTGTATGTCGTCTCATCCGGCGCCACCATCCCGGCCCGGGCTCCAGCCTCGATAGACATGTTGCAAAGAGTCATCCGGCCTTCCATCGACATCCGGCGCACGACCTCCCCGGCATACTCGATCACATAGCCCGTGCCGCCGGCTGTGCCGATTTTTCCGATTATCGCCAGGATGACATCTTTCGGCCGGATAGTCTCGCGCGGCGTGCCGTTGACTCGGATTAACATGGAGTTGGGTTTGCGCTGCTGCAACGTTTGCGTGGCCAGTACGTGTTCCACCTCAGAGGTCCCGATCCCGAAAGCCAGCGCCCCGAATGCCCCGTGGGTGGCGGTATGCGAATCCCCGCAGACTATGGTCATGCCGGGCAGGGTCAGGCCCTGCTCAGGGGCGATCACATGCACGATACCCTGACGGATGTCATCGATGTCGAAGAGAGTGATTCCGAACTGAAGACAGTTGTCGCGCAGGGTTTTCACCTGTTTGGCGGACAGGGGATCGCTGATCTCCTTGTCGCGATCCCGGGTCGGCACGTTGTGGTCCGGTACGGCATAGGTAGACTCAGGCCGGCGCACTTTGCGGCCGGTCAGCCGCAAGCCCTCGAAGGCCTGCGGAGAGGTTACCTCGTGCACCAGATGGCGGTCGATATAGAGGATGGTGATGCCCTCCTGTTCGTGGACGACATGCGCATCCCAGATTTTTTGAAACATGGTCTTACCCATCGGACTGGCTCCTTTAACTGATCTATCCTTTCCGTTCATTGAGTCCAGGCTGGACCGGGCTCCGGTTTCAGACTCCCGCCCCATGCCTGTCCCGTTTCTTCGACTTGCTGTTTTGCCTGGCGTACAAGGCCTTATTGACCGCATTGAGATAAGCTCTGGCGGTCGCATCCATCACATCGGTGCTCGCCGCTTTGCCCATATACTCGACTTTATCGAAAGTAACGCGCAGGAACACCTCGCCGACCGCATCCCGGCCCTCGGTGATCGAATGCACCTGGTAGTCAGTGACCGTACCTTCAAGGCCGACAATCCGGTCAATCGATTTACAGAGGGCGCTGACCGGCCCATCTCCGGGAGCAGCGTCTTTGACCTCGGTGCTGGTGTCCATATCAATCAGGACTACCACGGCCGAGCTGACCACCTGGTTGCCGCCTATGGTCTGGATGTACTTCATGTGCCATTTTTCGGGAATATTCTGGATCCCATCCTGAATAATCGCCAGCAGGTCCTCATCCGATATGTTTTTCTTCTGGTCCGCCAGCTTGGTAAACAGTTTGTAAGCCTTGTCCAGCTCGGTCTTCTCCAGATCAAAGCCCAGCTCGGAGAACCGGTTGGCCAGGGCGTGGCGGCCGGAATGTTTTCCCAGGACGATGTTGCTCTTGACTATCCCCACCGATTGCGGAGTCATGATCTCGTAGGTCAGCGAATCTTTCAGCATCCCGTCCTGATGGATTCCGGCCTCATGGGCGAATGCGTTCTTGCCGACAACTGCCTTGTTCTGCTGCACGAATACTCCGGTGGTATTGGTGAGCAGGCGGCTGGTGGGATAAATTTCCTCGGTCACGATCCCTGTGGTGAAATCGAGCAGATCGTGCCTGGTCCGGCAGGCCATCACGAACTCCTCCAGCGAGGCATTGCCGGCCCGCTCGCCGATTCCATTGATCGTGCACTCCACCTGGCCCGCGCCGTTCTGGCAGGCGGCGATTGAATTGGACACCGCCAGGCCGAGATCGTTGTGGCAATGCGTGCTGAGCACCGCTTTCCTGGTCAGCTCAGGCACGTTCTTAACCAGTCGCTTCATACGCTCGCCCCATTCGCTGGGGATCGCATAGCCGACCGTGTCGGGAATGTTGATCGTGGTCGCGCCGGCCTCGATAGTCGCCTTGACCACCTGCGCCAGGTAATCGTCCTCAGTGCGGCCGGCATCCTCACAGGAGAACTCAACGTCCTCACAATAGCTTTTGGCCAGTTGCACCGCGGCCACGGCCGCATCCAGGACCTCCTGGCGGCTTTTTTTCAGCTTATATTTGAGGTGGATATCACTGGTGGCGATAAAAGTGTGGATCCGGGGCTGCGCGGCGTACTGCAGCGCCTCCCAGGCCCGATCGATATCGATCTTGACCGCTCGGGCCAGGCCGGCCACTCTGACATTGCGTACCTGCTGGGCGATTGCCTTTACCGCCTCGAAATCGCCGTCGCTGGCGATCGGGAACCCTGCCTCGATGACATCGACCTGGAGCCTGGCCAGTTGGCGGGCCATGGCCAGTTTTTCATCCAGATTCATGCTGCATCCGGGACTTTGCTCGCCATCGCGCAGGGTAGTATCGAAAATGATAATTTTCCGTTTTTTACTCGACATTTCATCCTCCCTGAGAAATCGGAATCTCTCAGTTCGTTAATAATTCCGGAATAAGTCCAAAGCACGAGAGTAATCAGCTGCGGCACGTATCCAGCGGGAGGAGTCGCAAGCTGGTAGTTGAGAACCAGCGAATTTTTATGGCGAAATCGAACATAATAAGCACCTGTCCCCGCTCATGGGAGCGTCGGGCTGTGATCTCAGGCCGCGAGCGTTCTGCCGATTGCCCGGGCGATTATTTCCAGCTCTTTCATCAGTGTGTCGAACTGATTGGGGTAAAGGCTCTGGGCCCCGTCACTGACCGCCTTGTCCGGCTCGTGATGGACCTCGATCAGCAGGCCGTCCGCCCCCGCGGCAATCGCCGCGCGCGCCATCGGCAGCACCTTGTCGCGCAGGCCCGTACCGTGGCTCGGGTCAGCGACAATCGGCAGGTGGCTGAGTTTATGGACCACCGGGATGGCGCAGATATCCATGGTGTTGCGGGTGTAGGTTTCGAAAGTGCGAATCCCCCGCTCGCACAGGATCACCTGGGTGTTGCCCCCGGAAAGGATGTACTCGGCTGACATCAGTAACTCCTCGATGGTTGCCGAGAGCCCCCTTTTCAAAAGTACCGGTTTGCTGACCTTGCTCAGGCTGCGCAGGAGGGTGAAATTCTGCATGTTCCTCGCCCCTACCTGAAAGATATCCACGTACTGGAGCATCATCTCGATCTGGCTCGCGTCCATCACCTCGCTGGCGATAGCCAGGCCGTATTTATCCGCGGCCTCGCGCATCATTATCAAACCCTCCTCGCCCAGGCCTTGAAAACTATAAGGCGAGGTGCGGGGCTTGAAAGCCCCACCGCGCAGGATTTTCGCGCCTGCGGCGGCCACCAGGCGGGCGATCAAATCGATCTGCTCGCGGCTTTCCACCGAGCAGGGGCCGGCGGAGACCACCACTTCCCTTCCCCCGATAGCCACATCCCGGATTTTTACCACCGTGTCCGAAGGCTTGAACTGGCGGCTGGCCAATTTGTAGGGCGCGGAGATGCGCACCACGTCATCGACACCCTCGAGAATCTCGAAATCCCGCGTGTCGATCCGGGCGGTATCGCCGATAGCGCCGATAATCGTCCGGTCGAGGCCGGTCGAGCGGTGCGCATCGAGCTTCAGGCTCTGGAGTTTCTCGATCACCGCCTGGATCTGCGGCTCGGAGGCATCGTGGCGCATGCTAATTATCATCGCCCGCTCCCCCTGTTTCACAGATTTCGCGCTCGAGACGGCGGGTTTCGTCGATAATCCGCTCGAATAAGCGCCGGATGGCCGGATCGGAAAGCGGACCCTGGTTGCGCAGCTTCAACTGTTCGTATATCATGTTCTCCCGCTCCGGATCGTAAACCGGCAGGCCTTTGATTCTCTTGAGCCGTCCGATTTCAATCGCGTATTCCGCGCGCTTGTTGAAAAGCTCGATCAGTTTTTTGTCGATCTCATCGATTTTATCCCGCCAGCCATCGAATCCGTTTTCCATGAGAGCGAACCTTATAATTTAAGCGTATTCAGTAAGTTAGGATATAAATATCTTCGATTTCGGCCGGAAAGCCTTTAATGAAAATGCCACCCCAAACAGGGTCCGAATAACAAAAAACCACTATCGGCTTGATAGTGGCGGGTCACGCTTGATTGCACTTTTGATCGAGTTCCGGCAGTCCCTTCCCTCACTATCAAATCAAATATTAGATTGGAAAAAGAAGGTACAAGTACAACACGGATACCTCCAGCATCAATTCAAATGGGAAGCCTGTTCCAGAATCCCGTATCCTTCCGAATAATCTTATTTTAATCAAACCCCGCGGACCAGTCAAGTAAATTACAGCAGAATATATAGTTTTGGCGCGAATTTATTTTTCTGTTTTTCCTACCGCGCTTGCGGCGTAAATCGAAGCCGAAATCGCGCCAGGGAATGGACATCGTGGATCAGGAGCTTCAGCCTAATCCATTCAATGTCTTTCAGAGCGAAAACTTACCGAAATCTTCCGGGTTCATTTTGCGCAGGGTTTCGCGCAGGACCTCCGGGTCGTACTCCTCGGTCTGGGCGACAGTTTTGGGCATGATTTTGCTGGCGCTGTCCAGGAGCTCCTCGGTGGTATGTATCGGCGCTTTCATCCGCAGGGCCAGGGCAATCGAGTCGCTGGGACGGGCATCGAGCTCGATACGCTTTCCCTCGTGTTTCAGATAAATCCTGGCATAATACGTATTGTCCTTGAGCTCGCTGATAAAAACGGACTCCAGGACCACCCCGAGGTCGAGCAGCACCTGTTTGAACAGGTCGTGGGTCAGGGGCCGCTTGAATTTGACGCCGGATATTTCCATGGCGATAGCGCTGGCCTCGCTGGGACCGATCCAGATCGGCAGGACCCTCTCGCCGCTTTTCTCTTTCAGCAGCACCACCGGCGAGTTATTCGAGCTGTCGATCCCGAGGCCGGAAATAGTCAGTTCTATCATCGCTCGCTCGCTTCCGCTCTACAAAGATTAACGATCCCCGGCAGATTGCCTGCCCCGCGGATCGCCCGATAGCGTTGAATTGTCGTTTCCGCTTATCCCCAATTAACGACTGCACAAATTATACCGGAACCCGGCGCTCAGGTTCCCATGGTCCAGCTGGCGAGATATTTTACCTGTTCCGGGGTAAGCTTATCAATCGAGACGCCCATGGATTTCAGCTTCAGCTCGGCGACCCAGTTATCGATCGCTTCCGGGACCTCATACACCCGGGGGCTGAATTTCTTGTGGTTTTTGACCACGTACTCGGTGGTCAGGGCCTGGACCGCGAAGCTCATATCCATCACCGAGGCCGGATGGCCCTCGGCAGCGGCCAGGTTGATCAGCCGGCCCTCACCGAGTACGAAAATTTTCCGGCCATCCTTGAGATAATAAGCATCCACTTCTTTTCGTACGTTCTTTTCGACCTTGACCGCCAGCTTGGCCAGGCCCTTCAGATCGAGCTCGACATTGAAATGTCCGCTGTTGCAGACAATCGCTCCATCCTTCATCAGCTTGAAATGCTCGGGGCGTACAACATTGATATCGCCGGTCAGGGTGCAGAACAGGTCGCCGACAACCGCGGCTTCTTTCATGGTCATCACCCGGTAGCCATCCATCACCGCCTCGATCGCTTTGATCGGGTCAACCTCGGTAATAATGACATTGGCGCCCATGCCGCGGGCGCGCATGGCAAAACCGCGCCCGCAGAAACCGTATCCGGCGGCGACCACATTTTTTCCGGCCAGCAGAATATCCGTCGCCCGGATAATCCCATCCACAGTTGACTGGCCTGTGCCGTAGCGGTTGTCGAACAGGTGCTTGGTCTGCGCATCATTGACCGCGAACACCGGGATTTTCAGCGCCCCATCGACGGCCATCGCTCTGAGGCGGATCACCCCGGTCGTAGTCTCTTCCATACTGCCCATGATCTTGCCCACCAGGGCGGGATACTCGGCATGTATCGTGGAGACCAGGTCCGCCCCATCGTCCATCGTGATTGTCGGCTTGTGCTTGATCGCGCTGTGAATATGGGAGTAATAGGTATCGTGGTCCTCACCGCGGACTGCGAATACTTTGAACTTATCATCTTTTACCAGCGAGGCGGCGACATCATCCTGGGTGCTGAGCGGGTTCGAGGCGCACAGGACCAGGTCCGCGCCGCCCGCGGCCAGCGTACGGCACAGGTTCGCAGTCTCGGCGGTCACATGCAGACAGGCGCTCATTTTTACGCCTTCCAGCGGCTTCTCCTTCTGGAACCGCCCGCGCACGAGGCGCAGCACCGGCATATCGTGCTCGGCCCAATCGATTCTTTTCTTGCCACCCTTGGCCAGGGATGGATCAGCAATATGATAGTTCATTTAATCTCCGTCCATTCTATCCAACCGTAGAAATAGCCGGCGGCGAAGCGCCGGCTGCCATTTCAGCAAGTCCCGCAAACTAACCGGAAAGGTACAGACTGATCACCCGACATGCGGCGCTCCGCAACCCTCCCTTTAAGCTTACTGATTCAGCCGGATACACAAACCGGCAGTTTTCCGGATTCTGGCGAGGAAAGACTGCCGGGTGTCTGGCCGGTAAAGTTTTGCCATAACTTTTTGTCAGAGCATCTCTTTAGATACCTTGGCATTGCTTTCATCAAGAATTATCATCAGGGAGTCCGCGCCCACCGGCATTTCCATTTCCCAGATCAATTTCTCATTGGCCGAGCCCGGTTTCCGGGTCTCGCAATGCAGCCACCATCTCGTATAAGGCAGGTCCAGTTTCTTAACCATGCAATCCTGATCCGTCAGCTCCACCTTGGTCTGGAACTCGGGAATAATACTCGATTTGAAATCGCTGAAACCCTTGTAGGCCGAGGTCTGCCAATCCTTTAACTTAATATCGTAAGAACCCTTGGCCTCCAGGTACTGCTCGTGAATCTGCTGGCGCTCCACCATTCGTTCCTGCAGTTCTTTTTCGAGCCGCTGGAACAGGGGATATTTTTTCCGGTAATCCACGGTTTTGCTGTCGAGTTTTTCAAGCGCATCCCGGAGGGTATCGACCGCGTCCGCCATGCGGGCGCTTTTTTCCAGAATTGTCTGGTAGGTAGCCACCAGAGCCATCAACTCAGTCGAATCCGGCCGGGGGCCGGGGTTATTCATTTTGGTCAAGCTGTCCAGCACTTCTACGTAATTATAAGAGGAGAATGCGATCTGCACTCCCTGGCAAACAGCATCCGCCCCTTGCAACTGCAATTTCAAGTAATATGTGGGCCTGTTCGAACATCCCAACAACAGAAACAAAGTTGCCGAGAAAACGAATAACATTGAACGCCCAGCGCGCATAATCGGTCCTCCTGGAGTCAACGAACGGCGCAGGCCGATGACCACGCCGTGGCACGGGGAAAATAACGCCGGATAAATTAAACCCGATAAATAATTTCCAGCCGCGAATATGTCAAGCATAAATGTCGATCGATGCGCCGGCGACCGCAAAGCGCGATTTAACCGCTTCCAGGGCATTGATCGCATTGCGGGTCAAAAACTGGCTGGAGACAGCCGCCCGCTCGGAGCTGTTCTGCTCGTCCTTGAACCTTCTGACCACTCCGGTCTGCAGTTCCCAGAGGCCGGCCATCCGGCCGAGCATCCTTTGTCCGGCCTCGCTGACATGGATTTTCTCCAGGCCGGCTTTCTCCTGGTCCTGCGCCACCCAGACCGTTTTGTCGGCGCCCCAGGTCGAGCCGGGAAGCGGACTCGCTCCAGGCTGGCCCGGGGAAACTCCGGGCGCAGAATAATGCGGCTGCTGGTAAAACTGCGGCTGAAAAGCACGCTCGGCGTACCGCGTGCTGGACATAGAGCTGAGATCCATAACCGACCCCCCGGTAAGTTTAAGGCTCAGCGTTAATCATCATTTAAAAACCGCGACAGGCGTTCAGGATGAATAGCGCCTTATTTCAGGCATTCGATTCAGCGAAACTCCTCGGGCTTCCTCCGGATATTCTTCACTAATCCCTGTGTGAAAAGGCTCGGAAACTAAAGTAAACTTTCCAGATTGCCGATAAAAACAGTGTCAAAGGTTGAAACAACGGAGCACAAAGAAGCCGATACCAATCTACCCCCTTCCGGGAACCCCAAATAGATCTCTCGCTTTTTGTGCTCGAGGCTCGGGAATCACATTCCCGGGCCTTTTTTTGCTTTGCGACGGTTGAATCCCCGGTTCATCATTCATTCAGTGAATGAAATACCGGAGGGCGCTTTGCCAATCAATGCATGCATAACTTCGCACAAACCAAATCACTTCTGACTAATTTGACTGTTTTACAGGAAAAAGCAATAGTTATAGCTCATCCCGCACCCGGCCATCCGCCGCACAGGTCCGGAGCCGTATCCGGCTCGGGATCGAGGATCAGAAGCTGACATCGATATTCCGGCCGATCAATTCCGCCGGAAGAAATGAGGCCCGGTTGTCTAATTGCCGCTTGACTATCAGGGTCAGATTCTTAATTGCCTCGATCTCCGCACTGGCACGGCGGGTCGGTCCGAGGTTCATATCGCGAAAAGCGGCGTATCTTCTGAATACCAGAAGATGCCGCGAGCGTATGGCCTGAAAATCTATCATCGCCCGGTTATTTAACCTGAGAAGTTAAGAGCAGCCTGCTAAATTTCACGGCCTTATCATTTTTAACACAAAAGGGAGCAAAACTCAACCTTTTGACAATATTCCACTATCTGCATTACTTTAGATAAAGGCTAGGGACGTAGATCGAGGATGGGATAGCTTTTCCTGGGAGTGCTCTTGTATATTGTCCCGTTGTCAATGTGGCCTTTGCCTTGCCGGCCAGTCCTGCGGAATTGCCGTTTCCGCTGATTCGAGGAGCGAAAAACGTTGCCGAAAGTTGAGTTTATCTCACCGAAATGGGAATGCAGCCGCTGCCATTCCAAAGTCGAGCAGCCGGTGCGGGTGGTGGATGGGAAACTGAAAGCGACGTTCTTCTACCTGCCGCAGAAATGCCCGGACTGCGGCAAGCTGCTCGACTTCTACAAGGTCCTCGAGCATTACGATGTCGAGACGATTAAGAAGGCGGACAAAGTTCTGGTGTGAAAAATGGAAAAGCTACAAAAGCGAGGTGAAATACGGTCGCTTAGGCGTCCGATAATGACTGGTAATAATGCGGTTCTCTGGTTAAGAATGAATGTTCAGAGTCTATTCCCTTCTGCTCGAATCCCGTAAATCATCAATACAATGTTTTTCAAATAGTAAGCTGCCGAAGAATTAAAGGGAGTTCCGCACCTCAACTTAAGAAGGCCGAAGGGGTTTGCTTGGGAGCGATAAAGAAACTCTTAGAGTTTCATTTTTGAGATGAAAAATGTCGGCTT
>MFIX01000139.1:361-6614 GCA_001780825.1 Candidatus Glassbacteria bacterium RIFCSPLOWO2_12_FULL_58_11 | reverse complement strand
AATTTTTTGTGAATTGAACGGGCTGGAACCATGTTTGTTGACCGGGCGCAAATAAACCTCACCGCCGGCGAAGGCGGCAAGGGTATGATCGCTTTCCGCAGGGAGGCGCACAACAGCCGGGGCGGTCCCAGCGGCGGCAGGGGCGGGGCCGGCGGCAGCATCTATTTCGAGGCCGATGAGGGGATGGCCACGCTGATGGATTTCCGCTACCAAAGGGACTACCGGGCGGAGCGCGGCGCGCACGGCGGGGGCAATAACCGCACCGGCCGCGGCGCCGAGGACCTGGTGATCCGTGTGCCCTCCGGTACGGTTATCCGGGATGCCGCCAGCGGCGAGCTGATCGGCGATCTCACTGTACAGGGCGAGCGGGTGCTGGCCGCGCGCGGCGGAAGAGGCGGCCGGGGCAACGAGAGTTTCGCCTCCCCGACCCGTCAGACTCCGGATTTCGCCGAGGATGGCGAACCGGGCGAGCAGCGCAGCGTGGTCCTGGAGCTGAAACTGATCGCGGATGTGGGCCTGGTCGGCTTTCCCAACGCCGGGAAATCGACCCTGCTTAGCCGCATTTCGGATTCCCATCCCAAAATCGCTGACTATCCGTTCACTACCCTGACTCCGAACCTCGGCGTGGTGCGCAGCGGGATGGACTCGTTTGTCGCCGCCGACATCCCCGGGCTGATCGAGGGCGCGCACAGCGGCAAGGGGCTGGGCCTGGAGTTTCTCCGGCATATCGAGCGGACCAAGATACTGGTCTTTCTGCTCGACATAAGCGCGAGCGAGCCGGAAGAGCAGTACCGCATCCTGTCCGCCGAGCTGGCCCAATACTCTCCGGAGCTGGAGCGCAAACCGCGCTGCGCGGTTTTCACCAAGCTGGACCTGCTGCCGCCGGACAGCCGGCTGCCGAAGCTGGAAAATGAGGCAGAGTTGTTCCTGGTCTGCGGGATCAGCGCGGTGAGCGGTCTCGGGCTGGAGCGGCTGGTACTGGCGCTGATGGAGAAGGTCGCCCGGGAGCGGGCGGCGGAGAAAGTCACTTGAACCGCCCTTTCACGGGGCTGCGCATTGGCAAAGGAACCAGAACGGCATTCCAGCGGGTCAAGCCCGAAAAAGAACCGGCGGACCGCGACTGAATTGCGCGACATGCTGCGATTGATGATGGCGCCCGGAGTGGGGGCGGTCAAGCTCGGCCGGCTGCTCCGTACGCTAGGCGGGCCCTCGAAAGCGGTCCGCGCCGATTACCACCGGCTCCAGGAGGCTGGCTGCCTGAACGAGCAGCAGCTTCTCTGGATCGCCGGCCATCAGTGGGATGACCGCCAGGTCGACCTCCAGATCGAGGCGATGCGGGCCGCTTCCATCCAACCGCTCTTTTTCTGGCATAACGAATATCCGGCTTACCTCTCCCAGATCTACGATCCCCCGCCGATGCTCTTTGTCCGGGGTGACGTGGAATCCCTGAACACTCCCTGTTTCGCCATTGTCGGAACCCGAGAGCCGACCCTTAACGGAGTCAACGCCGCCCGCGAGCTGGCCTCCAGCCTGGCCGCGGCCGGCCTTACTATCGTAAGCGGCCTAGCCCGCGGCATCGACTCCACGGCCCATCAGGCCGCCCTGGATACCGGCGGGCGAACCATCGCGGTCCTGGGCTGCGGGGCCGACATAATCTATCCGCCGGAAAATGTCAAACTGGCCGGGAGGATCTGCGAGCGCGGTTGCCTGATCAGCGAATACCCGATCGGGACGCCGCCGGAAGCGCGCAATTTTCCCCGCCGCAACCGTCTGATCAGCGGGCTCTCCCGCGGCGTGCTGGTGGTCGAGGCCGGCCTTAAAAGCGGCGCGCTCCTGACCGCCGGCTATGCGGTTGACCAGGACCGCGAGGTATTCGCCGTGCCCGGCGACCCGGTCAGACCGCTCAGCGAGGGCGTGAACACCCTGATCCAGCAGGGGGCCAAGCTGGTTAAATCGGTCAGGGATATCCTCGAAGAATTGGGCGTGACACCGGCCGCGGCGCTGAGCGGCTCAGCGGACGGGACGCAGGAGGTACTCAAGCCTTCACTCTCCAGCGAGGAGCGGCGGGTCTTCGAGAGCCTGGGCCGCGAGGCCCTTCACGTGGATGAGCTGGCCGAGAAACTCGGTATGGATGTCTCGCAACTGCTGGGGATCCTGCTCAGGCTGGTGATGAAACAACTGGTGCGCGAGTATCCGGGCAAACTCTACAGCCTGGGATAAGAGGGTTTTATCGAGGGGGGCCGTTGAGCGGAGCGGACAAGGAAAGCGAACCAGCGGATACCGGCCTCGGCGTCTATCTCCACGTCCCCTTCTGCCGTCAGCCCAAATGCCCCTACTGCGATTTTTACTGCACTGCCGCCGGCCCTGGGCTTATCGAAAGCTACCTCGACGCCGCGGAAAAGGAGCTCGAAGCGCAGGCTGCCGGGCCGTTCAGCGGCGAATGGGTGGTGGAAAATATTTTTTTCGGCGGCGGGACCCCCTCGCTGCTCGATCCCAAGCAGGCCGGCCGGCTCATCCGGCGAGTGCAAGCCCTCTGGCCGGTATCCGCCTCTCCGGAAATCACTCTCGAATGCAATCCCGAGGATCTGACACGCGACCGCGCTGAGGGTTACCGGGCCGCAGGCGTAAACCGCCTCTCGATCGGCTGCCAGAGTTTCGACAGTCCGATGCTCGCTGCCCTGGGGCGAAGCCACGGGGTGGATCGCAATTACCGGGCGGTGGAGGCCGCGCGGCTGGCCGGTTTCGAGCGGGTCTCGATAGATCTTATCCTAGGCGGCCCCGGCTCCGGCAAATCCGGCCTGTTGAAATCCGTCGAGGCGGCCCTGGCGCTGAAAGTCGGCCATCTTTCGATCTACGGCTACCATCTCGACCCGGCAGCCTCCGGTTATGGCCGGCCCGAGTTCGCCCCAGCCCCGGACGAATCCTATTGCGAGCAGTACCTGGCGGTCTGCGCGGCCCTGGAAGAGGCCGGCTGGCTGCACTATGAAATCTCGAACTGGGCCGCTCTGGCAGAGGAAGTCTGCCGGAATAACCTGCATTATTGGCAGCGCCGGGTTTACCTGGGCGTGGGTCCGGCGGCGCATTCGTTCCTTCCTCCGGCCTGGCGCACCTGGAACCGTCCCGACCTGAGCGCCTGGCTGCTGGCCTCCGCGGGGGGTGATTACGTCGCGGTGCGCGGGGGCGAGCGGCTCGGGCCGGAGCAGATCGAAGGGGAGCGGCTCATGCTCGGCATGCGGCTTGCGGATGGAGTGGATATTGAGCTGGTCCGGCGATTCCTCGGCCCGGAGATGGAGCGTGAGCTGGCCGGTCTGGCCGGGGAGGGACTGATCGGGCCTCAGACAGGGGGCAGGATCAGGCTGACCGATAACGGGTATCTGCTGTATGATTCAATCGTCGCACTGCTCCTCGGAGAGAGCGGATTTCAACTTGACAAAGGCTGTTAAACTCGACATAGTAAGACGATTTGATAAAGCCTTGTCGGCTATTATTTTTCAAAGGTTGGGGGACAGGAGTCAGGAGACAGAAGTCAGAAGACAGGAGACAGGAGTCAGAAGTCAGGAGAATGGATGAAATCACCGGCTAAAAGCTTCCAAGATCTTCTGGTCTGGAAAAAAGCCCATCAATCAGTATTAAGTATTTATGGTTTAACCAAAAAATTTCCTGCTTCTGAAAGATATGGATTGACTTTTCAGCTAAGACGTTCCGCGGTTTCTATTCCGGCCAACATCGCTGAGGGATTTAGAAAGAAAGGGAAGTTAGACAAAGTACGCTTTTTAAATATTGCTCAAGGTTCCTTGGAAGAGTCACGCTACTATTTGATATTATTTCAAGATCTGGAATATTGTAACTCTGATTTGCAGTTGGAACAATTGGAGGAAGTCAGTAAAATGTTGGATGCCGATTCAAAATCAATTCTGACTTCTGACTCCTGTCTTCTGTCTTCTTAACAACTGAAGGGATAATGAATCCGGTGCAGGAAGAACTTAGCGCCCGGGAACGCGGCATCCTGGAGGCGGTCATCGACAATTTCATCACCACCGCCCGTCCGGTCGGCTCCCGCACCCTGTCGCGCAGCGGCGGCCTGGGCCTGAGCCCGGCCAGCATCCGCAATACGATGAGCGACCTGGAGGAAAAAGGCTACCTGTACCAGCCGTTCCAGAGCGCCGGCCGGGTTCCTACCGACAAGGCCTACCGCCTGCACGTGGACGCGGTCACCGCCCAGCGCCGGTCGGCTCCCCGCTCGGCGGTCCAGACCCTGGAGCGGATCAAGGAGGACCTGGCGGTCGAAAAAGTCCTCCAGCGGGCGGCCGAGGCCTTGAGCGTCATTACCTCCGAGCTCGGTTTCGGGATCGAGCCGCTGGTCGATGAGGGTCTGCTCGAGGGTGTCGAGCTGATCCGGCTGAGCTCGGAGCGGATTATGCTCGTGCTGACAATCGGCCGGGGCGTGGTCAAGACGATATTCGTCGAGCTGGACCGGCGCTTCGACAATTCACGTCTGGACAAGCTGGCCTCCCGGCTCAGGGAAAGGCTGACCGGACTGACCTTGAGCGAAATACGGCATACCGCGCGCAACCGGCTCAAGGATGTGGTCGAGGATGAGCGGGACCCGCTGAACATTTTCATCCAGTCCGCGGACACGCTTTTCGACCTGAAGGAGAGCAACCGGGAGCTGGTGTTTGGTGAAACCTCGAAGCTCGCCACCCAGCCTGAGTTCAACGACCAGGGGAATTTGCGCTCCCTGATCAGCCTGACCGACCGGAAGCTCCACCTGCTCGAGGTGATGAAAAAAAGGGCGAACAAGGAAGGGCTGTCGATCAGTATCGGCGGGGAAAACGAACTTTCGGACCTGGCCAATTTCACCCTGGTCACCGATACCTACCGGATGGGCAAGATGAGCGGGATAATCGGAGTGATCGGGCCGACGAGGATGAGCTATAGGAGAGTGATCTCGGTGGTGGAATACACCAGCCGTCTTCTGTCGGACATGCTTGATAAATGAGGGGTTAGAAAATCACCCGTGAGAAACTGCGGAGGAAAGAAAGGCTGACATGTCGAAAAGAGATTATTACGAGGTTCTGGGAGTGAGCCGGGATGCGTCGCAGGAGGAGATAAAAAAAGCTTATCGCAAGCTTGCCGTTAAATACCATCCGGATAAGAACCCAGGAGATGCCCAGGCCGAGGAGAAATTCAAGGAGGTCTCCGAGGCCTATGAAATGCTGCATGATGTCCAGAAGCGGGCCAAATACGACCGTTACGGGCACACCGGGGCCTATGCTGCGGCAGGCGGCGCGGGCTATGGCGGAGATTACAGTTTCGACCTGAACGATGCCCTTAACGCTTTCATGCGGGATTTCGGCGGTTTCGGTCTGGAGGACCTGTTCGGAGATTCCAGGAGAACCCGCGGCAGAAGCCGCTCCAACCGCGGCGAGGATCTCCAGGTGCGCCTGCTGCTTACCCTGCAGGAGGTTGCCGAGGGAGTAGAGAAAACCCTGAAAATCAACATGCACCAGGACTGCGCCGAATGCCGGGGAACCGGCTCGCGCAGCGGCAAGCGCTCCACCTGCCCGGACTGCAACGGGACCGGACAGGTGCGCAGCGTCCAGCGCACTTTCATCGGCCAGTTCGTCAGTGTCGGCGCCTGTGCCCGCTGCCATGGCAGCGGCGAGGTCATCCAGGACAAGTGCGCATCCTGCGGGGGTGAGGGCCGGGTGAAGAAAGACCGGACGATCAAGGTGAAAATTCCGGCCGGAGTGACCACCGGCAACTACCTCACGCTGCGGGGACAGGGAAACGCCGGGCTGCGCAATGGGTCACGGGGCGACCTGATAGTGCTGATCGAGGTCAAGGAGGATGAAACCTTCGAGCGTCATGATGACGATGTCCTGTTCGATCTGCCGATCTCCTTCAGCCAGGCTGCGCTTGGCGCCGAGCTTGAAGTGCCGACCCTGGCCGGTAAAGCGCGGGTTACCATTCCCCCGGGCACGCAGACCGGCAAGATTTTGCGCATGCGCAGCAAGGGCATCCCCCATCTGAACTCCTCCGGCAGGGGCGACCAGCTGGTCCGGCTGACAGTTTGGACCCCCACCAGCCTTTCCGTGGAGGAGCGCGAGCTTTTCGAAAATTTAAGCAAGATCGAGAGCCAGAGCCCGCCCGCGGCCGGCCGGGGCTTCTGGAAGCGGATGAAAGAGGCTTTCAGCGCCTGAGGGGCGCTCTTTCCGCTCGATTCACTTTCCAGGGCGGGCATCCTGCGGCC
>MFIX01000139.1:0-326 GCA_001780825.1 Candidatus Glassbacteria bacterium RIFCSPLOWO2_12_FULL_58_11 | reverse complement strand
GAACTCCAGTGAAAGGCCGGCGCGCTGATCCGGGCGGGAAAAAATCGGATACCAGCGCCTATTACATCCCGCCCGCGTGCATTACGGAAAGCTCGGTCAGCTTTCCTGAGGAGGAGTTACATCATCTGCGCCACGTGCTGCGCCTGTCCGTCGGAGCGCGGGTGCAGGTGCTGGACGGCCGCGGGGGAAGCTACGAGGTGGAGCTGGTCCACTCCGGCGGACTTGGTCTCGAGGGCCGGATAGTCTCCGCCGAAAAATCCGAGCCTGTCTGGCCCCGGCTCAGCGCCGCCATCGCGGTCAGCCGCACCGAGAGGATGCGGATCACG
>MFIX01000138.1 GCA_001780825.1 Candidatus Glassbacteria bacterium RIFCSPLOWO2_12_FULL_58_11 | reverse complement strand
GGGGCCGCGGTCCGGGACTCCGCCTTCGGGCTGCCGGACAGCACCTTTGCGGGCAGCCAGCTGCTGATGGAAGACCGGCCGGTGGCCGCGAGCTCCAGGCCGGAGCTGGGCAAACCCCTGGACCCCAGGGAGCTGGAAGAGTGGGAGGATTCAGCGAAAGTGGAGCATCCGGATTCGCTCCTCGCCGAGGGGACCGATTCATTGTTGAAATCGGTCAAGGGAGATTCCCTGCCCGCGATCAGTTTTGACTTCGATGTACCCAAGGAAAAAATCCCGCTGCCGGATACCTCGACCTTCACTTATCATAAGTACAAAGCGAAATTTTCCGCCGACTATGTCTCCGGCTACGGCGGTTATACCGGAAATATCGGCGTGTCGGGCGGAGCGTACGTCTCTTTGAGCGATCAGCTCGGCAACCACAACATCGCCATCGGAGCCAACATCTATGGGAAGATTCAGGACTCCGACCTGCTGTTCCAGTATATGAATCTCAAACACCGGACGGACATGGGTTTTTATGTCACCCAGTTCCGCGACCTCTATTATTTGTCATCCTCCTACTACGGAGGCACCGCTCTGGCGAATATCTGGCGCGGCGCCGGAGTTGTTTTCAGCCGCCCCTTCAACCGCTTCAGAAGGTTCGAATGGGGCTTGAGCGCCTACTCGGTGAGCCAGAAAACAATCGATCTCAGTTTCGATCCCTATTACTATTATTTCAGGGAGAATACCATTCAGGAGTACGGCACGAGCTATTTCGCCGGCCCGCAAGTCGCCCTGGTCTACGACAACAGCGCCTACGGGATGACCGGACCGGTGGATGGCGAGCGCTACCGGCTCAGCGCACAACAGTTCTTTGGTCAGCTGAGCTATAGCGAGGTGATGCTGGACTGGCGCAAATACTGGCTGTTCTGGAGGAGAATGTCGTTCGCCCTGCGCGGCATCGGCGCCATGCGCTGGGGCGAGAACCCGCGGCTGTTCTATATCGGCGGTCCCTACACCTTCCGCGGGGCGAGCTGGGGTGACCTGTTCGGCACCAACGTCCTGCTGACCAACGCTGAAATCCGCTTCCCGCTGATCGACTACCTGGTGATGGGCTGGCCGCTGCCGGTCTTTCTGCGCGGCATCGGCGGAGTGCTGTTTTTCGATGTCGCCGGGGCCTGGTCTCCCCGCCTGGATTCGTACGGATACCCGGGCGAGACTTTTCAGCCTTTCACCACTAAAAATTCCAAGTTTTTCCGGCTCAAAGATGCCCAGGCCGCGTATGGATTCGGCGTCCGGATGAACCTCAGCTACCTGATCTTGCGTATGGACTTTGCCAAGACACTCGAGCACTACGATACAAACTATTACCAGGTCGGTAACTTTGTTTTCCGCTCGGAGGAGCTGGTCGAGGCGAGGCGCCGCAGTTTCTTCTCGATAGGTTATGATTTCTAAAGCGGCAGGCGCAAGCGGTCATTCGAAAGCCGCCAATTTTCAAAGGTTTTGCCCGGTCCGGCGCCCGATTTTCGCTCCCCTGCAACCGGGAGCGCACGCGGCGCCGGATTTTTTTCTTGAAAAATTTCATAATTTGGGCCATAAAGCTTGCGGGCCGGGTTAATCGTGGTTAATTTCGGGAAAATTTCGCGTCTTTTTAAAATATGTCTTGAGATTTGCGCAGAGGCGGATAATCCCGGAGCCCGGATTCGGCTCTCAAGAGGGCCGGCTGGCCCGCCCGCGAGCGAAGAAGATATGATAAAACTCTCTTTCACGGGTTGTTGAAACGAACTATTCAAGGCCACTGTAACTTGTCAGACTGGAGGTCCGGATGCGTGTACTGGCTATATTCTGTCTTTGCGGAATCCTGGCGGGTGCCTCTGCCTTCGAGCTTGCGGCACAAGACAAGTCGAAGCTGTTCAAAGAGGAAAAGGATACCACGGGCGACGGCAAGATAGACACCTGGAGTTACATAAATAACAATTCGAAAATCGAGCTGACCGAATCGGACAATAATTCCGATGCATTGGTGGACAAGTGGAGCTTTTTTACGCCCGAAGGTGTAGCGGACTCATTACTGGCCGACACCGATTTCGACGGGAAGGTCGATACCCGGCTCTTTTTCAATGAAAAAGGCGAGAAAGTGCGTCAGGAGAAAGATGCCGACAACAATGGAAAAGTGGATCAATGGCTGTATTACGATCTGGCCACCGGCAACCCGGCCAAGATTGAGATAGACAGTAAGGGCAAGGGTGTCGATCAGACGGTGTACTACCTCGTGGATGGGACCAAGGAGCGCATGGAACAGGACGCGGACGGCGATGGGAAAGTCGACCGCTGGATCTCCTACTGGCCCAACGGCAAACCGAAAGAGATCGGTTACGATACCACCAAGGACGGCAAGCCCAATGTCTGGCAGCAGTACAACGAGGATGGCTCGAAGGGCAAAGCCGGCTTCGACACCGACGGCGACGGGAAGCCGGACAAGTGGCAATAACTTGCCACGGCGCGGCCTTTAGCCCGCCCGCTCTGCCCTGCCGTCTGTCGCCGGCAACTGTACCGGCTCTCTTCCCGAGAGCCGGTTTTTTAATCCCGGCTGCGCCAGGCGATAGCTTTTTTTCCAATGAACCGCGTTGGATTTTCTTTTTTGCAGATTCTAAATCGGCCGGCTGAACGCTCTATATACAGGATTGTACTTACTAAGAGGAGTAAGAAATAGATTGCGTTTATGTCGTGTATACGATTTAGCAACGAGATTTTGGAATTGTTTAATCAGGGGTTTTCAAAGCTTTCAATGTTAGAGATTCTCTCATCGGAGCGTGAAGGAGTCAAGTAATTTCCATGCTGGTCACGATATGTGTACAAAAGCTAGGCAGGCCTTTGCGCGATTTTGCGCGCAGGCGAGCTTGGCGAAGCGGAGTAGAAGACTTAAAAGCCGACAATAACCTTTGGTTCTTTCAGTTATGAAAGAACTGGTTTTGCTACTTTTGCCCAGTACTGTCCGGTTAAAAACCGGATAATTTCAACTGGTTACAATTGGGAGACCGCGCCGAGTATCAGTGCATCCATAACTATCGCCGCTAAGTGTTGTAGGGCGCGGCCCCCCGTGGCCGCCCCGTTGGGAGCAGGGCAGGCACAGGGGCCTGCCCCTACGGGGCCAATAAAAGAAATAACTGCGGACTGAATTCAAATCAGGAAAACGAGATTTTAACAAAGCACGATGCTATTCAAGAAGTTACAAAGCCGCATCCAAAATTAACCGGACACTACTGACTTTTGCCACCAAAAGTAGATCATAAATGTTCTTTTAACTTCGATGCCATCAATTTTATGCTCTGAGTAGCAAGCCATTAACAAGAGTTTCCCAAATAGGGGCACAATGCACCGTGCCCCGCTTGAATATCGAAATATATGTATAGAGTGTCACCCGATTACGAGTTTACCCGTGCAGAATACTGAAAGCAATATTACCCGGCCCGGCGAAATCTTCGCCTCGCGCTGGGGCATGCTGCTTACCGCGGTCGGGATCGCCATCGGCACCGGCAACATCTGGCGCTTTCCCAGGGTGGCGGCCAGTAACGGCGGCGGGGTATTTATCCTGCTCTGGACCGCTTTCCTCTTCCTCTGGTCCGTCCCGCTGCTGGCGACCGAGAGCGCGATCGGCAGGTACACCCGCCGGGGCACATTCGGTTCTTTCTTGGCCCTGGCAGGCCAGCGATTCTCCTGGATGGGCGCATTTGTCACCCTGGTCACCACCGGCATCATGTGCTATTACTGCGTGGTAACCGGCTGGTGCCTCAAATATTTCAGCGCCGCGCTTATCGGTACGGTCAACCACTCCAGCGGCCCGGAATACTGGCACGCCTTTTCGGGCAGTTCCCAGGCGGTCGGCTTCCACCTGCTGACTGCACTCCTGACCGGCGCGATAATCCTCGCGGGGGTGCGCTCCGGGATAGAGCGCTCCTCGCAGCTCTTTATCCCCCTGCTCGGCGCTATCCTTGTCTATTCCGCTGTCCGCGCCCTGCTTCTGCCCGGCGCCGGCGCCGGGGTGAGCTATCTCTTCCATTTCGATCCCGCGGATTTCGCCAGACCCCGGATTTACCTGGAGGCCCTGAGCCAGTCCGCCTGGTCCACCGGGGCCGGCTGGGGGCTCCTGCTCACCTATTCGGTCTATGCCCGGCCTCGGGAAAAGGTGGTGAAAAACTCGCTTCTGATGGGCTTGATCGACAATACGGCCAGCCTCCTGGCGGCCCTCGCCGTCATTCCCACGGTCTTTTCCATGCTGCCGCCGGACCAGGCCGTCGAGGTGGTCAAAACTCCGGGCGAAAACAGCACCGGCCTCACTTTTATCTGGATTCCCAGGCTCCTCGGCGGCTGCGACAGCGGACAGGCGATGCTGATACTGTTTTTCCTCGCCCTGTTGCTTGCCGCGCTCACCAGCCTGATCTCGATGGTCGAGATGGCAGTGCGCAACCTGATCGACCTGGGCCTCAAACGCATCTTAGCCACCCTGCTGGTGACCGCGCTGATCGCCCTGGCCGGAGTGCCGAGCGCCCTGTCCGGCAAGGTATTCGACAACCAGGACTGGGTCTGGGGCCTCGGCCTGCTGGTCAATGGCCTGCTGTTCTGCGTGGCCGTAAGAGTCTTCGGCGCAAAGCGTTTCCGCGAGCAAGTCGTCAATCAGGCCGGCAACAGCGATCTGCAGCTCGGCCGCGTCTGGGAATGGCTGATCCTCTGGCTTATCCCCTTGCAGTTTTGCCTGCTGCTTGGCTGGTGGTTCTACCGCTCCGCGGGCTGGAACCCCGGCGACTGGTGGAACCCGCTCTCCACTTTCAGTATCGGCAGTTGCCTGCTGCAATGGGGTCTGGCCGCCGCGCTCGCGCTCTGGCTGGCGCCGCGACTGGCACGCCGCGTCACCCGCGGGTAATCTTCCGCCGCACTCTCCGTCAATAAAAAAGGGCGGGATCGCTCCCGCCCTCTATCCTGTTTAATTCATGAAAAAGTCCGTTTGCGTCTCATGTAGGGGCAGGCCCCTGTGCCTGCCCCATTCCATTCGGGCGGCCGCGGGGGGCCGCCCTATAAGCGCTAAGTTGATTCTACATTTTTGAGCCGGATTACTTTCAATAACTAACAAGTCTTTATAAATGATGATGTTATATATAATCCCTGTGACCGAAAGATTTACACACCCCGCCCGCTCTGCGGGCACACCTCTCCAGAGGGGATTGTTCCCGCGGTTGCGTTGTCCATGCGCAAGTGCCCGAATGACGGGCATTTAATTCCCCTCTAAAAGAGGGGTGGCGACGCAGTCGACGGGGTGTGTCATTCAAAACATCCTGAAGATTAACAATAAGCAAAAACAACTTAGCGCTTATGGGGGGCCGCCCCTACCAGGTTTGCAGCATTTTTAGAATAATCCGGGCTAGTACTCCTGCCGCCGAGCTCATTACACACTATTTGATTTTCTCAGCCGCCAGTCTCTCGGCCAGGCGCACCAGGGTGCGCACGCCGTACCCCGTGCCGCCTATAGGCTCGTAATGGCGCTTCTTGTCCGCCCAGGATGGCCCGGCGATATCCACATGCACCCAGGAGGTGTCCTTGACGAACTTCTGCAGAAACAGCGCTGCGGTGATCGCACCCCCCCAGCGCGTGGCCCCGATATTCTTTACATCGGCGATCTCGCTCTTGATATCATCCAGCATGTCCTGGTCCAGGGGCAGGTTGCAGCACTTCTCGCCCGCCTCCTGCGCCGCCTCCAGCACCATCGAGAGCCACTTCCTGTCGTTGCCGAACACTCCCGCGGTGGTCGGCCCCAGGCCCACCACGCAGGCCCCGGTCAGGGTGGCCAGGTCGATAATCCGGCCGGCGCCCAGTTTATGGATCGCCCAGCTTAAGGCGTCAGCCAGGGTCAAACGGCCCTCGGCATCCGTGTTGCCCACCTCGATAGTTATGCCGTTCATCGCCCGCACCACATCGTCCGGCCGGTAAGAGCGGCCGCTCGGCATGTTCTCCACCGAGGCCACCAGCGCGGCGCAGCGCAGGGGCAGCTCGAGCCGGGCGATCGTCGTCATAGCCGAGATAACCGCCGCCGCCCCGGACATATCCATTTTCATGGTCACCATCGACTCTCCGGGCTTGAGATTCAATCCGCCGCTGTCGAAAGTAACTCCCTTGCCGACCATGACAAAAATCTCCTTGTCCGGCGGGACTCCCTCGGGCTTGTAAAGCAATTCGATAAATCTGGGCGGGTTCTCGCTGCCGCGCCCGACTGCCAGCGCCGCGCCCATTTTCTCAGCCGCCATTTCCCGCTCATCGAGGATGCGGCAGCTCAGGCCCCGAATTCCCGTGGAAAGCTGGACTGCCATCTCCGCCAGCTTCTGCGGCTTCATCACCTCCGGGATCTCGTTGACCAGCTCCCGGGCGGTAATCACGCCCTCGGCCACCAGCAGGGCGCGATGGGCCACCGCCTCAAGCGCCTCGAGCGGGCCGCGTACCGCCGCGCCCCTGGCATCGCATAGAAAGATGCTCACCTCTTCCGGACCTGGATAGTGCGGCTCGCCGTTTTCCTTGCTCTTGTACTTGTCGAAACGATAGAGGCCCAGGCTCAGCCCCTCGATCAGCGCACCGGCCAGCTCGCCCACGCTCAGCCGCCCGCCTTTCGGCACCCGGCAGGCCACCGTCACGCCGGCTGCCCGGTATTTCCGCACCCAGTCCGCCCCCCGGCCCCCCGCCCGGCGGTAAGCCTCGGCGCTCAGTTTCGACCGCTCCCCGATTCCCAGCAGGCAGACTCTTTTCGCGCCGATCCGGCCCAGGGTGTTGAAATTGAGGTTCTGTCCCGCCTTACCCTTGAAATTCTCCTGCTCGCTCATCTGCGTGATTATCCCGCCCAGCGCCCGGTCGATCCTGGCGCTGAGCGGATTCTCCAGCACCCTGTCCTGAACCACCGGGATCAGCAACAGATCGAGCGGCGCATTAAGATCGAACTTTGGGGTGAATCCGACTTTCATCTCTCCTCCCTGGAACAAACTGCTGGATTAAGATTAAAAAGTCCCTTCCCTGAGGAAAGCACTTCGATAAAGGGCTATAATACAACGCCCCCCTGATTTCATCCGGGGGGCGCAGCTTCGGTGCAACAATCTTTCCGCGAACGGCAGGCTTAGGGAAAACGGGTGATTATTTCCTTTCTCTTGCGGCTCACCACATCCGCCCGGTCTTTCTTTTTCGCCGCCATATTGATAAAGGAACTCTTTTCATTTTCATAAAAAATGTTGCTCGCGCTCGTGGAATAAAAATCGGCCAGTTCGTTCAGGGATTCGGCCAGGTACCCCAGCACGCGGATCGGATTGTACAATTCCCCCAGAAGTTCCTTTGTCCGGGCCTGGGGATAGTACCTTTCACTCTTCTTTTTCTGCAGTTCCTTGACATAGTCATCCAGCGACAGGCCGGCCATATCGTTCGTTACCTGCTCGGACTCCAGAGAGGCCAGCAGCACTTCGATGGTCTCCAGATCGCCCTTGGACTCCTCCTGAACCTGCTGAAGGAAAGGGATAATCTGGCTCGCCCCGGCCCTCTCGATAAATTTATCGAGAAACTGCAGACTGTCCTTTTCCACCTGCGCGGCAAGTTTGATAAGTTGAATGTCCTGGCTTCTATTCTCACTCATAATGCTCCGTACTCCATCGATAAAAAGGTAAAGAGTCTTAAGATCAGGTTCCCCCGCAGCCAGCTTTCCACTGTCAACGGCCGCGGCGGTCCGGCCGTCGGGTATCCCGCTCCGTGCAGACCGTTCCTATCTAGGCTGGCTGGTTGCTCCGGTTCTTAGTCCGGCAAATACCGAAGAATTTATTGCAGGACTTTCAAGATATTTTCGCCCACGTACCTTGTCAATAATTTCTAAAGCCGGAGGAAACTTATGCATATTCTCAAACCGGCGGCGCTCCCCTTCGGCGCTGCGGCGGCAGGCGCAGGATGGAGAGGCGATTCGAGAAGGAAAACAGTCCTTAACGAGGGGTCTGAAATTTTTGATGCGCTATGATTGGCCGGGTAAGCGGATCTTCTCAGGCCAGGGCTTTGCGCTTTCGCAGGGCCCACTCGGTAGACAGCAGGGCGGCCAGCAGCAGATAAATCCAGAAATCGTAGGACATCCGGAAGGTCCTGGTAACCGGCTCCGTGGTGGTGCCGGTTTTTATTGCGAGCGCCGGGTCAGACAGCCTGGTCAGCCGCCCTCCGGTGGAGGCGGACAGCGCTCCCAGGACAGTCGAATCGACGGCGACAGCCGCCATTTCCGGGCTGTAGCTCTCCACGGCGAAGCGGCCTTCTTTATTGAGTTCCTCCCCGTCTTTCCCCACCCGGCCCGTGAATTCGTAAAGGCCCGGCCGCAGCCGCCCGAGAATGAAGGAAAAATTAGTCTCGCCGGCATCCAGCTCGAGCGTGCTCTGCGCCACGGTGTCCATCGGCTGTCCGGCCTCGCCGAGCCGCCGCACCTCGACAGTCACCCTGGCGCGGCCGGTTGCCGAGTCTCCCCCGACAGTGTCAAAAGCCCCTTTAAAGCCGACCTTCGCCCCCCTGGGAAAAACAGACAGCGCCGGCGCGAAAACCAGGCCTGACTTTTTTTCTCCGGACATCAGCCAGCCGGCCAGGGCCTCCCAGAGACGGTAATAGCGGGTATCTCTGCCCCCCGGAGTGTCCTGGCTCAGCATGTGCCAGCGCCAAAGGCCCTCACCCAACACCGCCGCCGTCCTGGATTCTCCAACCGGCATGGCGGCCAGCAGGGCCGCTCCCGGCTCGCCTGAGCTGCGCTGCCCGGCCCGCGCCAGAACCTCAGCCCGGCTCTTGAGCGCGATTCCCCGGTAAACCCACTGTACCGGCGGCAAGTTGTCGAAGGCTGCGCCGCCCCCCAGGCCGGCCAGGATATTGTAGCGATCCAGAGTGTTGATTGTCGAGGGCCCTTCCGGCGCCCGGACCAGAACCGCCGCGGCCGGGCCTGGAACGAAAGGCAGCCAGGACAGCAGCGCCGCTGGAAATGCATCCGGCTTGATCTCGCCGGCAGGCCAGAATACCAGGGCCAGGCCGCCCTTTTGCGCCCGCCCGGCGATATGGTTCAGGAATGAGTTCTCGTAATCGTTCAGCCGGCCGTGAAGCAAGAGGAAATCCACCTCTGCCAGCTTTTTGTCATCCGGCAGCCGGCCGGCGCTGTAGCCTCCACGGGCGTCCTCCCTGCGGACAACCTCCCCGCCCTGCTCTCCGCGAAGCACGATCAGTCCCTCGACCTGCCATTCGGCGTTGAGCTCGAAGGCGCGCCTGAGGAATGCGTAATCCCAATCCGGCGCGTTCGATACCAGCAGCAGCGTCGGGCGGCTTTTAGCCACTTCGAGCCGGATCAGCCGCTCATTGTTCAGCGCGGTCCATTCGCCTTCCAGGGGCCGCAATACCGCTTTAAGCCAGTAGCCGCCCGCCGGAGGCGCGGGAAAGCTGATCTCCTCCCCGGCGAAACCGGCTCCGGTCCGGCCCAGACTGATTTTCTTCTCGGCAACCTTGCGGCTGTCAAGGTAAAAATCGCACAGCGCCGCCTCCGGCAGCGTCCCGGCCCCCGCTGTCCCCGGCGCCAGCGCCACTGAAAGCTCCAGCTCGACCCGGCCGCCTTCGTACACCGGCCGCAGCAGCTCGAATCCCGCCAGAGCCAGGTCCGGCGCTTCCGGCGGTTCGCCCGCCAGGACAGACTCCACCGGCGGCAAGCCGCCGCTTTCGAGCAGCGGATCGCGGCCCGCGTTGATCCTGCCGTCGCTGACCACGTACACCCGGTCCCAGCTCTCCCGGCTGCGGCTCGACAGCTCATGCAGCGCCGAGGCCAGGTCGGTGCGGTCCTCTACCTCAGGTTGCGCTCCCTGCCCCTGGCTGCTGTCGGCCCGGTGCAGTTCATCGCCGAAAGTAAAGACCGCCAGCCCGGCGCTTTTTGTGTTTTCCCGCACCAGCTTTTCCGCAGCCTCTATTCTCGAGGTGTCGCTCCGGCCTCCGCGGCCCGAGACCGGCAGCAGCATGCTGGCCGAGCGGTCCAGCAGCAGCGCCACTCTTTCCGGCCGCTCCCGGTCGCGCGACAAGACTGTCGCCGGCTCGAAAATCAGCAGTCCGGTCAGCAGGACCACAGTCACCCGCAGGACGACCAACAGAATATGGTACGGCCGGGACAGCGGCGGGTAGGTTTTACGGTAGGTCCACAGCACTACCAGCAGCGCGGCCAGCGGCAATAGAGCCAGCCACAATGGACGCAGCCCCTGAAAAGTCAGATTTACAGTTAACAACCCGGCTCCTTGGTCGCGAGGTTCTGCATCTCACGGCAAAATCTTATCCACGACCCTCTAATACCCGGTGGGTCAAACTTTGATTCCCAAAACCTGAATGGCCGCGCCGACCGTATGGAACGAGCCGGTCACAACCACCGGCTTGCCCTGAGCCAGAGCGAATGCCCGCTCGAGGGCCGCTTCCATCGATTCCCCGGCCAGAGCCCGCGCCCCGGGCACCGAGCTTTCGACAAACTCGCGCAGCTCCTGCGGATCGCGGCAGACCGAAGGCGTATCCTTGCGGCCGAAATCCACCTCCGGGAAGATAAAGACTTCCGTAAGTTTGAGCAATTTCCGCAGGAAACTCCGGTAGTCCTTGTCTGAGGCCAGCGCGGAGACCACCACTGCGCGGCGCCCGCCGTAAACCCGGCGGTAAACCTCGGCCAGCCGGGCCGCTGCCGGTGGATTATGCGCCACATCGAGCACCAGCTCGACCCCGCCCGCCAGGGATAGCCTCTGGAAGCGGGCCGGCCAGGAAAGATTTGCGAGGGCCTCCCTCACCGCCGGGGCCTCCGGGACAGCGCCCATTTTACCGAGCAGCTGGCCCGCCGCTTGCAGCCCCAGGGCCACGTTCCGCAGGCTGTGCCGCCCGTAAAGCGGTACAAGCGCTCCGTCGAGGCTGAGCCCGGGCCCCCGGTAATCGAAACGGGTGCCGCGGCGATCCACCTCCCGCTCGATACAGACCGTATCCTCATCCAGCAACGACAGCGGACTGCCGGCCTCCTGCGCCGCCGCCTTGATCGACGCCAGGGCACGCTTTCCGGTCTCGCCGCAGAGCAGGGGCACTCCAGGCTTGGCGATCCCCGCTTTCTCGCCCGCGATAGCGGACAGGCTTTTCCCCAGGTAAAGGGTGTGCTCCAGCCCGATCGAGGTGATTACACTCACCGCCGGCTGGACCACGTTCGTCGCATCGAACTTTCCTCCCAGGCCGACCTCCACCGCCGCTGCCTCGACCCGCTGCTCCCGGAAATAATCGAAAGCCAGGGCGGTTACCGTCTCGAAAAAGGTCACTTTCCGTCTGAGCGCGTAATCCAGGTGTTTCCCCACCCAGTAAGCGACAAAGCTTTCCGGGACAGCCGCGCCGCCCACCCGGACCCGCTCGCGCAGGTCCACCAGGTGCGGGCTGGTGTAAAGGCCGGCGCTGATACCGTGCGCGGAGAGGACCGCCTGGACCACCGCGGCACAGGTCCCCTTGCCGTTGGTGCCCGCGATATGGCAGCTATGAAAAGTGTTCTGGGGATTATCCAGATCGACCAGGAAGGAAGTTATTTTTTCCAGACCCAGCTTGACCCCGAAGCGCTGAAGGCTGTAGAGCCGCTCCACCGCTTCCCGGTATTGAAGACTGAGCATGCGGCCGGATCACTCCAGAAGCTCTGTATGGTGGGCGCGGATTTTCTCGAAAGCCCGCACAATATCCTCCAGCCCCTCGCGGTCCGCCAGCAGAAGGTTCTGCAGGAGCCAGACCGCCTCCCCGCCGCAGGCGCGCTCCGCTACCGGGCATTCGAACTGCGCGTAGTCGATGACCTTGCCGCGGAAACGGTGACTGGCGATCAGGTCAAAAGAGCCGACCCGCTTTTCGAGGAACACTCGCTGACGGTGGACCGGGATGAAATACCCGCCGTGCGCGGGCTGGATGCCCTCGGCGTTGAGGGCCTTGATGAGAGTCTCGCGTTTCAGCCCGCCGAAAGAGTCGCTGTCGTAGCGCAGAATGAACAGGTGGCAGCTCGAGGCGGTGGCATATTCAGGAAGCTTCAGCGGCCGGAGGCCCTCGATTGCGGAAAGCTTCTCCCGCAGGAATGCGGCCGCCTGCTGACGGCGCTCGAGCATGCCCTGGTAGCGCCCAAGCTGGGCCAGGATCACCGCCGCGTGGAGCTCGCTCAGACGGTAATTGCCGCCCAGACGGTCATGTTCGTGCCAGGCCCCGCCCTCCCGGCGGCCGCAGTTGACTATCGAGCGGGCCCGCAAGGCGAACCCGGAGTCATTGGTCACCAGCATTCCGCCCTCTCCGGCGGTGATATGCTTCGAGCTCTGGAAGCTGAATGCTCCGGCCAGGCCGATCGCCCCAACCTTGCGGCCGCGGTACTCGCTGCCCCAGGCCTGGCAGGCATCCTCGATTACTGTCAGGCCCCGCTTGCGGGCAAGCGCCATGATCCGGTCCATGTCCGCGGGCAGGCCTGCCAGGTGTACCGGCATGATCGCGCTCGTCTTGTCGGTGATCAGACTTTCCACCGAATCCGGATCGATATTGTAGGTTTCCGGCTCGATATCGGCGAACACGGGTATTAAATTCGCTTCCAACACCGCGGTACCGCTGGCGACGAAAGTATAGGACGGCACTATCACCTCGCTGTCCGCCTCGAGCTCCGCGGCCAGCAGGGCGGCGCGCAGGGCGGTTGTTCCGCTGGTCGCTGCGATGCCCTGGGCGGCCTCCTGGTAGGCGGCGAATTTCTTCTCCAGCTCGAGGACTTTGTCGCCCTGGGCCATGCCCCACTTGCCGCTGCGTATCACGGCCTCGGCGGCCTTGATTTCCTCATCATCCCAGCAGGGCCACGCCGGGTACGGTGTCTCGCGCACCGGCGCGCCGCCTTTAAGAGCCAGCTCGGCCATTCATTCCTCCAACTGAGTCAACAATTAATTTACTCGAATTGTGTCTATCCCGTATAATTCGCGAATTTCTGTCATTCCCTGTAGGGGCGGACACATGGGTCCGCCTAGATCGTAAGGGTAGGGGCGACGCATGCGTCGCCCCTACAGGACTACCGAAATACTTACCAATGTCTTCCCAGCGATGGAGTGCCTGCCACAGGCAGGCGGGGTTTGTTTAAAACAGCTTCCAACGACCTGCTCAATAAACCGTCACTTTCGCTTTGGGCAACCGTGAGCGCACCGCCGCGGCGATCTGCTCCAGGCGCTCGCCGCTAACCTGGACCAGGCGCTGGTCCGCCGGCTGGCGGTCGAAAGTGTAAACCTGCACCGCCACGGGCCGGATTTTCTCCAAATGCCCCAGCCAGGCCTCGATCTCCTTCGACGCAGTATTGCTCACCGGACCATCCAGAAAGAGCGCCTGTATCTCCACCGGCTTGAGCTGCGCCAGCCCCCCGGCAATCTTTTCCAGGGTCAGGCCTGGCCCGGGCCGGTTGAGTTTCTGAAATGTCTCCTCGGTGCCGGCATCCAGTTTCATGACCCGCCGGTCGATTGACTGAAAAGCGGCTTGTACGTTCGGGTCATGCAGGGTCGAGGAGTTAGAAAGGATGCATACCGGCACGCCTGGCCGGTGCAGGTCCCTCTGGTGGGCCACCGCCTCGGCGATCTGCCTGAACGCCGGATGCAGGGTGGGCTCGCCGTTTCCGGCCAGGGTAATCGCATCCAGCGGTCCGGAAAGCGCCAGCGCCGCGGCAAGCTCCTCGGCCACCTCGGCCGGAAAGGGCAGCTCGACCCGACGGGCCCCGGCGCGGTCTTGCTTTTCGGCGGTGAATCCATACTGGCAGTAGAGGCAGTCGAAAGAGCAGATTTTCTCCGCAGTGGGCAGGATGTTCACTCCCAGGGACTTTCCGAGCCGCCTGGAGTCTATCGGCCCGTAGATGATCCTGGTTTGCAGAGGTCTGTCTTTCATCCCAGCTATTTCCGGTTAATTTTATAGCTCTGGAAAGAGGGGTGCGCCGGCGGCCCCGGGTAAAGATAATTTACTATCCGCGGGAGGGTAAGTCGAGCCAAGAGTATCTCTTTAAAAGAGCCAGTCCAGTCCGAATACGAAAAATATTGCGGTCAACAGGCCCAGACTCAGTGCGGAAAGTTTCAGCCCTCTCCTCTCTTCGTCCAGAATACTCAGGTAAAGGCTGCTCAGCACCATTACAATCAGCCCCAGGGCCAGCGCGTCGATTGTCGCGCTCCAGATCGTGGTCATTATCCAGTTACGGGTCTTGTCCGGGTCATTTTGCCGCACTCCGGTAAATGTATGGAGCATGGACAGCACGCCCCATTGATTGGTCTGAATCTGCTTCACCGCGGCCTTTTTTTCGGCCAGATCGCACTTGACCTCGATTATCCGGCCCGGCCGGACCACCTGGAAATCGAAATGATCGCCTTCAGGATAGCTGGTTGTCCGCTCGATTTCGCCCGAAAGGCCCAGTTGGCGCAACAGCTCCCGGGCC
Organism: Candidatus Glassbacteria bacterium RIFCSPLOWO2_12_FULL_58_11; assembly: GCA_001780825.1. Lineage (GTDB taxonomy): Bacteria > Gemmatimonadota > Glassbacteria > GWA2-58-10 > GWA2-58-10 > GWA2-58-10. The sequence continues at coordinate 503 of MFIX01000138.1, read as the reverse complement.
CGCTCCAGGTCTCCGGTCGCCCGCGGAGGCTCGATAATGCGTTCGCTGGTCGTCTCCTGGCGCTGGGACCAGTATTGGGTGATATTCCAGCCCGGATTATTGAGCATCAACCCTGAAACCGAAAAAAGAAGGATCAATGGCAGCAAGGCCAGACCGCAATAGATATGGATTTTCCGGCAATATTTTTGCATTTAAGGCCTGCTTCCCTGTCACAGGTAACCGCTTACTAGGAGTTGCGTAATATAGATTGCATTTATTCAAATCTGGAGTTGTCTAATCAGAGGCTATAAGATGCCCTGAAGCTTCTAAGATTCTCTAATTGGAGCGTGTAGAAGACAAGTAATTTCCATGTCGACCTTGATATTTGCACAAAGCCCGGCAGGCCTTCGCGCGAATCTGCGCGCAGGCGACCTTGGCGAAGCGGAGTAAAAGACTCAAAAGCCGACAATAACCTTTGGTTCTTTCAGTTATGAAAGAACTGGTTTTGCTTCTTTTGCCATCAA
>MFIX01000137.1:2150-7428 GCA_001780825.1 Candidatus Glassbacteria bacterium RIFCSPLOWO2_12_FULL_58_11 | reverse complement strand
ACTCGAAAATCGATACCACCATGAACTACACCAGCCCGGCCGCTCTGGCGCTCTATCCCGGAGGGAGCTGGTAGTTCCGTACCACGGACAGCGACTGAGATGCAAGAAATTAAATGAGCAAAAATTCCCGCATGGTTAATTAACCCTCTCGCCGGAAATGGGGGAAGCTGATGAGCAGAAGCATTCTACTGGCAAGCGCCGTCGCGGCGCTGGCCGCTTTATCTAACGCCCTGTGGGCCGACAAGCCCTGCACGACCGCTGATTTCGAAGTTTTTTCCGAGGGATTCAAGTTCCCGGAAGGGCCGGCGTTCGATGCGGCCGGGAACCTTTACGTGGTAGCCTACCAGAAGGAGTCGGATATCGCCCGGATAGCGCCGGACGGCAAGACCACGGTCTTTCTCGATCTGGGGGCGGTCAAGGAGGGCGCGGCCAACGGGATGGCGTTCAACCCGGCGGATGGCAAGCTCTACGCCTGCGAGTATGAGGGCAAGCGGATAATCGCAATCGACCTAGCTTCAAAAAAAGTCGAAACCGTGGTCGACAGCTACCTGGGCAAGCCGTTGAACGAGGTCAACGATATCTTCCTGGCCGCCAATGGCGACCTTTATTTCTCCGACCCCAACCGCGAGGATGAAACCACCGGCGGAAGGGTGCTCTGCTGCAGTATCGCCGATAAAAAGATTTACCTGCTGGCGGAGGGGCTGGCTTTCCCCAACGGGCTGACTGTCAGCCGGGATATGAAAACCCTCTACGTGGCCCAGACCGTGCGCCGCAATGTCACCGCCTTCCCGTTGAGCGATAACGGGCACAAGGCCGGGCCGGGGAAAGAAATCTTCCTGATGAGCGGCGGCAACGGGCCGGATGGGATCGAGGAGGATGAGCGGGGGAACCTGTTTATCACCCATTACGGCGGAGGCCGTCTCTACTATGTCAGCCCGCAGGGCAAGCTGCTGGGCTGCGCCAGCGGCTTCGGAGCCAACCTGACCAATGTCCAGGCCAAGGGAGACTGGGTCTATATCACCGAGGCCGAAAAGGGCCAGGTGCTGAGAGTAAAGAGATCGCATTTCACGGCCCCCTGAGGACTGATTTTCAGGAAACCGGGGTTCGAGGCGCAGGGACTTTATCTTCTTTGCTCCGGCGCCGTGGATTATTTATATTTCCCGCCCTGCATTTCCGGACAAGCCATTGGAGGATACGGATGATCCTGGTCACCGGCGCCGCGGGTTTTATCGGCTACCATGTCGCCCGCAAGCTGCTCGAAGAGGGACGCGAAGTTACCGGCAGCGACATAGTCAACGATTATTATTCGACCCGGCTCAAATGGGACCGTGTCGCCGAGCTCAAGGCGCACAAGGCTTTCGTATTCCACCAGGTGGACCTCTGCGATTATCCGGCGATGGAAGAGATTTTCAAACAGGGGAGCGTGCGCGAGGTGATCCACCTGGCGGCGCAGGCCGGAGTCCGCTACTCCCTGACCAACCCGCAGGCTTACCAGCGCTCGAACCTCGAGGGTTTCCTCAACATCCTCGAGCTGTGCCGCCGCTACAAAGTGGATAACCTGATCTACGCCTCCTCCTCCAGCGTTTACGGGAAAAACCGGAAGCTGCCGTTCGGGGAAAACGATGTCCTCGAGGGACAGATTTCACTCTACGGGGCGACCAAGCGGGCCAATGAGCTGATGGCCCACTCCTACTCGCACCTTTACGGGCTGAACACCACCGGCCTGCGTTTCTTTACGGTTTACGGGCCGTGGGGCCGGCCGGACATGGCGATGTTCCTGTTCACCGAGGCGATCCTGAAGGGCGAGAAGATTTCCGTGTACAACTACGGCCAGATGAAACGGGATTTCACCTATATCGATGATATCGTGGAGGGCGTAACCGCCTGCCTGGAACACCGGTTCGGCTACGAGGTGATCAACCTGGGCAACAACAAGCCGGTGGAGCTGCTCTATCTGATAGACTGCCTTGAGAAAAACCTGGGGCGCGAGGCGGAAAAGCTGATGCTGCCGCTCCAGCCGGGGGACTGCGAGTCAACCTACGCGGATATCAAAAAGGCCAGGCGGCTGCTGGGGTTCGAGCCGCGCACCGGCATCGAGAAGGGCGTCAAAAAGTTTCTGGACTGGTATAAAGATTACTACCGGGTTTGAGCAGCGTATTCGGAGAAGAGAATATCCCGTGAGGGGCATGGAATACAAGGACGGAATACGAGTACCATTCGTGGAAGGAAAAGCCGCCGCCTGAATCCTATTTTCACACCTATTGACAAGGACTCCGAAGACTGGTAACCATTGTTAGGCGTATGAACAGAGGATCAGGGAAATGAGCATCTGGAAACGAATTCGTCATCTACGCACCTTCAGCATGTTGACAGGGGCCGTTTGTACGAGTGTCGTCCTGTTACTGGGAAACGGATGTGGTGGAGGATTTCCACCCAAAGAACTCGCGGAAGCACGTATTACGGTAAACAGGCGCACTCTCGAGAAGAAATTGTTTTTTGAGGACAGCAGTCTGAATCTGGTGACGGATCTAAGAATCGGCAATTTCGACGCCGACCTTGAAGAAGAAATCCTGGTCCTTGGAAGCAATAAAGCATGCCTCTTGAAATCGGATGGCGTCCGCAAGTCCTGCCTTCTATACAAGATAGATAATCTGTTAGATGTTCGTGCAGTAGATCTTGACGGAGACGGGACACAAGAGTGGCTTGCCGGGGGACTATGGGGAACTCCAAGCCCGGCTCTACTCAACATGCACGGTGACGTGTTGTGGAAGTATGACGCGAAGTACAAAGCGATGGGTGATCCTGGAATCGTTGACATGAACAATGATGGAACCAAAGAGATCGTGCTGTATGAACAGTCCAGAGGATTGCTGTTCTTCAGCCCTGCTAAGGGACTTCTCAAGGAATTGAAAGTCTCTCAACCTGTGGCGCATTTGAAGACGGGAGATCTCGACGGTGACGGTCTACTGGAACTGGTGACGAGCGGGTTCGACGGAGTCATGACAGTTCGAAAGAATACAGGGGAGATCGTGGCACAAAAGAAGCTCCCTTTCTCATACTCAGATTTCGAACTCGTGGGTTCGGATCGCCAAGCCGTCTCTCAAATCCTGGTCGCCGGAGAAGATCAGCTCTATGCCTTCGGTCCGGATCTGAATCCTGTCAGCAAGCTCGACGCGCCGTTTGCCAGATATCTTCATGTAGCCGCCGGAGTGCGATTGCCAGCGGCAGGGAGGACAACACGAGGAGAATCGGACGAGTATGCGAGCATTCTAAATGGTAGAGGTGGGTGGCATCGCAGCGTCCTCTATGTAAACGAATCTTCGGGCCCACTGATCTATCAGGAGATTCTCGACGAGAATTTCCAGAGCATTTGCCAATTTCGCTCCGAGGGCTCCGGCACCTCCTTTCTCGTTGGCGGGCGCGGTAAAGTGTGGCTATACACGCCACATCGGTAGTGCGGATGAGTCGTGGGATACCCAATTAATGACGAGATATCGAGAGAGTGTAAAGGCTAATAAAGAACTTTGAGGATGTAAAAAAAATGTACTTCAGGAGAGCCTGGGAGTTGACCGGTAACAACTACGCGCAGACCGCAAAATTGCTCGGCGTGACAGTAAACACCCTAAAATAGTGGAGAAGCAATACAGAAACTCTTGGTTCGAGCCGGGTAGTGCAGGGGAAACCTGCCAAAATCGAAAAAGATGGCTATCTTTTCCTGATTCAATTTTGATATGGTGAATACCAGTCTAAATCAGTTAGGGGAATTATGGCAGATTATTACACGTGCTCAGACTGCGGGTGGAAAGGTACGGTCGAGGAAGCGATGCAGCCGGATAAGGAGATCGAGGAAGACTGGAAAAAAGTTTGGGAGCTGCGTAAGAGTATGGAACCGAATATATTGTTACTTGCGGATCAACTGGGCGTGCGCTCCGGTCTATTTCCAGCCGCATTTTCCTCGCAACGGGATATACTGCAGACTTTAGTCTGCCCCAGGTGCGCGAGTGAGGCGGCCCGGGTCACAAAAGAAGAGACCGGGCCTGAAGAGCAGTGAGCCCCGGAAATTGCCAGTCAAGAGCCTCCAGCGGATTGCAAAACCTTGCCGCTGTTTTTGCCGCATCCAGGCGTGCGAGCAATGGACCACCTCCCTTACAAGATCATAATTCTGCAACAAGGAACCTTCAAGTGGCTCGAGTGGCGCAGCCAGGGCATTGGCGCCTCGGATGCCCCGGCAATCATGGGTGCAAACCCCATTAATACAACCTTCTGAATTAGTCAGCCAGTCGTTGTTGTGCGGTGGAGCGAAGCGGAACCGAACAACAACGGACGTATTGCAGCATCCAACTTAAAACCGCATAAGTTTTCAATAGCTTTACCCGTCGGGCTGCTCCTTTTTCTGGCAATCAATGTCTTATATTTCTCACAAACTGTCTCTTTTTTCTCAAAAACTACTATAACCGACGATCATCTCCAGGCTGAGCCATGTATCCCAGAAAGCAGATCGTGCAGCAGAAAGCTCCTGGAGCTCGAAATTGGCGATTATTTGATGTCTTCTGTCCCAGTATCTACCCTGCATGCATTCCAACCACATTAAATGTCGGAGAGAAGGAAAAAGGGTAAAATCCCAAAAAGGACCTTACCCTTTACAATTCTGAAATATTTTTCGAACTAAGAAGTAGCAGGCACTAGATCATTATACAGCTTGTACATTATTGTATTTTGATAATAAGCTTTAGGAAAAGGAAAGTTATATTTCCCCAAGTAAAAACCTACTACCATAAAATTCAGGTCGTAATCTTTATTTTGAAAAATAGGAAATAAATAACGATATGGTTCTCTTGGGCCATCCGAAAGCGGTGCTAGAATCTTTTTTACCGGCAGATATATTTCTTGACACGGGCGGTTCGCGAACCGCTACGGATGTTATAAATTATCAACTGGTTATAATATTATCAAGCACACGCCAAAACCATAAACGTATATATAAATTACATCCCTTGTAAACCAGGATACCATTTTTACCAGTATTTATAATTCAGCTCTTGGAATCATGCCCGCAGGAACAGCTCTCCGCGTACAGCCCGCCGTGTTTCGCTCCCTGATATAACTCCGCAAACAGCCCGGCGTCGAATTTCATGCGCCTGCCCCGGCAATCCTCGCGCGGGCAGAGCAGGCAATTTTCAAAGGCGGCAGCCGAACCGTAACTGATTCCGGAGAGCGATTTCCGCGGCCGCATCAGGCAGCTCTCTGTCAGCTCCACCCCGATCAGAGCGCCGGCCCC
>MFIX01000137.1:0-2100 GCA_001780825.1 Candidatus Glassbacteria bacterium RIFCSPLOWO2_12_FULL_58_11 | reverse complement strand
GGGGTTCATCGAGACCCGGTGCGGGCCCGCCAGCCTCGGAGCCAGGGCCTGCTCCACTGCACTCCGCGCGGCCCGCAGGGCCTCCTCGCAGAGCTCCTCGGCCACCCAGCGCAGAAGCAGGTCCTCGTAAGACTCGGCCCAGCGCTCCAGCTCCACCCCGCAGGTGGCGATAAACAGGGCCGCCCGGCTTACCCCTTCGAGGTTCACCCGCAGGATACGGCTCTCGAACTCCCGGCCGCCGATAGACACTGTCCGCTCGCCGGTCTTTTCGACCTCGAACAGCGTATAGCAAGCCCGGGGGCGGGCCACCCGCTCTGCCTGCTCGATCAGGGCAGCCAGCTCCCCGGCCATCGCCCCCATTGAGCCGAAACCCAGCCTTTCGATCAGCCGCTCCGGCTCGGGCGTGAACGGAATATTTTCGAGAATTACAAGTTCCATGCGGCAAAACCCAGAAAAAATGTAAAACGGTCAACTTTGGCTATAACCCGTTTAATCGAAAAATTCCTTCTGCGTTTCACGCTGGGGCACGGTGCACCGTGCCCCTACACGCGCCGAGGCTTACCTTGAACGATAGCCGGTTCCGCTTGGCAGTCCGTTATCTTTCCGGGGGCGCGGGCCGCGGCGGAATGACAGTCGGTTTCTCGGCCAGCTTCTGCATCAAAATCTCCACCGCCTTCTCGAGTTGCGGGTCCTTGCCGGCGATCACATCCTCCGGCAGGTTGTCGATCTCATAATCCGGGGCGACACCCTGGTTCTCCATGATCCAGCGGCTGTCGATACTGAAGGTGCCGAACTCGGGCCGCGTGATATAGCCGCCGTCCACCAGGGTGCTGTAGCCGCGGATGCCGACCACTCCGCCCCAGGTCCTTCTGCCGATCAGCGGGCCCAGGCCGTACTGGCGGAAGAAATAGGGGAAAATGTCGCCGTCCGAGGCGCTGTACTGGTTGATCAGGCAGGCCATCGGCCCGTCGAACGAGGCCCGCGGATAGGTCTCCGGCAGGGCGTTGCGCGGGGCGTCCATGCCCACGGTGCGGCGGCGCAGGCGCTCCAGGATCATCTGGGAGACGAACCCGCCGCCATTGTAGCGCACGTCGATCACCAGGGCCTCCCGGTCGATCTGGGCGTAGAAGCGCTTGACAAACTCGTTCAGGCCCTCGAAGCCCATGTCCGGGATGTGCAGGTAGCCGATCCGGCCGTTGCTGGCCTCGAGCACCTTACGGCGGTTGCTTTCGACCCATTCGAGGTAGCGCAGCGGCAGCTCATCGCCGATCGGCTTGACATTGATCGTGCGCGCTTTCTCGAGCTCCGCGGTTTTGCCGACAGTCAGGGAGACAGTCTTATCGGCCTTGTTTTCGAGCAGGCTCCAGGGGTTCATCTCCGCGCTCAGCGGGACCCCGTCGATTGCCAGCAGGTAGTCCCCCGCCGAGACATTCATGCCCGGCTCGGTCAGCGGACTGCGCCCGCCCTTGTCCCAGTTTTCCCCGGGCAGGATATGGCTGATCCGCCAGTACCCCTCGAAAGGCGCCAGGTCGCAGCCCAGCAGGCCGGATTGGATGCGCTCGACTTCTGGATAGTCCCCGCCGCCGACATAAGTGTGGCTGCAGGAGAGCTCGCCCAGCATCTCGCCGAGGATGAAATTCACGTCATCGCGATGGGCGGCATACGCCACCAGCGGGCGGTAGCGGTCCCGCACTCCGGCCCAGTTGACACCGTGAAAGTTGGGATCGTAGAAGAAATCCCGGATCTGACGGTAGGTTTCGTCGAACATCTGCCGCCACTCGGCCGGGTAGTCCACCTTGCTTTGCATCCCGGAGAGATCTAGCACCCCTTTGGAAAAATCGATCTCGGTGCTGCCCGCCTCGGCGATCACGTACTTATCGCCTTTCCGGACAATCAGCTTCTTGCCGTCCGGCGAGATATCGTAGCCGCCGATCTCTCCGGCGATCATTTTCTGCTTGCGCTCGGCCAGGTCGTAGACATACAGGCTGAGTTTGCCCTCCTCGCCGCTGTCCAGCCAGAATACTTTACCGCTTGATGCGCGCAGGCCGGTCAGGTTGCCGGGCGGCTCACTTAAGGCCACAATCCTCGATCCCAGCCCCT
>MFIX01000136.1:3948-5343 GCA_001780825.1 Candidatus Glassbacteria bacterium RIFCSPLOWO2_12_FULL_58_11 | reverse complement strand
TGGTGCGCGCTTTCCCGGGCCATGCCCGCCCAGATCAACCGCCTTTCGGTGCTCGCCTGGCGGCGCAGGATCCAGAGGGAGATCACCAGGAACACGCCCAGGATCGCGCCCAGGTACAAGGGGATCGAGCGCAGGCTCTCCAGCGCCGGAGCATCGCCGTAATGGATGACAAATTGTTCCTCGAGCGAGGCGTTGTAGATCCGGAAAGGCGGGTTCTGACGGTCCATGCGGCGGATGATCTCCTGCACCTTATTCAGTACCAGGGGGTCCTTGGTATTGAAATCGTTCGGCACCCCCAGCGAATACCAGAGTTTCGGATGTCCCAGCGAATCGGTGATCGCCATCGGGTTGTCGAACTCGCTGACCAGCTCGCGGAGCACCTCGGTGTCATTGCCGCTCTGGACGAAGATGTTGATCGCCTGCTCCTCTTCCAGCCCGGTCTGCAGGTTGAAGACATTGACCATGAACTGGGCCGCCGCCCGGCTCAGCGCGTATTCATCCCGCTCGAGGTCCCGCACCAGAGTCTGGGTGTAAAGGAAATAACCCAGGACCAGCAGGAAAAAAACCGCGGTCAGGAGCACCAGCGACCAGAAGCTCAGGCGGGTCGGCAGAGTGAACACTGAGCGGTGACGGATCACCGGCTGCTGGATTTCTTTCCGGGCCATAGCCACGTCCCTCGCCGCAAGTCAATAATGGACTTCAAGTTTGGAAAAGTCGAACAAACTTTAAAATTATCCTAAGCCGCCCGGCAGGGCAAGCGAAAAAGGGCCGGGATACCCGCTCCCGGCTTACCATTGTGCGCCGCTCCGGACCTGCGGAAGATGCGCGCTTAAAGTCATTTCACAATCGGATTAGCTGTCAGGCACGCTATATGCAAAAATACCGCCGCGGGCGCTGAAAGAGAAAAAGTCTCAATCTTCCATTGACTTTTTGAAATATAATTCGCAAATATAGATAATTATTGATTATAGAATCTCATTAATAACTCTTAAATAACCGGGTTTGACCAGTTCCGGGCCATCCGGAGGGCCAAAATAAGTAACCCCGGCGGCGACACTGTGCCTGCCGGGAGCACATTACCTTGTCGACCAAAACCCCCCTCTCATTTGGAATTCTATCGACGGAAAGCTGGAACCAGTTTTCCCGATTAGGATTGCCAGCCTGGCTACATATATTTCTCCTGTTTCGGCCGAAACAAAGCCTGTCATGGAGGACCATTCCAAATGCGCGCGCCTGTCCTGAAAACCACGCTTTTCTATTTTGTCCTATCAGTTTTTGCCGCTTCTTTCTCTGTAAATCATCTTTTTGCAACGCCGGATAAGGCCGGTAGCGCCGGGCTGAAATCTGTCTCCCCGGCTGCCGAGACCGAGGCTTTCGCCGGCGAGGATTCTCTTT
>MFIX01000136.1:0-3930 GCA_001780825.1 Candidatus Glassbacteria bacterium RIFCSPLOWO2_12_FULL_58_11 | reverse complement strand
TCGGCCGCTATCGGATGCTTTTCTCGGGAAGGACACCGGTCATAGTGGCCTCCGCCCCTGATTACGTGTCTTACCAGGCCGGATTATATTATTTCGATGCCCGGAGATTTAGTTCCTTCGGGCATGATATTATGGACTGGCATTTCGAGACCGGAGGCCAAGTCATATCCTCAGCGGCGATTTCGGAGGTGGGCATTCTGTATTTCGGCTGCAATGACAGCTCGCTCTATGCTCTTACGCTGCGGGGTGAGTTATTGTGGAAATATTCAGCCGGGGGTGAGGTGGTCTCCTCTCCGGCCCTGAGAGAGGATGGGAGCGCCTATTTCGGCTGCAAGGACGGCTTTCTCTATGCGCTCGATCCGGCCGGGAACCTGCGCTGGCGCTATGGAACGCGAGGGGAAATAGTCGCCTCGCCCGCCCTGGCTGTGGATGAGACTGTATATATCGGCTCGCGGGACAGCTCGTTCTATGCAGTAAGTCCTGCGGGAGAACTACTCTGGAGCTATCCCACCGGCGGCGGAATCAACTCCTCGGCGGCTGTCGGGCTGGATGGGACGATCTATTTCGGCTCCAACGACAGTTGCCTCTATGCTCTCGACCCGCAAGGCGGCCTTCAGTGGCGCTACCGGACCGGGGGAGAGGTTATCTCCTCACCTGCCCTGGGGCAGGATGGTACTATATATTTCGGCGCGGGCGACAGCTCATTTTATGCGTTGAATCCGGATGGGAGCTTGAAGTGGCGGAGCAAAGCAGAACAGAAAATCTGGTCTTCGCCGGTGGTGGCTACAGGCGGATATATTTATGTCGGGACTAATAATCTCGTTTTCCGGAGAACCCAGAACGATACCGGCTTGCTTCAGTCGGGATTAATGTTTCCTGAAGATGGCATGCTAAGCGGCTGGTCTAGATCCAACAGCGGCGCCACCAGCTATACAGTAGGGCCGGATCGCGCAATGTATTCATACTCCGGAAGGGTTTATGGCAGAAGTCAAAGCGGGCCGGCTCAATCCGAAAGTCGCACCCTGGAGGGTTGCGCCTGGCCGAAATTCCGCCATGATTACCGCAACACGGGCAATGCGGCCACTGCGCTGGACATTCCCAGGGGGATTTGCGACATAAGCGGCAACGGGATAATTTCGATCGCCGATGTGGTTTACCTGCTTAAATCGCTCCGTTCCACCTGGTCATCCTCCTCTGACAGCGAGTTTGTATCAAAGCTGATGACAAGGCATATATCGACTTTACAAAATATCATCCGTGACATTTTTGACAGCGACTGTCTGGAGAGTGGCGCGAGCCTGGCTTCTATTCCCGGCCCGGCGTCCGGGGCAGAGCCGCTCCTGACCGCGGAGGAGGCCCGCTACCTGGAAGAGCTTATCTCGCAGCTTGACCTCAACCCGGAAGAGGAGACCCTGCTGCGGAAAGCTATTTTCGGCGAGAGCGGAATGGAGCAGCCGGCCGGGCTGCCGCGCGCTTTCTCCCTGGGGCGGAATTTCCCCAACCCATTCAATCCGGCCACCACGATCAGCTTCGAGGTGCCGCTGGGCAGCCGGGAGACTGTGAGCCTGAGGGTTTACGATCTGCGGGGCCGACTGGTGCGGGTGCTGGCCGATGGGGAGAAGCCGGCCGGCTCCTATACCGTGTTCTGGGATGGCCGGGATGAGAGCGGAAGGCCGGCGGCCAGCGGAGTATACCTCTGCCGGATGAAAGCCGGAAGTTTCTCGCAGAGCCGCAAGATGGTGCTGCTGAAGTAAAATCCCCCTCTGGCTTCATTTCGCCAAAGAGGGAACCTGGGGGCGGACCCTATGTCCGCCCAATGGCTGTAGGGGCGACGTATGCGTCGCCCCTAGGGCAAACGCAAACGCGAATTGGCTGATTAATTTCCTCTCAACATACCGGTTGAATTCAGGGTCATTTGAAAAGTGGAAACTACGCCTCCGAGGGGAAGTTAAACGGATAGACCCGCTTGACTTTTTTCCGGGCCCGGTAAGTGCGGGCCAGCTCCATGAAAATCCCTACATCCCGGTCCACATCGTACTGGCTGCCGTCGAAAAAGAAGTTGCGCATCGGCATGCTGTCGTAATCCGCGCTCAGGCGGGGATAAATCGCCTCGGTGACAATGCCGTTCATGCAGGTGAACGGCGAGATGTCCACCACGCCGTCGCAGCCCTGATGGTAATGGTACACGGTCTTGCCCACGCTGAGAGTCATCTCGCCCAGGGCGCCCTGGTGCGGCAGGTAGGGGTCGGAGAATTCGAAGAGCTGGTGGATGTGCGGCTCCTCGTAGCCGGCGAAATCCTCGTTGAACGGCTCATAGAGCCGGTGCTCGTCTTTCTGCTGGATGTAGTTCTTGATCTTGGCTCCGAGCATGGCCACCGAGAACCTTCGTCCGCCTTGCCGCAGGCGCTTCTGCTGCTCCTGGTTGGTGTACCAGATCCATTCTACGACATGGGCCAGGGAGCACTCGCCGCCTAACTGCTCGATCTTGCGAATCAGGAAATCATTGGTAAATGGCGTCAGGCGGCAGAAAATCTCGCCCACCACCCCGATCAGCGGCCGCTTGCGGGTGAATTTGGCCGGGATCTTGCGATAATCATCGCGGGCCGCGGTCATAACCCGGACCAGCTCTTTCATCCGCTTTTCCGTGGGCATGCCTCGGGTTTCGAGGACTTTCTCGACATTAGCCAGGGAGCGGCGGTGCACCTCGTCCGTGTCCCCTTTTTTTACCTCGTAGGGCCGGGTCTTATGAAGCATCTTGCGCAGGATGTCCGCGCAGAGCAGCCCGCGCAGGGCGTTACGCATCAGCTCGTTGACCTGCTCGCCCATGCCCTCGTAGCCGTCCCGGCTGGTCGGCGAGAAAACCATCACCTCGCCCAGGCCGATATCCTTGAGCACTTTGCGGATGTAGGTCGAGTACTGGCCGAAACGGCAGGGGCCATCCGCGGTGGGCATGAAGAAAGCGGTTTTTTCGGGGACAAAATCCGGCAGCTCGGTGATCTTGAGAAAATTGCCCAGGGTGACCCGGGCCGGCAGACATTCCTCGCCGGAGGTATTACGGCCGCCCAGCTCGAGGGTGTGGGCATCGGAGTCCGGGCTGACCCAGGCATCGATTCCCACGCTGCGAAAGGCCGCGGCAAAGGCGACCGCGCCGCCATGACTCATCTGCGGAACGTACAGCTTCCGCCCTTTTATAGATTGCTTGCTCCCGCCATTTCCTGTTCCGTCGTTCCCCATCTCCGAAGCACCCCTTTACTATCCAGATAGGCCTCGCAACGTGTCAGCATACCGGCATCGTTGTTGTGCCCGTCAAACTGCAAGGTCAGGTAAGGCCGGCCGGAGGCCTCGGTTACAAAATGCTTGATATACGAATCCGGCCCGCATTTGAAATTGGTGATATAGATCACGTGCAGCTGCGGCTTATTTTTCACGAAAGAGGCTGCGGCCAGGATTTTCTTCCCGTAGCCCCAGAACATGTTGTCGTGGATGTGTTCGATCTCCAGCCCTTTGAGGTTGAGGAAGTCGATACCGATCACATTGCAGCCGTAGTAGTTGCGCAGCTTGGTCGCCAGGTCGAGATTGATCCCCTTGTCGTAGATATTGTAGGGCCGGCCCAGGAGCACGATTCCATGCTCATGATGGCTCTGCAGGACAGCCAGCGCACGCGCGCCGGCTTCGAGGAGGCTCTTCTGGAAATCATCCTGGGCCTGGAAAGCTTTATCCGCCGCCTGGCGTACCGCGGCCAGGCTCCGGCGTATCCCGACCTTGCGGAGCGCTTCCTCGATCGCCGCGCTGACTGCCTCGGGGCCATGGTTGAACCAGAGCGTGGGCTTGATGATCCGGTCGGCGTAGGAGGAGATTTTAGGCGCCGAGGCGGCAACGAACGGCAGGGTCTGGTTCCAGGGGCAGTAATACGACGGCCGCTCCCGATCT
>MFIX01000135.1 GCA_001780825.1 Candidatus Glassbacteria bacterium RIFCSPLOWO2_12_FULL_58_11 | reverse complement strand
CCGCGGTCTCACTCTCTGGGACATGGCCGACATGTACGGTTCCCACCCCTATTTCCGCGAGGCGCTGAAATTCGTTCCCCGCGAGAAGGTAACGGTCCTGACCAAGGTCTGGACCCGGGATGCCGTTGGCGTAAAGCAGGACCTCGAGCGTTTCCGCAGCGAAATCGGCACGGATACGATCGACATCCTGCTCCTGCACTGCCTGACCGATAACGACTGGCCCGGCAAGATGAAAGCCACGATGGACGTGGTGAGCGAGGCCCGCGAGAAAGGCCTGGTACGCTCCTTTGGTGTCTCCTGCCACTCGATGGGCGCTTTGAGCGCCGCGGTCGAAAGCCCCTGGCCCGAGGTGATCCTGGAACGGATCAACCATACCGGCGCCTCCATGGACGATACTCCGGCAAAAGTGGTACCCCTGCTGAAGAAAGGGCACGATAAGGGTAAAGTCATCCTGGGCATGAAAATCGCCGGTGTCGGCGAGCTCGCCGGCCAGATCGACCGCTCGCTGCATTTCATGTTCAGCCAGGGTTTTGTCGATGCTTTCACCATGGGCTTCGAAACTATTCCGCAGATGGACCAGGTATTCGGGAAAATCGAGGCGGTGAGGGTTTAAGCAGTAGAGAAATCAACAGGGGATGATGAATACGAGAGAGGGGCAGTCCTATTCGGGGCAGCCCCTCTCTTTTTGCCAAAAATGATCGACGCTCCTTAGGGGCGCAGCATGCCGCGCCCCTACAATTTTTATAAATGCCCGCCAGACGTTCAGGCCTACCCAGCTTACAGTTATACTGCACTCAATATCGCCTCGTCCGGCACCTTGACCAGCGGCGTGTAACAGGGGTGCTCGATCTGCCGCCAGGGGTCGTTGCGCGCCGCATTGTAACAGCAGATCAGTGTCCAGCGCGGCTTGTCGGACTCATTGGCCGCGGAGGCGTGCAGCAGGTTGCAGTGGAATACCACCACATCGCCGGGTCCCAGCTCGACATAAACCAGCTCGTGGTGCTTTTTCGCCTGCTCGACCCGCTCCAGGTCGGCTCCGGTCTGGCCGCCCGGCAGTTTCATATGATTGATCCTGCCGATAAGGTGCGAGCCTTTGAGCACTGTCAGGCAGCCGTTCTCCCGGGTGGCGGGGTCCAGGCCGATCATGATGCTTACCAACAGAGGGTAGAGCACCGCGTTGTTGTACCAGTACCCGTAATCCTGGTGCCATTCCCAGGCGCCGCCGACACGCGGCTCCTTGAGGTTCATCTTGGAGTGGTAGTGGTACACCTCGCCGCCCAGCAGCCGCTCCGCGATACCGACCATCCGTTTGCTGCGCGGAAACAGGCCGTAGAGATTGTCGGGCGGGTGGTTCCAAAGCTTGAGCCGGGTAATGTTGCCCTTTTCATCCTTGCGCTCGAGCGCGGAATTGAAATCCGGGTCGCTCCTGGCCTTTTTCAGCAGCAGGTCGATTTCCTCCCGGTCGAAAAGCGATTTGAGGATAACATAGCCATCTTCCTCGTAGCGCCTTGCCTGCTCATCGGTCAATCCCTGGAATGCCATTCACAAGGCTCCTTTACAAAACAGTTGACCCAACTAGCTCCGGCTGGCAGCGCACTCAGTCATAGATGAGTGTTCTGACCGGTCCGGCCGCGAAACCGGACTGCTGGCCTGAAAGAGGAAACTTTTGTCAATCTTTTATATATCGAGGCTATCAGGGGTTGTCAAGCGGGGGATCAATCAGGGCTGAAAATTGACTTATAACCTCAATCTTGCAGAACTTTAAAAGATTTGGCAGTGACTTCCAATATCAACCGTAGGTCCAGCGGCTTGAAAAAATAATCGTTGAATCCGGCTTTTATGCAATCAAGCTGTTCGTACTCATCGCGGAAACCGGTCATGGCGAAAAGGCGGGCTTTGGGCAGACGGCTCCTGATTTTACGGCAAAGCTCTATCCCGCTGATTCCCGGCAGCTTGAGATCGATAAACATGACCTGGACCTGCTCATGCTGCAAAAGCTCCAGGGCCTCCTCGCCGCTCCCGGCGGTCACCGGCTGATGGCCGGACACTTTGACTGCCTTAGCCAGCAATTCCCGGATGGCGAATTCATCATCGACGATCATAACCTTATTGTCATTCATAATCGCCTTCGAATGTTCTTACCAGGAAAATTAAAATTTCAGGACATTAAAGCACAGCGGATTTAGACTCCGGAATCCGGGCAGATGTAACGGATAAATGCTTTTGCCCGGCTTTCTAAAAAACAGACGCTAATCTATTATCGGCAGAAAATCAAGAAATTATTATTTCATTTGACTGTCCGGTCAGGCGGCTCTACTATTTTGCCAGGTGACTTTTTTTGAATTTCTACTCGATACCTGGAGGAAAGAATGCACGCGCTCCTGTTTCTGGCCCTGTTGTTTTTTGTTCCTGCCGGCTGCATACCGGGAAATAAGACGCTCGTTGGCCCGCCGGCCTTCGAGGCAATCGAGAAAATCGATCTCCATGCCCACATTTTCGAATATATCCCCGGCTTTGCCGAGGTTCTTAAAGAGAATAACCTTCGGCTGGTCAATATCTGCGTAGTCGCGGTCGATCCGGAGCACGTCAAATGGATGGAGGAGGTCGCCGAGCTGATGCATCTCAATTTCGGCAGCCTTCACCCCTTCGCCTGCACCTTTCCGCTGGACCGGATTTACGAGCCGGGATACCAGCAGAGGGTGGAGCGCTGGCTGGATAACGCCTTCGAGCAGGGCGCGGCTCTGACCAAGCTCTGGAAAGAGGTGGGGATGGAGCTTAAAACGCCCTCCGGGGACTGGCTGATGCCGGACGATCCGCTTTTCGACCCGATCTACGACCACCTGGCCAAGAGGGGCAAGTCGCTGATCGCCCACCTGGCTGAGCCGAAAATCGCCTGGCTGCCCCTGGCCCCCGGGGATTCGACCAGCTATTACGCGACCCACCCGGAATGGCATTTCTACGGCCGCGAGGATGTGCCGAGCTACGAGAGGATAATCGCCGCCCGCGATAATATCCTGCAGAAACACCCGGACCTCACCTTTATCGGCGCCCACCTGGGCAGCCTGGAGCACGATGTCGACATGATCGCCGAAAGGCTGGAGCGCTATCCGAACTTTCAGGTCGAGCTGGGCAGCCGGACCGTGTTTCTAGCCCAACAGCCGAGCGCCAAGGTCCGCGAGTTTCTCATTCGCTATCAGGACCGGGTGATGTACGGAACGGACATCGCCCGCGTTCCGGGAGAGAACGAGGAGCTCGAGCCGGACCAGCGGCCGGAGTTTTTCAGAAGCGTGCTCGAAACTTACCGCCGGGATTACAATTATTATTCCGGCAACGGAATGATCGATTACAACGGGAAACAGGTGGAGGCCCTGGCATTGCCGCGGGAAGTATTGGAAAAATTATATGCCGGAAATGCCAGGCGGATTATCCCGGGGCTGGATAACTGAACCGGCACCGATATCTTAGCCGGTGCAGGCTCAGGGATCGTAGAGCAGATACTTTTCCCTCAAGATTTTGAACCGCACAAGCTCGGGCTGCCAGCTTTGGATTATCTGTTCCGCCGGCATGCCCTCGCCGAGCTGCTGTTTCACCTCGCGCCTGCCGATCCACAAATCGATCCGTGACAGGTCGAAAGAGTCCGGATAGAGGCTTTTCAAAACTCCGAGCAGCTCCAGTCCCGCCGCGACACTCTCCAGGCTGTCCCGGTCGGTGACCACGGCCCGTACTCCTTCGCAGCGCTCGCCCTTGAACTGATACGCCTGGGGTGTAAATACCGTGTCCCGGTACACCAGTCCAGCAATTGCATGGGCCTTAAGCGCCGCGCTCAGCTTTTTGCCATCGACATACGGTGCTCCGTACAGCTCGAAAGGCAGGTCCGTGCCGCGGCCCACCGAGAGATTGGTGGCCTCGGAGAGCCCCAGCCCCGGATAAAGGATGGCCGCCTCGAGGCTGCGCATGTTGGGCGAGGGGTTAATCCACTGGAGGCCGGTCTGGTCGGAATACATCTTGCGGCGCCAGCCCTGCATGGGGATCACTTCCAGCCGGACCCTGATACCGAATTCCGCGTTAAAGAGCCGGGCCAGCTCGCCGACAGTCATCCCGTGACGGATCGGGATAGGGTAGAAGGCGATAAAATTGCCCTGCAGCTCTTGCTCCAAAACCGGCCCCTCGACTTTGGTCCCGCCCACCGGGTTCGGACGGTCGAGCACGTAAAAGCCGATTTTTGCTTCGGAGGCGGCCTGCATGCAGAGGGCCAGGGTGGTGATATAGGTGTAAAAGCGGGCGCCGATATCCTGGATGTCGAACACCAGGGCATCCAGGCCTGCCAGCCATACTTTTTCCGGTTTGCGGACTTTGCCGTAAAGGCTGTATACCGGCAGTTGCAGGCTGTCCAGGTTGCCGGCGCCGTATTCGCCCTCGATAATGCCATCGAGCCCGTGCTCGGGGGTGAAAAGGGCGGCCAGTTTAAGCTCCGAGCTCCGGGCAAAGAGCCCGATATTCGATCTTCCCCGGCTGTCCACTCCAGTATGGTTGGTAATCAGCCCGACCCGCAGGCCATGCAGCGGGGCGAAATCTTCCCGGCACAGGACATCCAGGCCGGTAAGCACCGGCTCTTTCTTCTCCTCGCCCGCCTGCAGGCAGCCGGTGGAGAAGAAAAGAATTACGATCGGGAGAATATGCCTCATCGAAGAGAGTCCTTCCAGTCTCTGGCTTTAGCGCCCGCTCAAACTTAGCGCCGGACAATCCGAAGGGCAAGTTTCCGGGATGGGCGCTTGACAAAGAAGGTTCCCGGAGTTTATCTTGCAGCCTTTATTGCAGCGAAGTTCATTCGTGACTGGGGGCGAGGTGCAGGAGCTGATCGGGAGGGCGGAGAGGCTGGCGGTAAGGCTGGCTCGCGAGGCCGGTGAAGTGCTGATGGAACACCTGGGGACCGGGATCGGCGTCGAGCTCAAGGGCGAGATCGACCCGGTAACCGAGCTGGATCGCCGGACCGAGGATTTTCTGGTAAAAGGGCTGTCCGCGGAGTTCCCGGGCCATGAATTCCTGGCTGAGGAACAGACCAATACCCTCGGAGACTCTGAGTTCCGCTGGATAATCGATCCGCTCGACGGGACAACCAATTATGCGCACGGCTATCCCTGCTTTACGGTCTCGATTGGCCTCCAGTTCCAGCGCCGCACTGTGCTCGGCGTGGTTTATCAACCGGCCACCCGGGAAATGTTTACCGCGGTGGAGGGCGGAGGAGCACAGCTCAACGGCCGGCGGATAAGTGTCTCCGGCGCGGCCGCGGAAATCGAGCGGGCTTTTCTGGTTACCGGGTTTCCCTATAACCTCCGCCGGCCGGGCGTGCTCCAGCGCAACCTGGGCCGCTTTGAAAAACTGCTCGCCGCGTGTTTCGCGGTGCGGCGCGATGGGAGCGCGGCCTACGACCTGGCCTGCGTGGCTGCCGGCCGGTTTCACGGGTACTGGGAGGAGAACCTGAACCCCTGGGACACCGTCGCCGGGACTCTCCTGGTTCGCGAGGCCGGCGGAGAGGTGACTGATTTCGAGGGCAATGCTTTCGATCCGCTGCTCGATAAAGCGATTCTCGCGGCCGGTAACCGGGCCCTGCTGGAACAAATGCTGATATTGTTGAAATAGACCATCGCCTGGGATTTCCTTCAGACCCATTTGAATTTTAACGGCTGGTTCAATGTTGAGAAAAGCCTTTCCGCTGTACCGCCTGCTTCTTGCCAGTGCTGCTCTCAATCTATTTGCCTTTGCCGGTTCGGGCGCCTCCCCTGAGACCGTGGCCCGCCTTCAGGAAAGCTATGGAGCCACCCCGGCCAACCGCCGCGCGATCTACAATGAGGTGATAAGTTCAGTCGGGGAAAGCGGGGCGGATTCACTGGACCGGTTGGCGCGCGCCGTAGCCCTGATCCAGCTCGCCATGGACCTCGAGGATGAATATATCGAGCGGATGGCCGCAGTCGCCCCGAATTTTTCCGGCCTGGCGGTCTCTGCCCCGCCTTTTTTCGAAAAGTACGCGCTGGCTGCGCAGGAATTAACGGCTCTGCGCTCGAGCTTTCCGATCACCGCGGAATATGCCGCCGGAGCCTCGCTGATCACCCGGAAGTGGGGAAGCGGGCCGGAGCTGTTCACCGCCTCCCTCGAATTCCGGAAAACCTGGCCGGCCAGCCGCTTTTCCCCGCGGCTGCTGCTCCTGAGCGGCTGCCGTCTCCTGCTCGAAAAAAAATACTCCGCGGCCCATTCCAGTTTCGAGACTCTCTGGAACTCCTTTCCTGAAAACGGTCAGGCTGCCTCCGCCTACCGTCTGGTGGATCGTCTCAACGGGGCGGGAGGACTCGCGCTGACCCTCCCGCAACGCCTGGCCTGGGGCAGGTCTCAGGGCTTGGGCGGACATTCGACCCTGGTAAAGCTCTTCGAACGCCACCTTGGCGCTCCGGAAAGCGAGCTGGCCTGCATCCAGATCTTCAAAAATTTCAACCAGGGTTTCGCGTCGCGCTCGCTGTCCACTAACCGCCGGCTGTCGGACCTGATGGAAAAATATTATGCGGAATTCGGCGGGAGCTACCCCTCCAGCCCTTACCTGCAGCAGCTGCTCAGCCTGCGCGCCGAGTTCAATTACCGCTGTGGTAAGAAATGCGAGGCGATCGCCAGGAAAAATGAGCACCTGGGCCTCCGGACCAAGAGCCGGAGAAGAAGGAACACCGGCGACAGATACAGCTCCCTGGCCGATGGCCATTTTCAGCGGGTGCGGGAAGCCGATTCCACGGCTACGGCGCTGTTTCCCCTCTCGAAGTGTTATTTCGAGACCGGCCTGTACCGCTCGATGGCCCTGTTCGAGGTTGATGACTACGAGGCGGCTCTGTCGAGGCTGAAGGCCCTGCTGGCGGCCGGGCCGGAGAGCGAGATGCAGACCCGGATTGGCTCTTATACCGGCCTGATCTATTATTTCAGGGGCGAATACGGCGAGGCGGCCAAAGTCATGGCCGGCCTGGAAACGGAAAAGCTGGCGCTATATGAGGGCTGGAGCCGGGCGATGCTCTTTCTGGGTAAGGCGCAGCTCGCGCTCGGCGACAGCTCCTCGGCGGCCCGGGTTCTGACCCGGCTGGCCCGCTTCTATCCTTACACCTATTTCGGCATCCGGGCCAGGCGCCTGAAAAGCGGGCTGTTCCAGGGCACTGCGGCTTCAGCCTGGATCGTCGCTCTGCCGGCGCTGGAATTGCCGGTGTTCCCGGACAGCTTCTCTCGGGCGGGGAATCTGATCGACCGGCAGGCGCGCGACTGGCAGACGCTCGGATTTTTCGCCGAGGCCGCCTACACTTACAGCTATGGAGTCTCCCATTCCCCCGGCGACCTGCTCCTGCGCTTCCGCCTCCACCAAAACTTTAAGCTGGCCGGCTGGTATCAGCGTGTCCTGATCAACTTCCGGGGGCCGTTCAATGATTTCCTGCAGCGCGGCGGGACGGGCCTGCCCGCAGATTTCTGGGATATCGCGTATTTGTCCCCCGTGGAATACAATCAGCTGATCAAAGAAGAGGGGGCCAGAAGGAAGATTCCCCCGGCGTTGATCACCGCGGTTATCCGGCAGGAATCGAATTTTAACGCCCGGGCGCGCAGCCATGCCGGCGCGTTGGGCCTGATGCAGCTTCTGCCCTCGGTCGGCAGAAACCTGGCCCGGGGAGCCGGGTTGGGGAAAGTCGGGCCCTCCAGCCTCTTTCAGCCGGACATCAATGTCAAGCTCGGGGTGAAATACCTGGCGAACCAACTGGCGAAGTATCAGGGCAATATCGCCCTGGCGATTAGCTGCTACAATGCTGCCCCGCAGAACCTGCCAGCCTGGCTCGATCGCTCCCACCCGGAGGGAGCGGGCGAGGAGGTCTTCGATCCAGACCTGTTTATCGAAATGATACCGCTGGAAGAGACTTATTTTTACAATATCCAGGTGCTGACCAACTTCTGGCGCTATCAGGAGCTGAACGGAGAGCAGAATAATTTGTTCTACTGGAAACTTTCTTCCTTTTAAAAAGTTAATAAAATCGGGACGTACTATAGCCGGGCCATTGAATTCTATAGCAATTGCCAGAAGTATTTTCGGTTTCCCAATAATCTTCATGGGATAAAGAGCACTAATGGGCTCCCGGGTCCCGGCAATTGCCATAGAACAAGATGACTTTGATGCGGACCCGGAGAGCACCTGATTTGTATTACAAGATACAATGAGGCGTTTCGACTATTACTGTACTCCGGCTGCAAAAGGCTGCCGGGATAACTCTTCCGGACAGCCCGGCCTTTCCAGGTCGGATCCAAAGCGCAAGGACTTTTAGCAACCACTATACTAATAACTTGACAGTTAAATTTCCGGGATGTATAATACGCGCAGCCATAAGTCATAGCTGCACTTCCTTCGTTTTATACTCGTATCAAACGCTGAGTTCAAAGCACTCGATGAGGCCGGGAGCAGTTAATCTCGCAAGCGAGCGAAAATACGGCCGTCCTGGTTCAGGATCTTTGTAAAGACTATACAATCGGCACTACTACCAGCCGTGTCCTTAAAAGCGTTTCATTCAGTGTGGCCCATGGGGAATTTTTTTCGTTGATGGGTCCCTCGGGTTCGGGCAAATCCACCTTGTTGTACCTGCTGGGCGGATTGACCCATCCGACCGCGGGCCGAATCTGGCTCGACGGCTCAGAGCTGACCGGCAGGGATGACAGCGCGGTGACCCGGCTGCGGTATGAAAAGATCGGTTTCGTTTTTCAAAGATTTAACCTGCTGCCTACACTGACGGCCCTGGAAAATGTTTCCATTGCCCTGAAACTGACGTTTTTCTCCGATGGAAACGGCAAGAGGGATTTGACGCCTCCGGAGGAGTTGCTCGAACTGGTCGGCTTGGGGGCTAAGAAAGATCACCGACCGAACGAGATGTCGATCGGCGAGCAGCAAAGAGTGGCCATAGCCCGAGCCCTGGTGCGCAGCCCCTCGATCCTGCTGGCCGATGAACCCACCGGCAGCCTGGACCGGGACAATACTCAAAAAGTCCTGGAGATTTTCAAAAAGCTGCACAAAGAGCATGGCCAGACAATTATCATGGTGACACACGATCCGGATGTCGCCAGGCAAGGGGATAGGATCTTGCACCTGGTGGACGGCCGGATAGATTCCTGAAGACTGTGTTATGAAAAAACTTACTAAACAAGAAACACGGGCAATCCTGGGCCGGGGAATACCCCGTTATCTGCTGGGATATCCTACAGTCGTGTCTTTCGAGATGACCCATTCCTGCAATGCCGACTGCCACCACTGCAATATGGGTGGCAGGGTCGAGGGCGAAAAACTGATCGGCCCCGGGGATTACGCCGGGCTGATGAAAAAACTCAAGCCCGTGATCGTTCAGGTCTCGGGCGGCGAGCCGTTCCTGCGGGACGATCTGGTGGATGTGCTCAAGGCGATCAAGCCGGCGGGCTCGATTACGCCGTACCTGATCGTGGTCTCCAACGGCTGGCTGCTGGATGAGGAAAAATACCTGGCGCTCCGCGAGGCAGGCATCAACCAGTTGTCCATTTCCCTCTGTTTCCCGGACAAGCGCCACGATGACTGGCGGAGGGTCAAGGGGCTGTTCGAGCATCTGGATCGCACCATTCCGAAGCTGGCCGCGCTGGGCCATGATGATATCGTGCTCAACAGCGCGATCACCCGGGAAAATATGCCCTATGTCATGGACCTGGCGCGCACTGCCGAGCGCTGGGGGGTTTCGATCTCTTTCAGTGCCTACTCGGTCCTGCGCACCGGCGAACGGCGGTACACGATAGAATCTCCCGAGGATTTGAAGAAGCTGCGCGTGCAGCTCGATGAATTGAAAAGCTATAAAGAGGCCAGTTGCGGCCGGATTCTCAACGCGGATTTCAATATCGAAGGGACTTTCGACTTTTTCAAGTACGGCGAGATCAAACCCTGCAGCGCCGGGAGGCGTTTCCTGGTGGTCACTCCGGATGGATATCTCAAGCCCTGTTCGATGCATGAGAAAAACTACACCTCGATCCGCCAGATCAAGCGTGAGTTCGTACCGACAAATGACTGCGGCGGATGCTATGTTTCGATCCGCAGCTATCTGGATAAATCTTTACCGGGGCTGGTGAAGGAATATTTCAAAGCGCACTCTATCAGCCGTAAAAAAGAAAAGCCGCTGATTAAAGTCGCCTGACATTGCAAAGGAAAGGTAAATGAAAAAGTATTTTCTGGTTTTTGCGGGCTGTTTGCTGGCGGTTTTCAGCGGAACACGCTCTTTTGCCGCCGCGGGTCTGGATGTGAACAAGGTGCTTCAGCGCATGGATGAGGCGAACGGGCGACTGCAGGACTTGCAGGCTGATTTCGTGCAGATCAAGGAAATGGCCCTGTTTGACGAGAAAATCGTTTCGAAAGGGAAGTTTTATTTCCGCAACCCGGACAAGCTGATCCTGGATACCCAGTCTCCGGAGCACCAGCAGTTGATTATCAACTATAACCATGTCTGGCTGCACTACCCGGAGCTGAAGCAGGTCCATGAGTTCTCGATCAAGCAGTCCAAGGGGCTTACGGCGATGTTTGTCGGTTTCGGCGGCTCGGTGAACGATATCCGCGACCAGTTCGAGGTCAGCCTGGATAAGATCGAGCCCGCGGTCCGGGGCGTGAACAGCTATACGCTGTCCCTGGTGCCCAAGATCGGCTCTCCGGCCGCCAGTCCCGCGCTGGGACTGGAGCGGGTCATCCTGACTGTCACCGGTGAGAAATGGTACCCGGTGCGCACCGAGATCGTCCAGCGCAATGGCGACCGGACTGTCCTGGAGTATTCTAACCAGAGAGACAACCTCCGTCTTTCCGAGGCGCGTTTTACTTTTCATCCGCCTGCCGGGACCAAGGTGATACCCTATAACCCGGAAAGCGGAGTCGCCCAGTAAGCGTTGCCGATAGTTCAGCATAAAAAACCGCCGGTCATTTCGACCGGCGGTTTTTTATTGCCTGCCAACTCGCCTGTTGCGAACCATCAGGAGAAGTGCTTTCCCGGAAAGCCGGATCATTTCAGCACGGCTTTCATCTGTTCGAGCACCTGACGGACAACCGGCGCGAAAGGCGCGCCGGGGTCCAGGTCCAGGCTTTTCTCCAGGTGCTCCCGGGCCTCGACAGGCCGGTTCAGAAACTGGATGTACAGCCTAGCCAGGCTGTAATGGATGTTGGCGTCATTAGGGTTAAGCTCAAGCGCCTGGCTGTAGCGCTCAGCCGCCTCCTCGTTTCTTCCCATGGCCGCCAACCAGTTGCCCAGGTTGCGCAAAGCCATGAAATTCCGCGGCTCTTTTTCCAGCAGATGCTCCGCCAGCTCCACCGCCTCTTCAGTCTGGTTCTGCTTATTCAGCAGCACCGCCAGATCGATTGTCGTACTCGCCGAATCGGGCTCCAGGGCATAGGCCTTACGATAGTAATAGATTGCCGAATCCGGATTTCCCGCGCGGTTGAAAACCAGGCCGAGATCGCTGTAGGTTGACCAGCCTGCTACGGATTCACTCAGAACCCGCCTGAAACAGGCGATAGCTTGCTCCAGGGAATCCTGCTTGAGATAGACTTTACCCAGACCGTCATAAGCCCGGATCAGGTCGGCATCCAGGCTGATCGCCCGCTCGAAGCGCACACGGGCACTGTTCAATTCTCCCTCGGCGCTCAAGTCCATTCCCCTTTTTAACAGTACGGCGGGCTGCGGCAGGTGGACACTTTCCAGCCGAAGCATCAGGCTGTCCGCCTCCCGCGTCCGGCCTTGGTTGCGGTAAAGCGAGGCCAGATTGAAATAGGCCATGTAATATTCGGGCCGCAAAACGATTGCCCGCTGATAAAATTCCGCGGCCAGGGAATCCAGGCCCTGCTGGGCGTAAATGTTCCCCAGACTGTTGATTGCGTAAAAATTGCCCTTGTCCAATTCCAGCGCCTGGTTGTAAAGCGTCTCGGCCTCTTCCAGCCGGCCCTGTCTTTTCCGGATGTAAGCCTGGCTGGTCAGGGAACGGGAATCGCCCGGGCTGAGGGCAGAAGCGGAACTAAAATTTTCGTACGCCGCCTCCAGCTCGCCCCGCTCCATATACACCTCGGCCAGTCCCTTATAGAAAAAGGCGGCCTGCGGCTCCCTGGCAATCGCGCTCTTCCAGAGCTGCTCGCCATCGCTCCAGTCCTGACAGCGCTTTAAGCTAAGGGCGGCCAGCAGCACCAGCAGAGCGCCAAGCCCGAGGCGCGCCGGCATTGCTGCTCTTGTGCCTTTCAGTCGCTCGTGCAGGCGCACGGCCAGCAGCGCGGCTATCAGGCAGACACCGAGCAGGGAGAGAAAAATGTAGCGGTCCGCTACCCGGATGGCGATCGGCACCAGGTTGGACTGGGGAAGCCAGCAGACATAGAACCAGGCAATGCCGAAACTGATCAGCGGATATCTCTTCCTCAGCCGGATCGCAGAATAGATGACTCCCGCGCTGATGACAGTCCCGGCCAGGAAGCTGAAATCCATGGCTCCGGTAAATACCGGGTCGAGATACCGGTGCAGCAGGCCCACCGGCAGGAGGATCAGCCGGTAATAGCTCCAGAGGATCCTGGGGATCGCCAGGAGGTTTTCGCCGCCGAAATTCTCGCGGTCCACGGCCGCGGTAAAAAAGGTGAAATAAACCGCCAACAGGGCCGCCGGTATGAGATAGGGGAGGTAACGGACAAAGAGGGCGCCTGCGGCGCCGGAGCGTTTTGAGCTCCCGGCGCCTGAGTCCGCCCGGACCAGGATCAGGTCGAAAGCCAGGATCACCAGTGGAAAGGCCGTGGCGCTAGGTTTGGAGCCCAGCGCGAGAAGGAATAGCAGGAAAGCGAGCCAGTAAAATTTCAGGCCGCCCCGGCCGGCTGCGTATTTTACATAGCTCAGGAACGCCGCAAGGAAGAATACGCTCGCCAGCAGGTCTTTGTTGCCCTGGACCCAGGCCACCGCCTCGACATGCAGCGGGTGCACGGCGAACAGCGCCGCACCGATCCAGGGCACCACAGAATCCGCTCCCCGGCTGCTTCCCCATCCGCGAACGAGCGCCTCTAAAACCCGGAAAGCCAGGAAAACCACGAGCAGGTAGAGCAGCAGGTTGACAAGGTGGTAGCCGAATGGATCGAATTTCCAAAGTTGATAGCCGATCAGGAAGACCAGGTTGCGGACCGGCTGGTACGCCCCGCCCTGCGGAAGCAGAATCTCACTCAGTTGAGCGGAGCTCAAGCCGCGGAGCGCAAGGTTTTCGGTCAGCAGGTTGTCATCCCACTGGACGAACCCGGCGCTGAGGGTGCTGAAATAAACTGCGGCTGTGGCCAGCAGAACGGAAAAGTAGCGGAAAGAGCGGTTGCGTAATATTTTTTTAAGAGCGGAGCCGGTCATGTTAATTTTTCCCCTATTAAATTGAAGATAAAAGATTATCATCGAAGCTGCGGCTGTCAAGCCGGATAGCGCTGAACCGGAAAGTACATGGCGGGAAAGGACAGCCGGGAATTCAGGGAAATTTACGAGCGCTTGCTGGTCTTCTATGGTCCACGAGGCTGGTGGCCGGTGACCCGCGAGGGCGGCAGCCGTCCCGAATACTGCGGCGGCCCGGTCAATCACAGCCAGCGCCTCGAGGTGGCCCTGGGCGCCCTGCTGACCCAGAACACGAGCTGGCGCGGAGCCGGCAAGGCCCTGGAAAACCTGATCAGCCGGAAACTCATGAACTTGCAGTCCCTGCTGGAAATCCCGGAAACCGAGCTGGCCTCCCTGATCCGGCCCTCGGGTTATTTCAACCAGAAGGCGCGCAAGATCAAGACCTTTATTAAGTTTCTTGCCGAGCGTTACGGGCAATCCTGGCAGCGGTTTTTCAGCGAGCCTGCCGACAGGATGCGCGAGCTGCTTCTGGAGCTTAACGGGATCGGCCCGGAGACCGCGGACTCGATTGTCCTTTATGCGGCAGGACAGGCGAGTTTTGTCATCGACAACTATACCAAAAGGCTGTTTTACCGGCTGGGGCACTCGCCACTCGGGATTCCATATGAATCGCTCAAGCGGCGCTTCGAAAAGGCCCTGCCGGCGGAGAGCGCGCTTTACGGCGAATACCATGCCCTTATAGTCACCCACTGCAAGGAGCGCTGCACCTCCCGTAAACCGGCCTGTACGGGCTGCCCTCTGAGTGATCTCTGCGCCAGGCGCGGAGTAGTCTCCGGGAAGGACTGAATTATCATCTTTTCACTTTACCATGGAGTTACGCGCGATGAAACGAAGAGCTTTTGTCGATCTTGCCGGCAAGGCTGCGCTCCTGGCCCCCTTTATCGCCGGCTGCTCCATAAACGGCGGCCTGCCGGATAACAGCCAGCAGGTGGCCACTCCCGAAAAACGCAGGCAATACCTCGACAGTCTGCTGAAAAAGCTCTGTACCGAGCTCGGCCCCCACCCGGTCGGCAGCCCGGAATACGACCGGGCCGCGCTGATTGTCCAGAGCGAGATGCAGATGTCCCTGCCCCAGGTCTTTCTCGACGCTTTCACCTTTGAAAAATGGCGGCTTAATTCCGAGCCTGAGCTGATTGTCGGGGAGCAGAGATTGGAAACCTATCCCGGCCACGGGGCCTCCGGCACGCCGGCCGCGGGGATCAGCGGAGTCCTGCGCAAAATAGAGGATCAGGGCGGGATTCCCTATGGAGTTTTCGATCAGGCAAGCGGAGAAATGCGGGCTTATCTTACTTTATCGCAGTATGGCAGGGCGGTGCCGCGCCCCTATTATTCGTTCGGCAAAGAAATCAAATGCCTGCCGACTTTCAATGTCGGCCGTCAGGATGAGCCGGTGCTGGAAGAGGCGATAGAGAAACAGACGCTGGTTACTCTTAAAGCCCTGGTGGATTTTATCCCGGATTCGCGGACCGGCAATGTTGTCGGCAGCCTGCCCGGCCGCAGCAAAAAGGAAATCCTATTCCTGGCCCATCTCGATACGGTTTATTCATCTCCCGGGGCCAATGACAACACCGCCTCGGTTGTTGCCATGTTGATGCTCGCGCATGCCCTGTCCGGCGTCAAGCCGACCCGGACCCTGACCTTTGTCGCCACCACCGGGGAGGAATATGGCAAGCTCGGGGCGCTGCATTACGCCGAGCGAAGGAGAGCCGAGGGCTCCCTGGGGGATATCGAATTCCTGGTCAATCTCGATTCGGTGACCTGGGGGCCGAACATGAAGATAAATACCGCGGATGACAGGCTGATGGAGCTGATCGAGGACATTGATCGGGATCTCGGATTGGAGGGTACGCCGGTGCGCGACGGCCGGGATGGGTTCCAGCTCGATGCCGCACCGTTCCGCGAGTCGGGCGCCCGGGCGGTCTATGTCAACAGTACAGGCTACTCTATCGAGTATCTCTGGCACCGTCCCGAGGATACCCCGGAAAAAGTCCCGGCGGACTGCGTGGAAATCTGGTTCAGGCTGTTCGAAGAATTTACAAGAAAACTGCTGAGCGCTTGAGCGGAATGGCTTCCTCGCACTTGGCTGCCTGGTTAACGATAATCGAATAACGGCAAAGGCAAAAATCCCCCCTGGCCCCCCTTTGCCAAAGGGGGGGAATGGAGTGCACCTCATGTCCCCCTTTGAAAAAGGGGGATACAGGGGGATTTAATGAGGCTCTTCGCGGTTTGCCTCGATAAGTTGAGCAAATTGGAGCTTGTCGGGGGATCGTTCATTCCCTTTTACCCAGAGGATGCGTTATGGGCCATGGTGAGAAACCTGCTGAAGAGCCTGGCGGCTCCTTCCCGAGCCGTCGCCAAGTCCTGGGGCTGACCGCCGCCGGCCTGGGAGCTATGGTCCTGAAAGCCTGCGCCCCGGAAAAAACGGCCGAATCCGCGGCTGGCGCTCAGGCGCAGGTGCTGGTCCGGCCGAGGCTGGAGGATGGGCCGCTCAACAATCCCTGGATGGGCTGGGGACTGTGGGCCGGGCCGATCTATTTCGACGGCAGCCGGCGGACCATTCAGCAAAATACCACCGCATTCGGCGACAATGCGCCGCTCTTCGACTGGGTCCTGCTGGACTGGATGTGGGCCGATCTCGAACCCGCGGAGGGCCAGTTCAGGTGGGATGAGCTGGATGAGATTATCGATTTCTGGAAACAGCGGGGTAAGCAGATCTGCCTGCGGCCCTGGGTTACCGATGATCCGGGCTGGAACGGCGCGCCCGGTGCCTCCCAGGTCTGCCCGGACTGGGTCTATGCCGCCGGGCTGAAATGGAGGGCTTACAAGGGCGAGGGTGGCGTGGACAAGCGCGAGCCGGACTATGCCGACCCCTCATTTCAAAGCGTATTCATGCCCCGCCTGAAAAACTTCCTGGCCGCCCTGGCCGAGCGCTACGACAAGCCGGTCAACCCGTTCGCTGTTCTCGGCTGCATGGGTTACGGACAGTGGGGCGAATGGCACACGATGTGGTCGGATTATCACTGGCCGGACAAAAAGACCAAGCACGAGGTCCTGGCCGGGATTGTCAACCTCTACGCCGATACGTTCAAAAACATGGATATTTCAATCTCCTACTGTTTCGACACCTTTAATTTCGGCCAGCCGCTGCCTCCGGAGCAGGGCCGCAAGATCAGCTTCCGCGAGCGGGTCTCCCGGGATGATCCCCGGGATTTCATGTACCGTCAGGCTCTGGATGTGGCTCTCCAGCGGGGCTTCCTGCTGGCGCGTCACGGTTTCATCGACGGGCTCTGGTACACGGACAAGAAGATCATGCAGCGGGAATGGACACGGACCGCACTGATGGCCGAGGGCGACTGGTCCTATCTGGACATGAAAAACCACCGGACCCACGGCACGGTGGATGAAAATATCGATGTCATGCTCGAATGGCATTCCAATTATGGTCATTTCTACGTGGACGCCGAGTCTTACCGGAGGCTGGTCACAGAGGACGCAGCCCGTTTCGAGCGCGGCCTCAAAGCCGGAGGACTGGGTTACCGGCTGGTGCTGGAGAGCTCCGCCTGGCCCGAGGTTCTCGCGCCGGGCTGCCTGCTGGTGCTCAAACAGACCTGGGAAAACCGGAACGCCGGCCGCTGCTACCGCCGTCACCCCCTCAAGCTCTATCTGACCGATAAAGCGGGCAAGGAGGCGTTCAGCGAGACCGATTTCTCTTTCGATCAGACCGGCTGGCTCCGCGGCGAAAAGCAGGAGCTTTTTTCCGTGTACCACCTGCCGAAAGATATTCCGGAGGGCAGCTACGATTTGAGAATAGCGATGGTGGACCGGGAAGGCCGGCCGGCGCTGAAGCTGGGCATCCAGGGCAAGGATAATGAGAACCGCTATCTCCTGGGAACTCTGAAGATCGACAAGAAAGCGGCCTCGGCCTGATAAATCGGAACGAACCGCAGATAATCGCTATACATTAACTTTTTTACAGGAAACCGACTGCCGTGAACAGCCGCGAACGGGTACTTGCCGCCCTTGAACACCGCCCGGTGGACCGTCTGCCGCTGGGCTTTTTCGCCGTGGACCACGATACTGTCTCCCGGGTCCTGGGCCGCGAAACCTACCTGCGCTCCAAGGCGGCGAGCCAGATCGCCCTCTGGGAGGGCCGCAGAGCCGAGGTGGCCCAGTCCTGGCGCGAGGATGCGCTCGAGTTCTACCGCAAGCTGGACCTGATCGACATAATTCCAGCGGGCGCCATGGCCTCCTCGGTGCTGCCCCCAGCGGATTATGAGCCCCTGAAGCCTGAGCGGATCGACAAGGACACCTGGCGCGACCGCGAGGGCCGTCTCTACCGGTTCTCCCCAATCACCGATGATATCACCTGTATCGCGGACCCGGTGCTGGAGGCCCGCGTATTTACCCTGGAAGATTTTCCGCCGGTGTCGGAGATAGAGCCGCCGAACCCGAGCTGCTTCGAGGTGGTGGATGCGCTGATCGAGGCGTTCCGCGGGGA
>MFIX01000134.1 GCA_001780825.1 Candidatus Glassbacteria bacterium RIFCSPLOWO2_12_FULL_58_11 | reverse complement strand
AAGCCGCCCTAAATCTTCCGGCTTCAGCCGGTAGTAGTTTAATGAGGATGTTCAGGGAAAAGCGCGAAGAGAACGGATGGCAGGCAAATCAGGCAGGCGGCGGGGACCGCACGTGATGTGTGCGTGGCTGATCACGTGCGGCCTCTCACCGTCTCTGGCAGTTACCCCCGTAATGCTTCTTCGCGGATTTTCCCCCCGGCCGCCGAAGCAGTTGCAGCTGCTCGTGTGGCGCCCGGGTTACTGCCTTGCTAATGAATGACCGGATGCCTTAGAAACAAGACCAACCGGTCCCGAATCAAATGTCAAGCCGGATTGATTGACGGAACAGCCGGAAGAAGCAAGACTTGAAAAGAGGGAGTGTACGGCAAGGGAGAGAAGGTTTGGAATACATGATACAGCTGCACAAACTGCTTCTCGCAGCGCCCCCCCAGGCCTTCAAGTAACTTCTTCGCGGTTTTCGCCTGTTGCAAAATCGGTCCACCCGAGAAATTGCAGTTTCCCGAACGGACATACCGGTACGACTGACATGCCACCGAAAAATCTGGTTATTATATCGGCACCCCCCGGACAATCTTTAGCATTTTTTAGCGGGAGTATTTCGCCGGGCCGATCGGAGAAATTGTTTCTGAAGCATGTGGAAAAATTTTCACCAAGGCTCTGGCCGAACCTGTCGCCTGGGCTCCTGCGGCGGCGGGGGCGGGAGCAAAGACGCTTTTGGCGTACGCCGCCCTGGCTTGTTCGGCACCTGAAATTAACGCTGGAAGAGGCTCCAGCTCTTACACCGGGGTAATATTGCTCCAGGTTGGAGAGCGGCATTGAGCGAGCCGCAAAGCTGATCCGGCCTAAATAGAAGAACCACTCCCGCCGAAGCAGGAGTGGTTCTGGAACAGATATTGCACAAACTCGGGTCGCACCCTAAAATCTTGAGCGCCTTAGCCGGCTTCAAGATGCTTCTTCGCGGAAGTACGAGGTGCGGGGCTTTTGAAGTTGCAGCTTCAAAAGCCCTCTTTATTTAGTACTGAAAATTCCGGCACTTAAGCCGCACAAAGAATTAAAAAGCCGGACTCCGGAAGAGGGTCATCTCCCGGAGCCGGCTTTTTTTAACTAGTGGCAATCTTTGTAAACTGTCAGTGCCATTTATCTCACTCGGTTGACTGAAAGTGCTATCGTATGATATCACTGTCAGTGGTTATTACCACCTACCTCAGCAGTGTCAGAACGTTCTGGCTTAAAGCATTCGACTGAGCCAGGAAGTTGGTGGCCGAGGTCGTCAGGATCTGCGATGACGTGAACTTGATCACTTCCTCGCTGAAGTCGAGGTCGCGGATCTGGCTCTCGGAGGCGGCCAGGTTCTCGCCCGCCACGTTCAAGTTAGCGATCGTGCTTTCCAGGCGGTTCTGCACGGCGCCGAGCTGGGCTCGCTGTTTCGAGACCTGGCTGATCGCCACATCGATCGATTTAATTGATTCCTGGGCGATGAACTGATCCGACACGTTAAGCGCATCGACTCCCAAGCTTTGAGCTGACATATCACCTATCTGGGTGTTGAGGAAGTTTCCATGGTTAGGACCGAT
Organism: Candidatus Glassbacteria bacterium RIFCSPLOWO2_12_FULL_58_11; assembly: GCA_001780825.1. Classification (GTDB taxonomy): domain Bacteria; phylum Gemmatimonadota; class Glassbacteria; order GWA2-58-10; family GWA2-58-10; genus GWA2-58-10. The sequence goes on along the minus strand of MFIX01000134.1, from coordinate 3,770 downwards.
CTGGAAAGAGAGCGGCCGCGGGGAGACCTGAATGACAAAACCATCCGGGCCGGCCTGGGCGTTGTTGACGATTTTCGACACATTATAGGCCTGGATGGTTGTCTTGGCCACAGCACTGATGCTGATGTCCAGGGTGGTCCTGAACCGCAGATCGACTCCCCGGACCAGGCCGGAGGCCGTATCGCCATATACCTTGGCCACCCGGTCGGGAATGGTGCCCTCGCCGATGTCTCTGACGGTGATTGAGAAGATCGGGAACACAGCCTGCTGGATCTGGTTGAAACCCAGGGCCGACAGGATGGAAGCCTCTCCGCCGAAGACCATGGTTCTTCCCGGCTCGGGAGTGGTGACCACGATACTCGTGGCGCCCGCGCCGCCGCCGGCCGGGGCCAAGCCGACTTTACCGATCGATACCAGAGTGGCGCCATCGGAAATCGTGGCCGCCAGGCCGAGGTCCTGAACGGTACCCGGGTTGTTGATCGCCAGGGACATCTTCTTGGCCAGCTCGCCCAGGGTGTCGGTGGCGAAAATCTGCACCTCGGCGACCCGGCTGCTGGCGTTGGAACTCATAGTCAGGGTAACCGAATCGATACCGCCGGTGAACACGCCGAACTCCCGGAAGCGGCTGATCGACTGCAGCTGCGTGTTGGAATCGGCGTCGATCGGGTCGCCGTTTTCCTTGATCGTGACAAACAGCTCTGAGTTCTGGACCTGCAGCTTGCCGACCGAGATCGCGGATACGGCGATCGAGAACGTACCGCCATCGCCGACATCGCCAATGACCAGGCCCTGAATGCTGTTGACCGGGTCATCGGTGCTGACCAGGGCTCCGACGTTACCGTTGAGCAGGTTGATGCTGTTGAACTGCGTGGTCGCGGAAATCCGGTCGATTTCATCGATAAGCTGAGACACTTCGTCCTGGATCGCTCTGCGGTCCCGGCTGGTCAGCACACCGTTGGCTGACTGCACGGCCAGGAAGCGGATACGCTGAAGGACGTTGGTCGTCTCGTTCAGGCCGCCTTCAGCCGTCTGGATCAGCGAGATGGCGTCCTGGGAGTTGCCTGCCGCACGGCCTAAGCCGATAACCTGCGCCCGCAAGTTTTCCGCAATGCTCAACCCGGCCGCGTCATCCGCCGCCCGGTTGATACGGAAGCCTGAGGAAAGTTTTTCCAGCGATTTCCCCTGGTGGCGGTTGTTAATCAGCAAATTCCTACGTGCGTTGATTGCCGCAACGTTTGTGTTGAGAGCTAAACTCATCTCTATCCTCCATGATCGTCTGTTAAGGTGTCCTTACCCAACAGAACGTTTGTTTATGTGAATTCGCAGTTGGTTCCTGATTTTTCGGCGACGACCATAAACAAGTTAGTTAAACGATACTTTGCATAAGGTCCTCCTCATTGTTTGCTTATCTAAGGGACGAAATTGATCATATTTTATATTCTCCAGTCCAGGTAAAAAATTCTTTATTCCAGAGTCTCTGTCAGGCAAACTGTCAAATAGCTCAAATATCTTTTTGTGGTTTAAGCAGCCGCAAAGCCGCTGTCTTTTCAAATTTATTCTGATAACGATCAGACCTTCAACGACTTAACACGATCCGGAAATTTACTCCCCCTGACCTTCCCTCTTCTGCGCTTATTCCGGAGCTATATGGCATACTTCTTGCTCGATTAATAGCCGCAAAAAAGGGCACAATAAACATCCAACAAAAAGGGACGCTTACCAAAGCTCAACCTTTTACCAAGACCGTTCGATGTTGTTGTGCTGCCAAGGCTTTTGGAGGGGGGCTCCAAAAGCCTTTTTTTTACGCCCTAATTAATTTTCAGCAGATATGAGTTAATGAGACTGCATTCGGGGCGCACTGCGTCTCAAGGACGCAACTGCACCTTTTGAGTTATCTGGTCGCCGCCGTACAATAAAATTAGCCCATAGATTATATCGGCTATAATCCTATATCGGCACTCGAATGGGAAAGTTTAGAATTTTTGAAGATTTTTTCGTGTAGGCAAAAACGATGCTCGACAGGGGAAGGGATTTCTTGGCAAGCAAATAATTAAAGCCAACTTAGCGGTGATTTGTTACCCCCTCCGGCCCGGGGTTTGCACCCCGGGCCGGTTGCGAGGGGGAGGGGGGCTCAATCTTTTTTAATAGCGAGCCGAATCTGCTGCGGCATTACTTACTGCAGCAGAGTCAGAACGTTGTTGCTCAAGGCGTTGGCCTGAGCCAGGAACCGGGTACCCGAGTTGTTCAGAATCTGAGCCGAGGTGAAATTGATCATCTCCTCGGAGAAGTCCAGATCGCGGATCTGGGATTCCGAAGCGCTCAGGTTCTCATTAGCCACACTCAGGTTGGCGATAGTGCTCTCGAGCCGGTTCTGGACCGCGCCCAGGGTGGAGCGCTGCGCGGATACCAGGTCGATTGCAGTGTCGATCGGCTTGATCGACTCCTGCGCCAGAAGCTGATCGCTGATATTCAGGCCTTCGATACCCAGGCTCTTGGCAGTCATGTCGCCGATCTGGGTATTGATGAAATTGCCGTGGTTCGGTCCGATCTGGAAGGAGAGCGGACGCGGTGAGACCTGAATCACGAATCCATCCGGACCGGGCAGCGAGTTCGGCACGATCTTGGAAATGTTATACGCGCCGACAGAATCCACCTGGCTGCCGCTGATACTGATATCCAGCGTGGTACGGAAAGAGATGTCGACACCACGGATCAAATTCCCGGCCCGGCCGCCGAAAACCCTAGCATTCTTGGTGGCGATTTTGCCCTCGCCGATATCGATTACGGTCAGCGAGAATACCGGCTGCACGGGGGCCTGGATCTGGTTAAAGCCGAAAGCAGTCAGGAGACTGGGCTCGCCGCCGAAAACGACGGTGCTGCCGGGTTCCGGTGTGGTGACCATCAGGCTGGTGGCGCCGACACTGCCGCCCGCCGGCGCAAGACCGACCTTGGAGATGCTGACCAGGGCGGCGCCATCGCTTTTGCCTGAGGCCAGCCCCAGATCCGTGGTCGTATCCGGATCGTTAATCGCCAGGGAGATCTTATGGGCCAGCTCGCCGAGCGTGTCTGTGGCGAACACCTGGACCTGGGCGATCTTGTTGTCCACGTTGCTGCTCAGGGTAAGAGTTACCGAGTCTTTGCCGCCGGCAAACACGCCGAAATCCTGGAGGCGGCTGATCGATTGAAGCTGGGTGTTAGCGCTCGCATCCAGCGGTTCCCCGGCTTCGGTGACGGTGACAAAGGTCTGTGAGTTCTGGACCTGCAGCTTGCCCAGCCCGACCGCATTGATCGCCACTGAGAAAGTGCCTCCCGAGCCCACATTGCCCACGATTATCCCGCTTACCTTGTTGGGATCATCGGAGCTGACCAGCGCGCCGACATTCCCGTTGAGCAGGTTGATACTGTTGAACGAGGTAGTCTTGGCGATCCGGTTCAATTCGTCGATGAGCTGGAACACCTCGTCCTGAAGGGCTTTGCGGTCCCGGCTGGTCAATGTGCCGTTGGCCGACTGGATGGCGAGGTAGCGCATTCTCTGAAGAACGTTGTGCTGTTCTCCCAGGGCGCCCTCAGCCGTCTGCATCAGCGAGATCGCATCCTGCGAATTGGCGACAGCCCGGCTCAAACCGATCACCTGCGCCCGCAGGTTCTCGGCGATTGTCATGCCGGCCGCGTCATCCGCCGCCCGGTTAATCCGCAGGCCGGAGGAGAGTTTCTCCATGCTTTTTCCGACCCGTTTATTCTGGATCAACAGGTTGCGCCGGGTGTTTACA
>MFIX01000133.1:3350-13019 GCA_001780825.1 Candidatus Glassbacteria bacterium RIFCSPLOWO2_12_FULL_58_11 | reverse complement strand
CTGCGGGGATATCGGCAACCAGGGGGTGCACGAGATGGATACCGCCCGCTGGGGCCTCGATAAAAACACGCATCCACGGAAAATTCACTGTGTGGGCGGCTATTTTGCCTTCGATTCGGACCAGGAGACGCCGAACACGCAGTTGGCGACCTATGAGTGGGAGGATGGCAAGATCCTGCAGTTCGAGGTACGCGGGCTCTATACCAATGACGAGAGCAGGCTGATGATCGGCAACCTGTTTTACGGCAGCGAGGGCTGGATGCACCTGGATATCGAGGAGTTCAGGACTTTCCTGGGCCGCAAGGATGAGCCGGGGCCTTCGGGCAAGGCGGTGCTGGTCACGGAAGAGGGCGGGATCGGCGGGCCGCAGGGGTTCACCGAAACCGGGGCGCACGGCTCGAGCCGGATCATGCACCGGCGCAATTTCATCGAGGCGGTGCGCTCACGCCAGGTGTCCGACCTGACCGCGGATATCCTGGAAGGCCACCTCTCGAGCGCGCTCTGCCACCTGGCGAATATCTCTTACCGCCTCGGCCGCGAGCTGCGTTTCGACCCCCAGAGCGAGCTTTTCGTGGGGGATGAGCAGGCGGACGCTTACCTGACCCGGGAGTACCGGCAGCCGTATGTGGTGCCCGAGGAGGTGTGATAAATCTCGAGGCGGCGCCGAAGCTTCACCATCTCAAGACCAAGGGAAGTATGAACCCACAAAAAATAAATAAGACATAAAGAAAGAGTTTAAATAATTTCTCTTTCCATCGAGAAACATCCAAAAATATGTCAACACAAGAATAGATGACAAAAACGAATACTGTAAATGTAATAAACAGTAGCGACGGGTATATAAAACCGTAGCCATGCAATAATAAGCCGATGGCATTCAAGATAAGAATGTATCCAAAAGAGTGGAAGATCCATCCAAGCCTATCCCATATTATATATTCTGCTTTTTTCCTATAGGATACTTTTGCATATGCTAATGAAGAACTCACAAGTGCTGGGATTGAGAAAGCGAATTGAAGCAATACGAGAGATTTCGTAGAAAATTCAGTTTTTAGTGTAAGCAATATCGATACTGAACCCACGCAAACAGCCGCCAGAAGATTGTTAATCTGTATTCTGTCGCTTCCTTTTCGTGCGGCATATTCAAAATGATTTAGAGAATAATTATTCATACATGTATCCTCCATCGAGCTTTCTCATATCTATCATCATGTTACCTCCTTATCACTCCTGCCCCGGCTTGAAATCGATCACCTTGAGCGCGCTGAAGAGCTTGCCCGCCTCTTCCAGCTCCTGGATGTAAACCGAGATCACTCCTTCATCCCGCCAGCGGTAAGGATCGACCAGGGCCTCGCCAGTGTAATCCTTATCCGACTCGTAAACGACAGTCCAGTCCCTCCAGAGCTTGTCCGAGGTAGCCGCGGCCACCCTGAGATGCCGGCTGCCGCTATCCCAGTTGCCGGAAAATACCAGCCAGGCATTGTCCAGGCTGTCCAACAGGAGCCTGGGCCGGCTGCCCGGATCGAACGGCAGCTCGTAATAGTGCCAGCGGCCGCTGGTGTCCCGCCAGTAGTGGAAATAGCGCATCTGCGGATCTGCCAGGGACCAGACAGCCATGTCCGGCGCCGAGTCGCGGTAATGGTGCATGACCAGGTGGATCCTGCCCCGGCTGTCCGCCGCCTGGGTGGACTGGTTGAGCAGGCCGCGCTTCATCCCCAGCGGCACTACTGTAATCCCCGGCGTGTCGATATCGATCAGCGCCGTGTCATCCGCGCCGGAGGCCGAGCGGACCAGGCGGCCGGTGGTGCTGCGCCAGGTGCGGCCGCGGTCGTCGCTCCAAGCGTAGCAGATGTCGTGGTTGGTGAGCGGGTCCGGGTTTTCGCGCCAGCACCAGGTCAGGTGCAGGCGGCCGTTGCGGTCATAGGTTAGCCCGTTCAGGTAGGCGTTGCGCGAGCTGCTGTCCTCGTATTTGCCCCGGCCGGAGATAATCGTTCCCAGGCTTTCCCATTTTTCGGCATCCGGTTCGTACGCGCAGAGCTTGATATCGCCCCCGCCGCTGGCGCCCTCGCGGTAGCAGAGCTGGAGCCGGCCCTCGGGCGTGCTGACAAACCGGGGATAGGTCACCTGCTCCAGCGTTCCGATTCCCTCCAGCTCGGAGCCCACCGCACCGAACTGCGCGGCCTCCCAGCGGTAATTGCCCGTGACATCCAGCCCCTGGCGGGTCCGGCGGTAGTGCAGCGAGTCGCTGTGATGGTCGAACGCCAGGTGCAGGCTGCCATCCCCGGGGCAAATCCCCAGCACGGCCACATCGTGGGTGTCATTGCCCTCAAGATGGTAATCGGCGAAACGCAGGATTTCCCAGGCCTGGTCCGGCAGCTTCCGTCGGCCGACACACAGCCTCCGGGAGGCATCGTACCAGGTGGCGAACTGCCAGCCGCCGAGGCTGGAGAGCCCCTCCTGCTGGAAGCTCATTCCGTTGGGACAGGTACCCCACTGGCCCTCCGGAAAAATCAGGGCCTGGGGATCGACAACACTCTCTCCCACAATATCGACTTTAGGAAAACCGCTCAAACCCAGAGCGAGCAAGAGGACAGCCTGACTGAGCATGGGTCAGCCTCCGGGAAACTGCGCATTCTTTAATCCATTTTTCCGGTCTTAGCGGGCCGCGATATTATTGACCAGCTCGAAACTCTTCCCATCGAGCTCCACTTTTCCGCCGATTGCATTTTTCTCGAAATAGAGCCGCGCCGGACCGAGGGAAAGCGTAAAGCCGTTCTCCTGTTCCTGCACAGTAGCTTCAGGCACTTCGGCGGCCGAGGAATCGGCAGCGGTGAGTACGTGCAGGAAATAGTCGGTCAGAGCGGGCCGGGACGGCGAAACCTCGACCCGGCACTCCGGGGCCGGCCCGGTGTCCCTTGATGGCAGGTGCAGTGTGCCGCCGCTGACATAGAGCGAATCGCCCTGGACGAGCCTGACCAGCGGCTCGGAAGGCAGCACGGTCTGGACGAACAGCCGGCCCCGGCCATTAGCTACCGCCAGATTGGGCGCCCTCCCGGTCGGCGGCTTCATGGCCTGGAGCAGCCAGGTTTTCTTGAAATCCGGGTCCTTGCTTTTCACCCGGTCGAAAATCACGAAAGTGCCGGGGCGGATAAAGACGATCTGCCGGGTGAAATATTCCAGCTTATCCGCAGAATAAGCCCGCGAGCAATCTCCGGCAACATAGAGGCAAGCGCCGCTGTCCCGGTAAGCCAGCATGTCCGCGATATCGTAAAGCGGCTTGCCCGCGTACCAGGCCTGGGGATCCTGGACCGCGCCGTTGTGGTGCGGCCAGTTGTGGCGCTGGCCGCCCTCGTTGACAATCTCGCCGCCGAACTGGCGCACGCTGGCCCGGATATCCGGCCACGTCTCTTTGGGGTCGTAAACCAGAATCGTGTTGTGGGCGATCGTACGCAGGTGGTAATTGACATCGTGGTCGGGACCGAAACTGTCATAGTGCCCGCCATCCCCGGCCAGCTCCTCGTACTTGTAGATCAGGAAATTGCCGACATCCAGGTGCTGGTGGGCGGTGAAACGATCGCCGCACTTGAAGAAGAAATAGGTGGCATCCTCATCCCAGGAGCTGCGCGCATAGACATAACCGGGTCCGGGGCTGAAGTGGGAGAGCTTGAAATCTTTCAGATCGCCGCGGGCCATGGTGGTGTCGCGCCAGAGGAAATCCTTGTAGGCATTGGCGCTCCCGCCCGAAGCCGGCGTGGTCTCGTTGAAAAAGTTTACTACTTGGTTGGCCGGGTCATCGCGGTAGAAGTTGACCAGGATTCGGCGTGCTGAGAGAGACTTGTCGCGGTCTCCACCGTAAACCCGCCCGCCTCCATCACCGATCGGGATCGGCCGCCGGGTGCCATACTCGCGGATCCCCGGATAGGCCTCGAACATGCAGGCCACGGCGCGCTCGCGGTAAAAATCCGGAGCCAGGGCATAGCGGTCCACGCCCTCGCAGAGGCGCGAGACCTCGCAGAAGAAAAGCCATTCATAGAGCCAGTAGTTGATATAGTAGCCCTCGGCAAACCCGCCGCCATTGCCGGAAAGCTCCAGCGCGGGCGCGGCCCGCTCACGGTAGTCGCGCTCGGTCTCGGCCAGGATTTCCGGGGCGCGGGGGTTTTCGTACCAGGTGGCATAGCAGGCCAGGCCATAGCCCCAGTGCTTATAGCCGTACCAAGCATTATGGAATGGCGAGGCCTCGGAACGCACATTGGCATCCACGGTCTTGTTCATATACTCGATAAACTTTTGCCGCTCCTCCGGCCGCCAGCTTGGATAGCACAGGTCGTAAACCAGGGCGCAGTTAGCCATATCATGGCCGAATGTCTCATGGCCCACCCGGATCGGCGCGTCGATGTAGCGCATGGCCAGCTTGACCGCCTCCTTGCCCAGGACCGTGTCGCCCTCAATAGCGCAGACCAATCCAATGGAGGTCATCTTGGAATGATCGTCCGCCTTGCGGTTGCGGGCCACCTCCACCATGCGGGCATAGGCCTCCGGGCGCTCGCGGGCCAGCTCCTGCAGCCGCTCACGGGAACCGAGCAGGCGCGGATGTCCTGCGGGAATATTGCGTTTCGCTTGAGCAACCTGGTCCGCTGCCTCAAGGCCGCCGGCAAGAAGAAGGGCAGCTAATAGGATTCCATTGAACAGTCTGCTCGATCCATTCATCTGTCTGCACTCCGGTCAGGGGTTTCTCTGTTTTTATTCTCCGTATATATAAGTTTTTATATATTTTCCCATCTAGCGGAGGAAGTCCCCAGGCTGCCTCCGGCAGCCGCCTCCTTTTTTTAAAGGGGGCGATTCGTTCTCCAATACCGAATCGTGTTATCAGCCATAAAGAGCGTTTTTCTTTCCCTTCGACAAACTTTTCTGCGACCGCATACAGTGAATTATAATTAGGATTGGGCAGAATCAATTTTTTAAAATCCATCTGATCATGAATCAGTCCTTCGCCATAAAAAAGACGGCCATCCAGGCCGGGTTCCTTATGTGCATTTACAGGTGCCTACAAGACAAAGCAAAAATTATCCAATTGCGGCAAATCCGCGACCATAACGGCTTATTGTATAGTATAGTCATTCGCCTCCAAGTTGGCCGCTTGACTGTTGCCGCCCTCCCAGCCCATTAGCTGGGCTGCAAAAGCCCTATCGCGCCTGTTTCACAATATGGCATTCGATGTGGTCCAGCACCCGACAGTGCCGTTTGAACACTTTTACGTGCAATCATGGTTGCACTGTCTCCATACCGTTGTTCCTGCAATATCGTCTCCCGGTTAACCCATCGCTTCGATTTCCTCCCGGGTTACCAGTCGTCCCCCATTCATTGAAGAATGGTAAGCCATCAGCGCAGCTATGGAGGTCAGGACCGAGGATTTTGCGTCCATTACCGGCTGCTTCCCATTTATGATGCAGTCAGCGAAATGTTCGAGTTCAAAGGCGGTTGTACTTTCATATGTTTCATTTTCATACTTAATCACTTTTGACGGAGCAAGCGCCGGATTTTCGCTCAAAGCGAGCGATTGTCCAAGAGTGATCTTGTTGAACTGATGTTGTATCCCGATCGAATCCAGATGGCGGGTGCCAGTTTCCCAAAAAATACGCACTGTCCCTACTTCGTACTCGATAGTACCATGAGTACCGTGAATCGACCATCCCCCTCCCATCCGTGAATTGCTCAGGTGACCGCTGTAGAGGCCTAAAACACCATCTTCCATCTTGATCGACCCCATCACACTGTCATGGTGCTCACGGCCATCTTTGTAAACCATTATTTCACCGTTGCAGCAGGCATAATCAGGCCGGGTACCAAGAATATCGAGTATACGATCGAATTCGTAGGCGATCACCTCAGTAATCAGACCACCGCAGTATTCCTTGTAAAGCCGCCAATTGAGAATCCTGTCCCACTCGGGTGGCAGGTTATCACGCCGCCAAGTAATATTACGGTCGTAATGAGCGTAAAACTGTGTTATTTTCCCAATTGATCCGCTGTGCACCAAGCGTTTTACTTCCGCAAAACTTTCGTTGAGCCTGTCCTGGTAGCCAACCATGTAAACCTTACTGGTTTTCTCCACTTCAGCCAGCATGCTGTTTATCTGACCGACCGTCAAACCCATGGTCTTTTCACTCATCACGTGCTTTCCAGCGCGTAGCGCTGCAATGCTCATCGGCACATGCAAAGACAAAGGAGTTACTACGAGTACAGCGTCCACATCCTTTTGTTCGAGCAGTTTCTGCCAATCACTGTAAGTACGGACTCTGGGATTATCAGCAAGAGCTTTAGCCTGTTCCAGATGTGGCAAATAAATGTCACATAGATCTGTAACTGTGAACTTGTCAGTATTGCGTATGCTCCTCAAAATGAAGCACGCCCGGCTCCCGGTGCCGATAATGCCTAAGTTTATACGGTTGGTGGAGTTACGGCCATCAATTATCCCTGGTGCACCCAGAGAAGACAGACCCGCGGCCCCCGTTAGAATTCCGGATGCACCCCTGATAAAATTCCTGCGAGAAATTTTCCCCCTGGATTGCATTAAGTAACCTCCTGAGTGGAAATTTTCTTCTTTCCGCAATTCGCCCAGCGACCGCGCGGCATTCCCCCTTAAAGAAAGGGGAAACAACGGGTAGTTGAGGCTCGGCTAAACCTTTGAGCCGGTTATTTATAGATAAACCGGGTTCAGATGCAACATGCTATCACTGCGCGATAATTTTATCCGCAAACGCGGCGCTTTTTCCGCCAGTTTCGATCTTGCCTCCCAGCGGGGCCTTGTTGAACACAATCCGGCTCCCGCCCAAGGTGAGCGTCACCGCCGACTCGTTCTCTGTCAGCGCTCCCCGGGGTACGGTAGCGGTAGAGGAATCGGCAGCGGTGAGCACGTGCAGGAAATAGTCGGTCAGAGTGGGCCGCGCCGGTGAGACCTCTACCCGGCTCTCGGGCAGAGGACCGAACACCAACTCGGGCGGGTAGCTATTGCCAGCGTAGCTGTAGAGCCGGTCCCCGGAAAAGAGCTCGGTCCGGGCATCTTTCGGCAGCAGGGTCTGCACGAACAGCCTTCCGCGGCCATTGGTCAGCACCAGGTTCGGCGGCTGGCCGGTGGGCGGCTTCATAGCCTGGAGCAGCCAGGACTTTTTGAAACTCGGGTCTTTGCTTTTCACCCGGTCGAAAATCACGAAAGTGTTGGGCCGCAGGTAGACGATCTGGCGCGTGAAAAATTCCAGCTTTTCGGGGATATAGGAGCGCGAGCAATCCCCGGCGAGATAGAGGTACTGCCCGCGGTCCTCGAAAGCCAGAATATCGGCGATATCGTAGAGTTCCGGGTTCTTCTCCCAGGCCGCTGCATCCTCCACAGCCCCGTTATGGTGCGGCCAGTTGTGGTGCTGGCCTCCGTCATTGCCGGTTACCTGTCCCATGCGGATCGCGGGCCAGGTTTCCTGGGGATCGTTAACCGTAATCGTGTTATGCGCAATCGTACGCACATAGTAGTTGACCTCGTGATCCGAGTTCCATTTGTAGTACTGGCCGCCATCTCCGGCCAGCTCCTCAAAATTGTATATCAGGAAGTGTCCGTTATCGAGGTGCTGGTGCGCCGTGAAACGGTCGCCGCACTTGAAAAAGAAATAGGTGGCATCCTCATCCCAGGAGCTGCGCGCATAGACATAGCCCGGACCGCTGCAGATATGCGAAAGCGGGAAATGCTTCAGATCGCCTTTCCTGACTGTCTGGTCGCGCCAGAGGAAATCCCGGTAGGCATTGACCACCATGCAGGAAACCGGCGTGGTTTCGTTGAAAGCGTGGACCGCCTGGTGGGCCTGGTCATCGCGGTAACGGTTGACCAGGATGCGGCGGGCGGAGAGCACCTTGTCACGGTCATTGCCGGGGATTTTCCCATCGCCGTCGCCCATCGGGATCTGCCTTCTCGAGTTGTGCTCGCCGATTCCCGGATAGGACTCCCACATACTGGCTATCGCCCGCTGTCCCATGAACTCGGGCGACATGGAAAAATAATCCACTCCAGCGACCCGCAGCGCCACTTCACAGAAAAACATCCACTCATAGGTCCAGTAATTGACGTAATAGCCCTCGGCCCAGCCGCCGCCATTGCCGGCAAGCCGGAAAGCCGGGACCACCCGCTCGCTGTAATCCTTTTCCAGCTCGGCCAGGAAGCCCGGGGCGCGCTTGTTCTCATAGTAGCAGGCATAAGCCGCCAGCCCGATGCCCCAATGCTTGTAGCTGTACCAGCCGTTGTGGAAAGGCGAGGTCTCCGAGCTGACATTGGCCTCCACGGTGCGGTTGAAATAGTCGTGGAATTTTACCCGCTGCTGCGGAGTCCAGAGGGGAAAGCAGAGGTCATAAACAATGGCGCAGTTGGCCAGGTCATCGCCGAAACGGATGTGCCCGACCTTGATCGAGTCCTCGACATAGCGCATGGCGGTTTTGACCGCCTGGCGGCCCATTTCCTGATCGCCGTCGATCACGTACATCAGGGACATGCCGATCATGCGCTCGTGGTCGCCACCCTCGCGCTGGGTGACCATCTCGACCACGCGGATCCACTGCGCGGGCCGCTGACGGGCCAGCTCCTTGAGCTCGGCCGCGGTGCCCAGCAGGCGCGGATGCTCCTGGCTGACCAGGTGACGGAGCGCCACGGCCTCGGAAGGAAACAGCACCGCCGCGGCCAAGCCGAGCGCGGCCCAGGCTCCGAAAAATTTATCCCGGAAATTCAGCATGATGTTCCCCTCCATCTCTGAGGACCCGCCAGCCTACTGTTCGACTATGCCCTCGGCCAATGGGGATTCGCTGCCGCCGACAGCGATCCGCCCGCCAACTTTATCCTTGGTGAAAGTGAGCTCAGTATCCCCCAGCTTAAGCTTGATCTCGGAGCCGGTATCTACCGCCTTTCCCAGCGGCACGCTGTTGACACCGGCCTCAGTGGCGGTGAGCACATGCAGGAAATAGTCCTGCTGCGCGGCAACGGAGGGCGAAATTTCGACCCGGCACTCGGGGGCCGGCCCGCGGACCTGCTCGGGCGGAAAGCTTTTGCCGTGGTAAGTGTAGAAAGAATCGCCTGAGTTGAGCTTAATCCGGGCCTTGAGCGGCAGCAGGCTCTGGTCGAACAATCGGCCACCACTGTCATTGGTCACCACCAGCCAGTCGCCGGAGCGGGAGGGTACCTTGGCCGCCTGCAGCAGCCAGGTTTTCCGGTACTCCGGTTTGGTGGACTTGACCCGGTCGAAAATCACGAAAGTGCCGGGGCGGAGATAGACGATCTGGCGCGTGAAATTCTCCAGCTTCTTCGGCGCATAGGCCCGCGAGCAGTCCCCGGCCACATAGAGGTAGGTCCCGCGGTCCTCGAAAGCCAGCATATCGGCGATATCGTAGAGCTCGCGGTGCGCCAGCCATTCCTGAGCATCGGCCACCGCGCCGTTGTGGTGCGGCCAGTTGTGGTGCTGGCCCCCGTCATTGGCGATCTCGCCGCCGAACTGGGCCACATGCGCGCGGATATCGGGCCAGGTCTCCTCGGGGTCGTAAACCAGAATCGAGTTATGGGCGATCGTACGCACCAGGTAGTTTACATCGTGGTCGCCGCCGAAATAGTAGTACTGGCCGCCATCCCCGGCCAGTTCATCGTAC
>MFIX01000133.1:0-3334 GCA_001780825.1 Candidatus Glassbacteria bacterium RIFCSPLOWO2_12_FULL_58_11 | reverse complement strand
CCGGACTGAAATGGGAGAGCTTGAAATTCTCGAGGTCGCCTACATGGACAGAGGTGTCGCGCCAGAGAAAGTCCTTATAGGCATTGCCGGGGGTGCTGGAGACCGGCGTGGTCTCGTTGAAAGCGTGCACTGCCTGGTGCGCCGGGTCCTCGCGGAAATGGTTGACCAGGATGCGGCGCGCCGAGAGGGCCTTGTCCCGCTCGCGGCGCAGTTTCTGGCCTCCGCTGTCGCCCATCGGGATGGGACGGCGGGAGTTGCGCTCGCTCATCCAGGGATAGGCCTCGAACATGCTGGCGACAGCCCGCTTGCCATAAAAGCCCGGGACTGTCGAGTAATAGTCCTTGCCCTCGACCAGCCGCGCCACCTCGCAGAAAAACAGCCATTCATAGGACCAGTAATTGATATAGTAGCCCTCGGCGAAACCTCCGCCGTTGCCGGATATCTCGAGCGCTGGAGCGGCCCGCTCCCGGTAGTCGCGCTCGGTCTCGGCCAGGATCTCCGGGGCGCGCTCATTCTCGTACCAGGTGGCATAGCAGGCCAGGCCGTAACCCCAGTGCTTGTAGCCATACCAGGCATTGTGGAAAACATTGGTCTCGGAATTGACATTGGCATCCACGGTGGCGTTGAAATAGTCGATAAACTTTTTGCGCTGCTCCGGAGTCCAGCAGGAGTGGCAGAGGTCGTAGACAATGGCGCAGCGAGCCAGGTCATGGGCAAATGTCTCATGGCCCACCCGGATCGGCGCCTCGATGTATTTCAGCGCCCGCTGCACGGCGGCTTTGCCGATCTCCTCATCATCCTCGATTGCACAGACCAGGGCCATCGAGACCATTTTCATGTGGTCGTCCATGACCGTCTCATCCCCCGGCTCCAGGTTGCGCGCGGCATCCACCACCCGGGCCCAGGCCTCGAGCCGCTCTTTTGCCAGATTTTTCAGATGCTCGGCAGTGCCTAGCAGGCGGGGATGTTCCCGGCTGATCGGCCGGGCGGACTCGCCTCCGGTCCCGGAGGTTCCCCCGCAGCCGGCAATCAGGAAAAGTGCGAGAATCGAGGCGGTAAACAATCGGATGGGATGGTCCATGGGCGAGGGGCTCCTCTGGGTGGACAGGATTAAAAAACGGGATAGAATCGAGTAATCTTGGGGAATGTTATTAAATTGAAACCATATCCATAAAATTACAAGGAGATTTTTCACTTTTGCCGAATAGGGCAAATGGTGGAATTTTCTTGCCCGTACGGCTAAAGCTGAACGGGAATCTCCCCGGGAACCAGCAAAAATATTGACATTTATTCTCAATCTCGATAGATAGAAGAGATTAATTCCCTGCTGATTTTGGCTGTGTTTAACTCCTGTCCGGAGCGTCTGACTTATGCGTGTCTTTATTTTACTGCCTCTTCTTCTCGCTCTGGCCTGCTGCTCCGAGCATAAACAGCCCGGAGCACCGGCAATACCGGATGAAAAGCCCCTGACCTTCGACTGGCCGAGTTGGGGCGGGGATGAGGGCGGCCAACGCTTTTCGCCGCTGGACCAGATCAACACCGGCAATGTCAAAACATTGGTCCGGGCCTGGACTTACCGCACCGGGGAGATCAGTGACGGCAGCGGGGAAATAGCCCGGACCACTTTCGAGTGCACGCCGCTGGTGCTGGATGGGGTGATGTATATCAGCACGCCGTTCTGCCGTGCTATCGCCCTGAACCCGGAGACCGGGGCCGAGCTCTGGTCTTTCGACCCGCAGATCGACAAGAGCCTTCAGCGCAACTGGATGCTGATCAACCGCGGTGTCGCCGCCTGGAAGGGCGATCAGGGCTGGAGAATCTTCCTCGGTACCATGGCCGGCGACCTCTGGTGCCTGGATGCAGCGACCGGCAAACCGGTGGAAACATTCGGCCAGGGCGGGAAAGTGCCTCACGGGTATATGGGCCCCAAAGGCCGGGTGCTGCACGGCGCGGAGGCCTCGCCGGAAAACCTCCCCACCGAGTGGGAGGGGGCGATCACCTCGGCTCCGGCAATTATCGGCGACCTGGTGGTTGTCGGCGGCCAGTTGCCTTTCCTGCGGGCCTATGCTGTCCGCACCGGGCAGGTAGTCTGGGAGAGGAGCAAGGTGCTTGCCCCGGATGACCCGGACTACACAAGCTGGGAGGGCCCCGGCCTGGCCAAACAGGGCAGCTCGTTTTCCTGGGCCCCGATCAGCGTGGACAGCCAGCGCAAGATGATCTTCGCGGGCACGGACTCCCCAACCCCGGATTTTTACGGCGGGGAGCGCCACGGCGACAGCCGGCCCTGCAACAGTATCCTGGCCCTGGATGCCATGACCGGCAAAACGATCTGGCAGTACCAGATCAGCCATCACGATGTCTGGGACTACGATATCCCCTCCCAGCCGAACCTGATCACGGTGCGTCGGGAGGGCCGCGAGGTCCCGGCTGTGGCAGTAACCACCAAACAGGGGATGCTCTTTCTGTTCAACCGCGAGACCGGCGAGCCGCTCTTCGAGATTCAGGAGCGGCCGGTGCCGCAGAGCGCGGTCCCCGGAGAAAAACTCTCGCCGACCCAGCCTTTCCCGGTGGCTCCCCCGCCCTATGCCCGTCAGGGAGCCGGCCCGGATGGCCTGAACCGGGTCACACCGGAGCTCGAGGCCCTGGCCCGGAAAGCTTTTTCCGAGTACAAGGTCGGCCATCTGTACGATCCGCCGAGCGAGGAGGGCGTGATAGTCTTCCCCAACACGATCGGCGGCGGAGCTTGGGGGGGTGGCTGTTACGATCCGCGCAGCGGGCTGTATTATGTGAGCAACTCGAATGTCGGATCGCTGATGAAAATGGTGCGCAGCAAGGAAAATCCCTCAATCTTCGCCCGGGTTACCGATAATTTCGACAATGGCCGTTTCTGGGACAACCGGACCCGCATTCCGTTCACCCCCCCACCCTGGAGCACGCTGAGCGCCCTGGACCTCAACGCGGGCAGCCTGGCCTGGCAAACTCCGCTGGGGATCGTGGATTCTTTGGCCGCGCAGGGGATCAGCAACACCGGCTCGATCAGTATCGGCGGCGGAATTGTTACCGCGGGCGGGCTGGTCTTTATCGGGGCGAGCAATGACAGCCGCTTCCGGGCTTTCGACAGCGCAACCGGCGCGGAGCTCTGGGTGGCGGAGATCGACGGCAGCGGCCACGCGGTGCCGATGACCTACCTTGGCCGCAAGACCGGCAAGCAGTTCGTGGTGATCGCCGCGGGGGGCGGGAACAAGTTCAATAACCAGTTCGCCGATGCCCTGGTAGCTTTCAGCCTGCCCTGAATATAAAAAGCAGGAAGGTCCTAATTAAACAAACAGGGCTG
>MFIX01000132.1:2629-5389 GCA_001780825.1 Candidatus Glassbacteria bacterium RIFCSPLOWO2_12_FULL_58_11 | reverse complement strand
TTAAACGCCGGGTCCCGGGTGAAGGCCGGCTCCAGGCACCCGTTATCCGGACCCGCGAAAAGACAGCCGCCGCTTTCGATCACCAGGCCGCGCCTGGCGCTGCCCACGCCGGGATCGACTACCACCAGGTGGACTGTCCCCGAAGGATACCAGGGGATGATCGTACTCAGAACAAAGGCCGCGGAATCAATCCCGCCGGGAGCAATCTCGTGGGTGATATCAACAATCCGGGCCTTTGGGGCCAGCGTAAGGATTACCCCTTTCAGCGCCCCCACGTATCCCTCCCGGAGGCCGTAATCGGTAATCAGGGTGATTACTCCGCGCATGCCGCATTACCCGGTCAAAAAGATTTGCCCTGGATGCCGGAGTTAATCATCATCAGCGGCCAGGTTAGGCCGCGTTCCGATGTTCCTGCCCCGCCAGTTCTTGATCCCCCGGATCAAAAACAAGACCGCCATTCCCCCCAGCAGCAGGGTCCAGCCGAAATTTTTCTCGGACATGAACACCCATACCGTGAACAGTACCAGGGCGGAGGCGACAAAAAGGTCCATCTTGTAATAGTTGCCTTCGATCTGTTCCAGCTCAGTAAGTGATTCGAATGGCGCTTTTTCCTCGCCCTGGGCCATTTTCGGCTGCTTCCTGTCGATTTGAAATTATTAACTGCCGGGAACTTCAGGATGTTGAACAACAGCGGAAAGAGGGCCATTTCATTATGGCATTTCAGCGGCCTGCTGTCAAGTTAACAGCGCCGCGGCTGTTCAGAAACTCCGGCAGTCAAACCTGGAGGACGCTCCGGTTGAGACAGTAACGCACCTTTGCCCCGGTCAGCACCTCGACCATGTTCCGGGCGGCCTTCTCCTTGAGTTCGGCGAATGATTCATTCGAAAAAAACGAGCTGTGCGGGGTGAGGATCAGGTTGGGCAGCCCGAGCAGCGGATTGTCCGCGACGGGCGGCTCGGGGCTCAGCACATCCAGGCCGGCTCCGGCCAGCTTGCCGGCCTTGAGCGCCGAGGCCAGGGCGCTCTCATCCACCAGACCGCCGCGGCTGGTGTTGACCAGGAGGGCGCCGGTTTTCATTTTCGCCAGGGTCCCGGCATTGATAATTTTCGCGGTCTCCGCGGTCAGCGGCGCATGCAGGGAGAGAAAATCTGCTTGGCCGAGCAGCTCATCTAGGCCGACCAGCTCCACCGCCAGATCGGTCTCTTTGACATAGGGATCGAAAGCCAGTACCCGCATCCTGAAGCCGAGCGCTTTCTCGGCCACCAGGCGGGCGATTGCGCCGAATCCCAGGAGTCCCAGGGTTTTGCCCGCGGTGCGGGGCACCGAGCCGGCCCGGCTGAAATCCCAGCCTCCGGCAAACGTGTGGTTGTGCAGCAGGGTGACCTTGCGCACCAGGTCCAGCAGCAGGGCGAAAGCGTGGGTCGAAACATCATCCTGGCAGTAGTCCGGCACGTTGCAGACCGCCACGCCCGCAGCGGTGGCCGCGCTCAGGTCGAGGTTGTCGATCCCCACCCCGTAGCGGCTCAGCACCTTTAGCCCCGGCAGCTTCCCGATCGCCTTGGCCTTGATCGGCGCATATTGGCTGAGGATTCCGGCCGCCCCCTGGCAGTGCTCGATCACCTCATCCTCGGTGCGGCATTGCTGCAGCTCCCAGTCGAACCCGGCCTCCTGAAAAACTTTTTCTTCGATCTCGACTGCCGGGTGATCGCAATCCGAAATAATTACCTTGAATTTGCCCATCGATGACTCCTCAATAATATCCGGAAATAAAGACAACGGCTTTCAGCAGGCGGATAAATTAAGGAATCCGGACAGTAATGGCAAGTCTGCTGAGCGTTTTCCGGGCGGATTATTTTCCAGCCGGTTTGCCTTAAACGGAGTGCGGGAAATGGCCGACGGGCAAAGGCTATTGTGAAGAAGAAAAATTCTCGGCCATCTTGATCCGTTCCTCGGGCAGGGGGTGGCTCCCGTAGAACCAGTGCAGGAGCCCGGGTTGGAGAAGGTCCGACTTGGCCTGGCGGGCCAGTTTGACCTCCAGCTCGATAAAGGCCCGCGGGTCATGGGTCAGCTCGAGGGAGGCGCGGTCCGCGGCGCGCTCGAAACGCCGGGAAATCGCGGCAATCAGGGGCGCGGTCAAAGTGGAGGAGAGGCTGATCAGGAAGGGGAGCAGCACGATCAGCACCAGGCTGGAGGGCGCGCTCAGGCCGAAAAAACTCCGGGCCGGCCCCAGATTGAGCAGGAACCAGAGCAGCCACAGCCCCGTGAAAACGCCCGCTACCTCGATGAGGAAACCTTTCAGAATGTGGTTTTCCCGCCAGTGCCCCAGCTCGTGGGCCACCACCGAAAGGATTTCCGCTTCCCTGCACTCCTTGATCAGCGTGTCGTAAAGCACCACCCTCCGGCTGTTGCCCAGACCGGTGAAATAGGCGTTGAGATACAACGAGCGCTTGCTGGCGTCCATCACATACACCTGACGGACAGTCAGGCCGGCCTCGGCGCTGAGCGTGCGGATTTTTTCCGCCGTCTCCCGGTTGTCCAAGGGCGTGAACTTGTTGAACAGCGGGTCGATCACCCAGGGGCTGATCCAGATCCCGAAAGCGGAAATGGCGAGGATCACCACCCCGGCCGGCAGGGGCCAGTATCCGGGCAATGCCTTTACCAGGGCCAGCACCGGCAGGGCCACCAGGCTGGCGATAAACCAATTGAGCAGCAGCGATTTCCCGATATCTGCGAGCCAGAGCCCGACGGTGATAGTCGAGA
>MFIX01000132.1:0-2604 GCA_001780825.1 Candidatus Glassbacteria bacterium RIFCSPLOWO2_12_FULL_58_11 | reverse complement strand
TTCCCGGTATGCGGCAAGGGGAAGATAGAGCGCCTGCTGCACTGCCAGAAGGACCAGCAGGAACAGAGGCAGGGCGAAATACCAACGGCCGCCGGCCAGAGGCAACAGGGCACTCTCGAGGCGCGCCCCCAGCGCGCCGAACAGCAGGAGCCCGTAGAAAGCGTAAAACAGCAGGCGGCTGTAGGGAAAGAGCCGGTTGTGGCGGACTATGTGCTCACGACCTTGCTCGATGTCCTGCTGGGTGAAATGACGCAGGATCTCGCTGCGCCGCTGCGGGGAGCTGTCGCCGCGGGAGCGCAGCACATAGACCGCCGCATCCCAGGTGAGGAATGGGGCGAGAAGCAGGACCACCAGCAGCATTTTCGGCATCCGACGGCCTCTGTCTAACTGGAGCTGAAAAATTCAAATGAGTCTCGGTTACCGGGCTTGAGGAGCGCGACCCGGAAAAACCAATTTAAGTTTTTATCTACGCAAATGAAAGAGTTCCGCTCGATCAAGCCTGGCTGCGGGGAATCGGTCATTGACACGGCTTTTCGATTCGCCTTATAATGTGAGGTAGCCGTTCATCTTAAATCGACTTGTGGAGGAATCACCTTACTCTGAAGAGGAATTAATGGCGGAATATCTGGTTCTGTCGGGTATCGGGCCGGACAAGCCGGGGATCGCCAGGGCGATCAGCGGCGAGGCCTACAAGGCGGGCTGCAGCATCGAGGACAGCCGGATGGCGGTCCTGGGCGGCGAGTTCGCGATCCTGGTGCTGATCGGTGGCGAAAGGCAGGCGGTCGAGCTTTTTGCCGGCAAGCTGAAACAGCTCGAAAGCGAAACCGGCCTGACACTCAGTATGCGCTACACCAAGGCCCGGCCCGAGTTCAAGGTGGAAAAAGGCGTGCCTTACCACCTGGTGGTGGTGGGCATGGACCGCACCGGGATTGTCTTCCAGGTCACCGAGCTGCTCTCCCGTCACGGGATCAATATCGGCAGCCTCGAAACCGAGGCCAGCCATGCGCCGGTAACCGGTACGCCGATGTTCCGCATGACAATCGCCATGGAGGTGCCGGCGGAGGTCCCGCTGCGCAAGGTGCGCGAGGGCCTGGCCGGCCTGTGCGACCAGCTTAACATGGATTTTTTCCTGGAAGCCCGGGGCTGATAGGCAATCGCAACCTTCTTACAGAATTCGTAAACTTGGTCCCGGTAAGCCGGCTGTAAAAGAGTAGGGGCGACCGGCTGGTCGCCCCCGCGCCCCCGGCATCCTTTTTGCGCCGGAGCCGGGGTACGGGCGATTGGCGAAGGTGTTTTGGCAAAAAGGATGCCGGGGGCGCGTTTTTCAAGTCCGCCAGGTTTCAGGCGGGGGTTTTGGGCCGGGCGGCATGAAGTGGGGGAAACTGGGGGTTTCCCGTTCAATTCATCTGAAAGGAGTCTGGAATGCGTTATAAATTGCTGGGCGGCAGCGGATTGCGGGTCTCGGAGATCTGCCTCGGCGCGATGACTTTCGGCGAGGAGTGGGGCTGGGGCGCCGATAAGCCGGAATGCTTCAAAATGATGGAGCTTTTCGCTAAACAGGGCGGGAATTTTATCGATACGGCCAACAAGTACACCAATGGCACGAGCGAAAAAATCACCGGGGAGTTTATCGCCTCCGACCGGGAGCATTTCGTGCTGGCCACCAAGTATTCCCTGAGCATGCGCGCCGAGGACCCGAATTTCTGCGGCAACCACCGTAAAAATCTCGTCCAGTCCCTGGAGGCCAGCCTGAAGCGGCTGAATACGGACTTCATCGACCTGTACTGGCTCCACGCCTGGGATTTCATGACCCCGGTAGAGGAGGTGATGCGCTCCCTGGATGACCTAGTGAGCGCCGGGAAAGTTCTCTATCTCGGGATTTCGGATACTCCGGCCTGGATAGTCTCGCAGGCCAATACCCTGGCCGAGGAACGCGGCTGGAGCAAGTTTATCGCTTTGCAGATCGAGTACAGCCTGATCCAGCGCACGCCTGAGCGCGATCTCCTGCCGATGGCCCGCGCCCTCGACCTGGCGGTCACCCCCTGGGCCGTACTCGGCGGTGGACTGCTGACCGGCAAATATACCGGGGACCCGAAAAAAGATGCGAAGATCGATTCGAAGAGGAATAAAGCGATGGACAAGCGGCTGAGCAAGCAAAACTTCAAAATAGCCGGGACCTTGAACGACATCGCCGGCCGGATCGGCCGCAAGCCCTCGCAGGTAGCGATCAACTGGGTCCGTCAGCAGCCCGGCCTAATTATCCCCATCCTCGGCGCGCGAACTGCCCGGCAGTTAAAGGAAAGCCTCGAAAGTCTAGAATTCGAGCTTGACCGCAAGGCACTTGATAAACTGGATTGGGTAAGCCGGGTGGATATGGGTTTCCCCCACGAGTTCCTTTCCTCGGAGGGAATCATCAAGGTCCGTTTCGGCGATACCTTTGAGCAGATCGACAACCACCGGGCCTGAATTCCGGCGCAATTTGCCGGCCCCTGACAGAACGGACCGTCACGCATCTTGCTGAAACTACGCAACATGCGCGCCGGCCCGTTTTTTTGCCGTCTTAATAACTCTCAAGCGATCTTGAAGTTCTTGCGGACATACTCG
>MFIX01000131.1 GCA_001780825.1 Candidatus Glassbacteria bacterium RIFCSPLOWO2_12_FULL_58_11 | reverse complement strand
CAGACCGCTGGCGCGCAACACCTCGGCAACGGGGGTCCGGTCATACACGAAAGCCTCGAATTCTCCGCCCAGGCGCCCCGAGGAACTGGTGGGGCGGTCCCAGACTTGATCCTTGTAACGCAGAACAGCTTCCTTAAGCCGCCGCTCCTCCGGCAGGCCGGTGCCGGCGATGTCCATCGCATAGAAAGAGAAACAGGAGGAGGGCGAAAGCATAGTCGCCAACCGGGCGGTTCCGGCCAGCAGGTTGAGACGTCCGCGGTACTCGGCATTGAGCCGGTCGTTTTCGATATTGATATTCTCCAGCGCCCGCTGACGCATTTTCTGTAAATTTTCCTGTGTCTGCTCGGAAAGGGGTACTTTCTTTAATTCCTCGATCAGCTCGAAAATCTCTCTGGTCCAGACCTGGTTGCGCCTGAGGCTCATGTTCTGGACCGAGGACACATCCACCAGTTGCCGGGCCAGGATATTGCCGAGGCTGGGCGCCACGAACACGAATACCGTCCACAGCAGCAGGGAAAACACCAGCGCCGAGGAGGAGCGCGCGGTGAGACTGGAGATCAGGAACCCCAGAGAAAAAAACGCCGCCAGGTAGGCCAGGGCCCCGAGAAGGAGCAGCCCGAGCCTGAGCCAGTCCGCCCCGTCGAGCTGGACATCCGGCAGCAGGGAAACGACAGCCGCGCTGAGGCCGGCTAGAATCACGAACGGCAGGCTGAGGCTTAAGAAAGAGCCGGCCCACTTGCCCGCCAGCAGAGTCGAGCGCCTGACACTGCCGGCCAGAATAAGCCTCAGCGTGCAGTTCTCCTTTTCCCCGTTGACCGCGCCGAACGCGAAGAGCAGGGCGGCCAGCGCCATGATCACTTTCGTAATGTAGAGCAGGTCCGGGGTGGTGAACAGCCGAAACAGGGTGTTCACTGTCTGCTGGCCGCTGCCGACCTCGACCTGTCCGCCGAAAGCGATGGTATGGGAGCGGCCGAGGTTCTCCTCCAGGCCGCGCACGAAAATCGACAGCGGCGAGGGCGGTATGATCGCCACGGGCTGGTCCTTGGAGGGTTTGAGCGCATCGTAGTTCTCGAGCTGAAGCTGGTAGGCGCGGTACATCACGAATGTGCTGGTGGACACCAGCAGGGTAGTGACCGCCGTGATCAGCAGAAATTTGAAGCTCAGCAGGTTTTCGAGAAGTTCTTTTTTAAGCACGACCAGGAACATTTCCGGCCTCCAGTTACATCAGAAAAAAATAAGTCCGGCAAACAACTTGACAAATTACAGAAAAATCACCGTACATCGTATTTCAGGAATGCGACATAGGCTCCGGCGATAAACAAGATGATCAGCACGAGCATGATCGTAAAATCCGGAATAGCCCGCCTGGCCGACTGGCTGAAAGATTCCGGAGTGAAAGTATGCCGGGGCATGTCACTGAGATCCGGTTTCGGCTGTTCTTTGCGTAAAAGCAGGGTTCTCATCCTCTTGGAATTGGCCCACTTGGTCCACACCGGCTTGTAATTCTTGATCGAATTAAGGAAGCGGATGTGTTCGTTTATCCCTGTTCCGCTCAGGCTCATCGAGGCATACATCAGGGCCGAGGCCGGCGAAATCCGGGACAGGTTCATGGCGATCAGATCCTGCCGCTGCCGTCTGGCCTGGAACTCCGACTCCAGGGCCGCGTTCTTCTCATCGATTTTCCGGGAGGCTTCCTGCTGACTGTCCTCCAGGTATTTCGTGAATTTCTCCTGCCAGGCTTTCGGGTCTTCTCCCGGCTTGGGTGAATTTGTATGTACCCAGTCCCGGACTTCTTTCTGGACGTTTCCCTGAATTTCCTGCTGGAAAGCATCCTTCTGCGCGGTGATTTCATGCACCGAGGGTACGGGATAAATTTGCCCGGAAGCGATAACCGCGGCTTTGGGGACCAGGGTGACGAAAGTGACCCAGGCAATCAGCAGGATCAGGATGCTGACCGATGACCTGGTGGAGAGAGTGGAAACAAAAATGCCGAGACTGAAGAACACCGAGATGTAAAGAAGGAACAACAGGACCAGCAGGCCGATCCGAGACCATTCCTCGCGGCCCAGGTTGATGTCGGGATATAAGGACAGGATCAGCAGGCCGAGAAGCAAGGGCACCATCAGCGGGATAAGCAGACTGATAAAGGAGCCGACAGCCTTGCCGATTATCAGGCGATCACGGGGCAGGCTGTTGGCCAGGGACATTTTCAGCGTGCCGCTCTCCTTTTCTCCGCAGATTGCATCATAGGTAAACAAGATCGCGAGCAGGCTGAGGACAATCCGCACGATGAACTCGAGGTCCAGGTCGCCGAATACGGAGAATATCGGGCTGGTGCTGTACTTGGAGTCGACAAGCTCCGGATCGTAACTCTCTTTGACTGAGGCCACCCGGCCGACCGCATTCTGGATTCCGGTGACCAGAGTGCTAAGAACCTGGGGCGGTTTACTGATTTTCACCCCCAGACCGGCCAGGGCCTGATAGGAGGGCTGGCTTTCCAAGTTGGAGCGGTTCAGAGCCACCGAGGCCTGGTACTCTTTCAAATCGCTGCGGTAGTTGTTTATACCAATATAAATCGAAAGCAGGATCATGACCGTACAGAGCAGGAAAGTAAAAACGAATTTCAGGCTGGAAATCGTGTCCAGCAGCTCTTTTCTGATAATATCTTTCAGCATGTCAGGTCCTTTTTAGGATTTGCCTTAATGAACTGCGATTCAAGCGGCTACCCGCGCTACCCGGTGCAAAATCCGGATAATCACCGTACATCATACCTGACAAACAGCACGAACGACAAAGCGAACGCCGCGGTCGTGTAGAAAAACAGGATCAGCAGATAAAGGCCGGCGTGCGAGAAACGCTCCTGGATAGACGGCGCTTTTTCCTGGAAAATAAGCACATCTGAAAAATCCACAGGTTTTCCCGAAATGCCCCATGAGTTGGGGGAAAACGCGTGCGGGCTCTCCGGGTCTTTGGCGTCCGCCGCCTTGACAAATTCTAAAAACTGGAGCTGAAATGAATTCATGTCGAGCCAGTTTTTTCTGAAGCGCAGATAACCTCCGCCCACAGCGGCTTCGCACAAATACTCGAAGATAGCAATCGGCGAGAGCGCAGTGATCAGGCGCGTGCGCTCGTACTGGCTGAACATCTGGTTGTACCAGTCCCGGCGAACCTTCATCTCGGACGCCAGAAATTCGTTTTCGAGCTTCGCATAGTTTTCCACAAGTGACGCACTGTTTTTACGCCAGCCTTCCGGCATTCCTTTTTCGAGGTTCTCCCGCTCCATATTAATCCGTTGCATCACATTCTCCATCCTTTCGATGGGAAAGAGCTTCTGGGCCCAATAAAGCGCCGTGTTGGGAACCACCACCACGAACAGGAGCCATAAGCTCAGCGCGGCCACCAGGCTGACATTGGCCCTGTGGGTGAGCACCGAGGTAAGGATGCCAAAAGCGGTGATGCAGGCCACGAAAAGAATGGCCGCGGCCAGGAAAAGGCCGGTCTCGGCCAGGGTGCCCCGGGTAATCGCTATTCTGCCCGAGCTGAGGATTATCAACAGGCTCAAAGCCATCCCCGGGACCAGCACGAGGATGGTCGAGAGAATGACACTGACGTATTTACCGAACAGCACCAGGCCGCGGGATACGGGATTGGAGAGCGAAAGTGCCAGGGTCCTGGCCTCCTTCTCCCCGGAAACAGTATCGTAAGCCAACAGGAGCACGCTGAAACTGATGATGATCGAGACAATGAACATCCAGTCTAAGGGCTGGCAAGAATCGGAAAGTGGATTGCGCCCGGGCCAGACAAAGAACCTGTCCACTTTGAAGCTGTCGTACATGAACCTCACCGGCAGGTTATCCTCCCTGGAATTGGAAATAAACGAGTTGCTCCGGGGCCCGAAATCCTGATTGAATCCCCAATTGGCTAAACTTGAGACTGATTCTGCAGCCGCGGCTTTCATCCTTTCAATCTCCTGCTGCGAAGAGTGCTCGATTTCCTTTCGATCTATCTTGTAGTTAGCGACAAAAACCAAGGTCCCCAGGCCGAAAACCGTCAGGGCCAGGACCAGCGCCAGGAGCATCCTCAAGCTGAGGATGTTGGAGCGCAGTTCCCTGAGAATGATATGGAATAGCATCGCTCACCTCACATCGTAGCGCACGAAACAGACAAAGGTCAGGAAAAAGAGAACCAATTCAACGCCGATTAGGCCTGCGATCTTTCCCATGGACTGGCGCAGCACGCCGGGGATGGAAGGGCTTTGACACTCGAAAGTGGGCATGTCTGTCAGTTCCAGGAGCGGATAATCGGTTATCGCGGTCCCCGGGATCGGCACTTTATTCAGCGGAGACCTGTCACCCCCGTGCTCTTTCCGCCATTTAATGAATTCAGCGGCGGAGTTGAACTGCCCGCCGCTGCGCACCCTAACAATCTCGTCATAGTCCATGAAAGTCCCGGGGGGCTGGCGGGTGAAATACTCGTAAGATGAAAAGACTTTTTTCCCTTTCAGATAACCGATAAAATCATCGCGGTAGCGCTGGAGGCTTTCAGAAATAAGCAGGTGGCGCGTGTCATAATCGGTGCGGCAGAGAGCGTTGGACACCTGGCGGAAGACATCCGTGGGCGACAAAAGCGCAAGGCGATTGGCCAGTTTTACTTGCGCATCCAGCTGGTCCATATACTCCTTTTGCCCGACCCCCTTCTTCTCTGCATACTCAATTCTCAAGGGCTCTCTGAACTCGTTGAATTGTCTCCGAAAGTCCATCGTGCTCCGGCTGGCGCCTGCGAACTCCATATACCCGTCCTCCCCGCCTTTTCCGTCCCAGTAAAAGAAATCGGGCTTCATTTGCTTGATGATGGATTGGGAATAATCATTGATTTTTTTGCCCATCTCCCTGATCAACAGCACATTGCCGGCACGCAACTCCTCAGTGGAGGGAGTTGCCACCAGGCTTTTAGCCAGCGAGTTGGCCAGGTTGGGGATTATGAAGATGGAAATGACCCAGACGAACAGGCAGAGCACTATGCTGGCCGCTGAGGACCGGAAACAGCAGGAGAACAGCAGCCCGATCAGGATAAACAGCCCGAAAAAGACCAGGCTCACGGGAATAAGCAGCGCCACTCTCAGCCATTCCCCGGCCGAAAAAGAGACCTCGGGCGCTAAAAGCACGAACAGTGCGCTGAGCAGGTAGCAGAACATGATCACCGGCAGCAGGGTCAGGCAGACCCCGATCAGTTTGCCGATAAGCACTTTCCAGCGGTGGACCGGATTGGAGAGCACCAGCTTGAGGGTCCCGCTCTCACGCTCTCCGCTGCACGCGTCATAGGTGAACAGCAGGGCAAAAAGGGAGAGGACAAACACCAGAATGGTGCAGAAATCCATCGAGAAAAGCGACATCAGCAGGGGATTTTCCCGGCCCGTTTCATAACCATCAGCGGTAGACACCCATGTCTCGAGCCGGATCTTGAACTTGTTTTCCGCATTGCCGCTGATTCCCTTGCTGAATATGCTCAGGGGCTCGGGGGGCCGCACTATCTCCGGGCGCAGGGCCGAATACACCCGCACCTGGTAGCTCTTCTCGGTTTTCGCCCTTTCGATCTCATAGCCCTTGAGCTGTTCCCGGTAGTCTTTGAGATTCACGACCAGCGAAAAAGGGATCAGGAACAGGCACATAATAAAGCCGATGCTGAACCGGGCGGTGAGAAGATTGTTGTAGAATTCTTTTATAGCGATCTGTAGGATCATGATAATCCTCGCTTTACATCGATATTAGTACAAAATAGCACTCCCGCGACTGTGGCCTCACCCCACCACCGCTTCCTGCATGTAGTCCAGGTACACTTTCTCCAGATCGTCCTCCAGGAACTCCTCGCGCGTGCGCAGCATCACCAGCCGGCCCTCTTTCATGATCCCCACGCGGTCGGCCAGTTCCTTGGCCCGGAAGATGTCATGGGTGCACATGAACATCGCTTTGCCCTGGTCGCGCAAGGAGGAGAGGACCTTGATAAACTCCGCGGCAGCCTTGGGGTCCAGGCCGCTGGTCGGCTCATCCAGCAGGATATTCGGCGCGTTCTTGATTATCGCGATCGTGATCCCGACTTTCTGGCGCATCCCCTTCGAAAAATTCTTCAGCCGCATCTCGAAAGCCCGCTCCGGCAGGCCCACCTTGCGCATGTACATGTAGTAGTCCTCTTTCTTCAGGTCCGGGCATCCGCCCAGCTTGGCGAAAAAATCCAGGTTCTGGCGCGCGGTGAAATTGCCGTAAAGCATGACATTCTCAGACACATAGGCCACGTATTTCTTGGCTTTCAGCGGCTCTTTGGTCACATCGATCCCGTTGATCAGGGCCTGTCCGCTGGTGGGGTCGATAAAGTTGAGGAACAGGTTGATCGTGGTGGTTTTGCCTGCGCCGTTGGCCCCCAGCAGGCAGAAGATCTCGCCTTCCTTGACCGTCAGCGTGAGAAAATCGAGGGCCAGCACGCCGTCCTCGTAACGCTTGGTCAGATCGATTGCCTGAAGCATCTTTCAACTCCTTGAAAAGTGTCTGGTTGTGCCGAATCTTAACTTCTAGATGGAACACGGTTCTTTAATTACTGGGGGAAGGCTACTCGGTCAGGTTTTATCGGTGGTTGAACCCTCCTTTGGCCTTTCCATTTTCCCTTTGAGCTTGTCCATGTGGAGGAAATTTATGCAGCAAAGGGATTATTGATTTTTGCTCAGCGCACATCGTAGCGGTTGAATGCTGTCAGGCCGACGTAGAAAAACACCAGGGGGTACAGCGCCAGCAGCAGCACATCGACCCACCGTGCGCTCAGCACATCCGTTGCTGTTACCCGTTGGTAATTTGTCAGGTCGGGAATGGACACTTTATTGGGATCCCAATTGTCGTCCGCTTTGGACGCCATGTTCCAGATATTACCGCTTTTACTGACGTATCTTTTTTCAATGTATTTGTCGTAGATGGTCTCTTTGACATACTGCTGATATCTGCGGGCGCTATCCAGGAAATTCTTCAACTCCAACAGGCCGGTTCCGGCCAGTTCCGAGATCAGGTAGGTAAAGCAGCTTACCGGAGAGACTCTGGAAAGGTTGGCCGCCAGTGATGCCTGTACCTGCTTTTTACTTTCGTAGGCGTCATCGATTTTTTTCAGAGCGTCGCTGATCATTTTTTCATATCCGTCCTCTATTATCTGGGACTGGCTGTTGTACTGCTCACGGGCCTGCTCCATGGTCTGCCCGTTTATGCCCTCACGATTTTCAAATAGAGGTGCAAACAGATCATTTTCATCCGTTATCCCGTAACTGGATGCTACTTTTTCCAAAAGTTCCGCCCGTTGTTCGTCCAACTCCTTGTTCAGATCGCTGCGTACTGCCTCCTTCTCCATGTTGACCACCTGGGAGGTCTTAACCGGAAAAAGCGCCTGCGCCAGCATCGGGCTCGCCTTGGGCACCACAAGCACCAGCACTATCCAGACCAGCAGCAGAGCTACCATGGACGTCATCGAGCTGTGGGTCAGCGAGGAGATCAGCATGCCCAAGTTGATCATCGCCAGGATAAAAAGCAGCGACAGCAGTACGAATACCGCGAATGGGGGAAAGACATACGCTGAGAACATATTCAGCGAGCTGGACAGGATGACGATTATCATGCTGACCAGCAGGGCCAGCATGAACGGGACGGCAAAGACTATGAAATTTCCCGCAACTTTCGCCGCGTAGAGCTGCGCTCTCATTACCGAATTCGAGATCAGCAGGCGCAGTGTCCCTCTCTCTTTTTCACCGGACACGCTGTTGAACGTAAATATCAACGCCAGTATCGAGAGCACGCAACCGACTATAAACAAAAGGTCCAGCTTGCCGAACAGCAGCGTGATCGGGCTGGTCATCTCGTTTTCGTAATCGAACCAGTAATTCCCCGAACTGTAGGTATTGACCAGGGTCGGCATGCGTTCCTCGAGACCGGTAGCCAGGAAGCTGAGCTCTGCCGGCGGCCGGAACCCCTTTGCGGAAAATCCCAAGCGGATGTTTCCCTGTGAGCGCTCGTGATAGAGCTGCATCGACTGGTGATAGTTTGCCAACCTTTGCTCGTAGTCTTTGATGGAGACAAAAGTCCCCAGAGGAATCAGTAAGACGCAAAGCAGCAGGGCGATCAGGAAGCGGTAGTTGTTGATAGATTCCTGAATTTCTTTAAGTACCAGAGCTTTGATCACTGCTCCTCCTTATCTCCGGCTTATTTTCACGCCGAACACCACGATCCCTACCAGCAGGCCGACCAGCGCGAGCACCAGCACCGAGGTCCAGAGCAGCTCCGCCTTGGCGCGCACCTGGATGCGCACGGTTTTGTCCTCGGTCTGCACGCGGCGGTTATCGGCCATGGCTTCGGTCTTGATCTTCACTTCCTGGGCGCCCACGCCGACATCCGAGGGCGGCAGGAGCGCCAGCCGCACGATCTCCTCTTTCTCCGGGTCCAGCGAGCGGATCAGGTCCGGGGCAACGCTGGAGCGCCAGTTGAGCGGATTGTCGGTCGAGATCTTGATGTTGTCCAGACGGCGGGTGCCGATGTTCTTGACTGTCACCTCCATAACCACACTGTCGCCCACCGTGATCTCATGGTACAGCGAGGGAGCCCGGACCTCGATCCGTCCCACACCGCGCGGGATCAGCTCCAGGCGCACCATGCCGACGCCGAGCGCCTCCAGCTCTTTCGAGCCGAAGGTCCGTCCCGCAAGGTCGCCCATCTTCTCGAACTGGCCCAGCGCGAGCACCAGCGCATAGAACTCGAGCGGCCGGTCGATCACCACCTGCTCGTCATCCCGCTCCGGCAGGTAGGCCTTGAGCGAGAGTTTCTTGGTGTTCACCCCCTGGACGAACTTGACCTGCGACAGCCGCGCCCCAGTCTCGCCATCCAGAAAATCGTAACTTACCTGGCGCGGGAGGTTGACCAGGGCCAGCTTGTAAACATCGTCGCTGGAGGAAAAGCGCTCGAGGGTCAGGTCGAAGGAGGCCGCGCCGCCCAGGTCGACCTCCTGGGAGAACTGCGTGGAGTTGATATCCACGACATTGGCGCTGGCGTCTTTCTCCAGGTAAATGCTCTTCTCATCTTTGCGGCCGCCGTAGTTGAGTGTGACTTTGACAGTTTCGACATCCTTGAGCAGGCCGAAATCGGCGGTCGCCGCACCGCCCAGGTCGAGCGTGGGGATATGTTCTTCGTAGGGGACGCCGATGATCGTGTTGTCCGCCAGGCCGATGAGCGAGACAAATATGTTGTAAATCTTGGAGGAGCGCATTTCCGGGGTGAAAACATCGAAATGCTCCTGGAACTGGTTCAGGTAGTCCTGGTTGCCCTCCATGGTGCTGCGCAGGGTCACCCGCACGCGGCGCTCGCCGCTGGCGTTCTGATATTTCACCGCGCGCTCTACGATGATGTAGGACTGTTGGCCGATCACGCGCAGGATCAGCTTCTGGTAGTCCACCTCGCGGCCCATG
>MFIX01000130.1:5005-5459 GCA_001780825.1 Candidatus Glassbacteria bacterium RIFCSPLOWO2_12_FULL_58_11 | reverse complement strand
TCTTGCTAAAATAGGTTCGAGCGTGGTTGTATAGATACACCAAGCTAAGGCGCTCCGATCCGATAATTGAACGGTATGGTGCGCCTTCGTATTTAAGAGCCGAAATTACAAGCAGAATAAAGATATTCCGTTGGATTAAAGGAAGCGAGCGATGGACGAACGTTCCGAGGTGCTGAACATAGCAGCCGCGCTGGCGGTCAATGTAGATGCCCGGCGCTGGGAGGCGCTTCTGGAGCTGTTCGCGCCGGAGGTCCTGACCGACTATACCTCGCTGTTCGGCGGCACGCCGCAGCGTCAGCCACGCGAGAAGCTGGTCGGCGGCTGGGCCGCTTTCCTGCCCGGGTTCACCCGCACGCAGCATATGATCGGAGCGGCGCTGGTGGAAGTCGAGGGCGACAGCGCCAGCCTGGCCGCTCCAGTAGTAGCCTGGCATTTCTGCAAAGACCCGGTCCCC
>MFIX01000130.1:4832-4974 GCA_001780825.1 Candidatus Glassbacteria bacterium RIFCSPLOWO2_12_FULL_58_11 | reverse complement strand
GCTATGAAATGCAAATGGTCCGCAGCGCGGATAAGTGGCGGATTACGCACCTGACCCTGGCCGCGGCTTGGGCCGAGGGGAACCTGGATCTTCCCAGGATCGCCGGGGAGCGGGCGGCTGCGCTGGAACGGCGCGGCTAGGG
>MFIX01000130.1:0-4788 GCA_001780825.1 Candidatus Glassbacteria bacterium RIFCSPLOWO2_12_FULL_58_11 | reverse complement strand
ACCGGCACCAGCTAAAAATAATTGATGCGGTTTTCAAATGGCCTTATCCGGAAAATTACATTCTTCGGCTGTACTGCCTGCCCGGCGCATTCTCCCCAAATCAGGCTTCGCTTATATATTATTACTGCAATTAGCCACTTTGACCCTCCCGGCCAGTCTGCTCCCTTCCAGCCCCATAACCGTAGTATTCCGCTACGATGATTTTTCCATGCGCAGCCGGCCGAATGGATTGGAAGAACAGATCCTCGGGACCTTTATCCAACAGGGAATTCCATTTACAATCGCCGCAGTGGCCTTTGTCTGCGAGGGGAACGCCTACGATCCCTCGCCGCAAAAGCTTCTGCCTTTGACCACTGAAAAGATAGCATTTCTAAGGCCGGCTGTCGAAACCGGGGCAGTGGAGATTGCCCTGCACGGCTATGCGCACCAGACTCGCCGGCTCAAGCCGCACCCCTTCGATTTCACGCTGGATGACAAGGACAGCACCCGGCTAAGCCCGGCCGGGCTGGAGCGGATGCTTATCCGGCTTAAAGAGGCTCCCGGCGTATCGTTCGCTACATTCTCCCGGCTGGCAGATTCCGGGATAGACCTCGGAGTGCAACGGTTTAAGAATTTCAATTCCTGCTGTAAGGCCCTGTATATCGCGCCGTTTTTTATCAGCCGCTCGCCAAGAATATTCTATCTGGGCGCGGAACAGGCGGCCGGGCTGACCCGCCGGGTCTGGCTTATCGATATCTTATATTACCTGGTCCTGCTGGCCGCGGGCTGGCTCCTGGGCCGATTGGCCGGCAGATTAATGGTCCAGTTGCGAATATTCCGGTACGGTATGATGGAGTATGTCGGTAAGCGGCTGCTCTTGGCGCTGATAATGTTGATTTTGCTCTTCCTTTTGCCCGGCTGGCTGCTAAGAATAAGTTATGCATTCCTGGCCGCTGGAGCGGTTATCGGGTGTTCAGGGAAAATGAAGAGCGGTTCTTAAGCGGGAAGGAAGACAGGGAAGACAGCTTGTCCGAAAACTTCAAGTGCGAAATGCAATACTTTAAAGCATAAGTCGTTGCTGCTACAAATTAATGTAATACATTAAGTAGCGAAATCCTTTGAGAAGGGTATAAAGAAACTATAACAGTCCGCTGGTTCGGATTACTTAAAAAATGCCGCAAGTTTGGTAAGGGTTGGACCTTGTGTCCACCCCAAAAGTGAGGCTTGCATAATTTGCAACCTTTTGTGGTACCTCGAGGTTAGCCGCGAGGGAGTTCATTATTCAGTCTTCTGAAATTATTATTCTCTTCTATCGTCCGGTCAATTTCACCAGCAGCCACAGGACGAGCAGGACCGGCAGCAAGACCGCCAGTACAACGATCAGGACCAGGCAGCCGGCCAAGGTCCAGGGCAGCAGCCCAGCGGGCTGGAAAGCGGAAATGCCCGTCAATGCCAGCGCCAGATTGAAGGCATACCCCAGCAAGAGCAGCACCCCCAGCCCTCCCGCCGCCGCGGAAAGGTCCTCGCGGCTGAGAGTCATCGCGCTGCCGACACTCAGGATCAAGTAGGCGGCCAGCCAGGTGCGCCAGCCGGTCCAATCCACGCTTCTTACCAGACCGTATGCCAGCCCCCGCAGGGAGAGATTTAAAACTTTGAGGCTGCTGAAAATGCTCTCGGCGGAAACCAGTGAATTGGCATTCGCCAGCAGGCGCCGCGGGCCGACCGGCACTCCGGCCAGGTAGCGCAGGCTCAAGATTACCACCAGACTCCCCAGCAGCAGGGGACCGATACTGATAAAGAAATTTCCCAGCAGGTGCCAGGGATTGCGGCCGCTGTAACTGTGGCTTACATATCCGGTGCTTTGGTTGCGGGTGCTGAATGATAACAGGCGGACTTTGTCGATCCGGTGGCCGAACGGCGAGCAGAATATCGCATGGCCCAATTCATGGACAAGGGTCCCCGGCCAGGCGATCAGGTAGAGGTAGGCTTTCAGCCCCAGCAAACGCAGGGCAAATATTTCAAGTAAATTGGAGCAGAAATGAATCAGCGTGCCGGTGAGCAGCAGCGGGATAAGCAGGTAAAGCGCCTGCCAGGCAGTGCTTTGCAGGGCCTGAATCAGCAAGCTTTTACCGGTCTCCCACATCTCTTGCCGTTTTTCTCTCAGCAGGCTTTTTAAAACGAAGCGCGGCTTTTCCGAGCGCCCCGGATTCCGGAATCAGTACTTGAGCTCTTTGAGAAAGCTGATGACACCCTCCCGCAGGTCTTTACGGGACAATGCAAACTCGATGGTAGTCTTGATGAAAGAGAGCTTGTCGCCGACGGTGTGCCATTTGCCTTTTATCACATGCGCGTAAACCACCTTTTCTTTCGCCATGGACAGGATGGCATCGGTCAGCAGGATTTCCTTGTGGGTCTCGTCGATACCCGTGCGCCTGAGATAATCGAAAATGTCCGGAGTAAAAACCATCCTGCCGCAGAGGGCCAGGTTGCTCGGGGCTTTGTCCGGCGTCGGTTTCTCCACCAGGTCCTCCACCAGAAACTCCCCATTGATCGGCCGGCCTTTGATTATCCCGTAGTGCGAAACCTTGTCGGGCGGCACCTCGGCCACCCCGAGGACCGTGCTGTTGTATTTTTCGAAAGTGTCGATCAGCTCTTTGAGCGCCGGTTCCTCGCCCATGATCAGGTCATCGCCGAACAGCACGGCGAACGGTTCTCCGGCGATATGGTTCGCCGCTTTCAGCACGGCGTGCCCGGTGCCCAGGGATTCTTTCTGCTGAAGGTAATGGATGTCGGCCAGCTGCTCGATCCTTTCCAGATCGCGAAGGACCGCTTCCTGGCCTTTTTCCTTAAGGGTCATGTTCAGCTCGATCGATTTGTCGAAATGCTCGACTATCGCCCTTTTCCCTCTCCCCGTGATAACCAGGATATCCTCTATTCCGCTGTCGACAATCTCCTCGATGATATACTGAATGGCCGGTTTGTCCACTACCGGGATCATCTCTTTAGGCAGGGCCTTGGTGGCCGGCAGAAACCGGGTGCCGAGACCTGCGGCCGGGACAACGGCCTTTCGGATTTTCATTTATTGCTCCCTGTGCAATTTGCAAATGATTTCGAGTTGATTTGAATCCAGTTAGATCAATCGAATGAAAATATCAGTCAAACTGCTGATTGGCAAGCTATTAATTAGCCGGGAAACCGCTCGATCCGGGCGACAGTTGCCTGACGCTGCAGCCGGGCGAATATTTATCTTTTCAACCCGTCAGGCGAAGCATATCTTAGTCCCTGACCGCCTGCCGAACCGGCCGGGCCTGACAATACTGAAATTACTGCAAGTTCCGTGCTGCGAATTCAATAAATCGGATGCCAGGCATAAAATGGAGGCTTAGATGAACCTGAGGCTTATCGGAAAATTTTCTGTATTAGCCTTGCTGCTGCTGTCTCAGGCCGCGCGGGCGGAGATTAATGCAATCCGGCTGAGCGGCCAGGCCCAGCCCGGGTGCTGGGACCTGGCGGAGCTGGTCGGGAAAGTCACCGGGGGGATATCCGGCGACCGCGAGAAAGCCCTGGCCCTGCACGCTTTCGGCATGGCGCACCAGATTCATTTTATCGGGCCGTACGAGGGCGGGCTCGAGGTGGATGACCCACTGAAACTGATTGCGGTTTATGGCTATAATCTCTGCGGCAACAACAGCTCGACCATGTGCGCGCTCTACAACCTGGCCGGACTGAAGGCCCGCAGGAGAGGCCTGACCGGGCACGTGGTGCCGGAGGTCTGGTTCGAGGACCGCTGGAACTACATCGATACTGACATGTTCGGCTATGTCTATCTGCCGGATGATAAGACTATCGCATCGGTGGATGAGCTGGTAGCGAGCCCGCAGCTTTTCGAGCGGGCCGGGAGAAAGTCCGACCCCTGTTTCCCCTGGGACTCGCCGAAAGTGATGGAGGAGGCTTTCACCAACATAGCCGGCTGGACAGACTGCCATCCTTATTCGCTGGGCCATATTATCAGCCTGTCGCTGCGCACCGGCGAGTCATTCACCTGCTATTACCGTCCCCGTAACCGTTTCTATCTCGACCCGCAATGCTTTCCCAAGGAGCTGAGCACGGTCTATCGCGACTACTGGGTCAGCGGCCCGGTGCGTCTGAACTCCCTGGCCTGGGCCGACAGTGTGCCCGCCTCCTATGCCAACGGCCTGTTCAGCTACCGGCCGGACCTGCGTTCCGCCTCATTTCGGGCTGAAAACCAGCTCATGGAAAATGTTCAGGCCGGCCGGACTTCCGAGGCGCCGGAGCTGACAGCCGCGGCCGGGACCACCGCTTCATTGGTCCTCGAGGTCAGCGCGCCTTTCGTAATCGCCGGGCTGCAGAACGATCTGACCAATTTCGAGGACAATACAGAGGGGGCAATGGTCAGTGGGCTGTTCTGGCGCCCTGCAAAAGAGGATATGAGCCGAATTCAGATCAGTACTGACCATGGCGTGAGCTGGACTACGGTCTGGGAGAACTCGCATCTCGGAGCAGTCCCTTTTAATGTGGACCTGACCCGCTGGGCCGGAGGCTGCTACGGCTACCAGCTTAAATTTGTCTGGACCGACCGGGGCGGCACAGGCAAGGCCGGGCTGGAGGGATTGAAAGTGGATACCTGGGTCGAGCTGTCGCCGATGGCTCTGCCCCGGCTGGAGCCGGGTAAGAACATCTTCCAGGTTTCCACCGGCGACCACCGCGCGGTTATGTATGAATGCTGGTGGCACAAGGGCGAAAGCCTGCCCGGAGAAAAGCGGGAAAATCTCGCCGGCAAGGAAGATG
>MFIX01000129.1 GCA_001780825.1 Candidatus Glassbacteria bacterium RIFCSPLOWO2_12_FULL_58_11 | reverse complement strand
TGCGCAAGGGCAAGGGCGAAGCGGAAAAAATGGGAGTGGAATATAGCCGCAGGTTTATCGCCGGCGCGGATGTGGTGCTGTTTGTCCACGAGGCCGGCAGCGATTTTGTTTCCGCCGAGCGGGAATTTCTGCAAGAATTCGCAGGCCGCAGGATTGTGCGGGTGGTGAATAAGATCGATCTGCTGCATAATGGAGACCGGGGAATCCCGGAGGGCTTCATTGGGGTCTCGGCCCTGGAGTCGAGCGGGATCGGCGAGCTCAGGGAAGCGCTTGTCCGGGCGGTTATGCCTGGAGGAGAGCCGGATAGCCGGCCGCCCGCGGGAGGCCGGGTCACCTCGCGTCGCCAGAAATATCTGCTCGAGGAGGCGCTGCGCGTGCTCGAGGGGCTGGATCACCGGTTATCCGCTGAGTTCCTGGCCGCCGAGCTGGCCGAGGCCGGCGACCGTCTGGGAGAAATCACCGGCCGGATCACCAGCGAGGATGTGCTGGAGCGCATTTTCAGCAACTTCTGTATCGGCAAGTAAAGCTGAGGGACAGGAATGTTTCACGTGAAACATTCTGTCCATTCCAGCGGGATAAATTTCGATGTTTCACGTGAAACATAATGGTTTCGCAAAAAGTACGATCCCGGAGAGCAAAGAAAAAAGCTCCGGATACGAGGCGGGCAAAGATCGAGGAGTGAGGCGTACTTAATGGTACGCTGCAGTGACGAGAGCTGCCGCAACAACGAAGTAGATGAACTTTTTACGAAGCTATCGAACATGGCTGCTGAAAAATACTCACTGGCCGTTATCGGCGCGGGCCATGCCGGCTGCGAGGCGGCCCGGGCCGCGGCCGCCCTGGGCGAGCGGGTCCTGCTCTTAACCGGCGATCCGGACAAGATCGGCCGGATGTCCTGCAACCCGGCGATCGGCGGCGTGGCCAAGGGCCAGCTCGTCCGCGAGATCGATGCCTTGGGCGGCCTGATGGGCCGTGCGGCGGACCTGGCCTCGATCCAGTTCCGCATGCTCAATACCAGCAAGGGCCCGGCGGTGCGCTCGCCCCGCTCCCAGTCCGACCGCCGCCTCTATGTAGAGGCCATGCGCTCGCTGGTCGAGGCGCAGCCCGGAATCACCCTGCGACGGGCTCTGGTCAGCGGGATCCGGGTCGAAAAGGGCCGGGTGCACTCGGTCGAGACCAGTACCGGCGAGTCTTTCCCGGTCAAAGCAACGGTGCTCACCGCGGGGACTTTCCTCGACGGCCTGATCCGGATCGGCGAGCGCTCCTTCCCGGCCGGCCGCGCCGATGACCCGCCCGCGGTGGCCCTGGCGGAATGTCTGCGCGCGCTCGGCCTGCCTGCCTTGCGTTTCAAGACCGGTACGCCGCCCCGGATCGACGGCCGGACTGTGGATTACTCCACGCTTGCCGAGCAGCCCGGAGAGGGCACCGCTTACCGCTTCTCGTATTTTTACACCTGCCCGGCCCTGCCCCAGAAAAGCTGTTGGCAAACCCGCACCACTCCGGCCACGCGCGAGCTGGTGCTTGCTAACCTCTCGCGCTCGAGCCTTTACGGCGGCTATATCAAGGGCCGCGGCCCCCGCTATTGCCCCTCGATCGAGGATAAGTTCGTCAAGTTCCCGGAGCGCACGATCCAGCACCTGTTCCTTGAGCCCGAGGGGCTGGATACGGATGAGCTGTATCTCAACGGCCTCTCGAACAGCCTGCCCGAGGAGATCCAGGAGCAGCTCGTGCATTCGGTCGAGGGCCTGCAACACGCCTTGGTCCTCAGGCCGGGCTATGCAATCGAGTACGACTGTTTCGACCCGCGGGAGCTGCACCCGACTCTCGAATCCAGGCTGATCTCCGGGATGTACCTGGCCGGCCAGGTCAACGGCACCTCGGGCTACGAGGAGGCGGCGGCCCAGGGACTGGCCGCCGGACTGAACGCGGCCATGGCCCTCCAGCGCAAGGAGCCGGTAGTCTTTCCGCGCTCCGGCAGCTATCTGGGCGTGCTGATCGATGATTTGGTGACCCAGGGTGTGGATGAACCCTACCGCCTGTTCAGCTCGCGCGCCGAGTTCCGTCTCAGCCTCCGTCAGGACAATGCCGACCTGCGGCTGTCACCCCTGGCGCACAGCCTGGGCCTGATATCCAACAGCCAGTATGCGCAGGTGGAGCGCAAAGGCGCGCGGGTGCGCGAGTGCCTGGAGCTGCTCCGCCGCACACGGATCGGCCCCGAGCGGCTAAATCCATATCTCAGGCAGGCCGGCAGCGCCGAGGCCGCAGCCGCGCTGTCCCTGGACAAGGTACTCAAGCGGCCGGAAGTCACGCTCGAAGGCCTTTTCGCTTTCCTGGGTAAGGATTTTGACGGCTGGGAAAGCGATCTACTGGCCCAGGTCGAAATGGAGGTCAAGTACGAGGGCTACATGGCCCGGGAAAGAACACGCTTTGAGGAGCTGCGGAAAGTGGAGCAGGTAAAAATCCCGGAGGGGTTGGATTTTAAAAAGTTTGATACGCTTTCGACAGAGAGCCGCGAGCGGCTGGCCCGTCACCGTCCCGCCACCCTGGGACAAGCCTCGCGGATCCCCGGGCTGCGGCCGGGAGACCTTACCGCGCTGATGGTCGAGCTGGGGAAACAAAGGCAGGAGCGGAAAGCGGCGGAATGAGGGAAGATATTCTAACTAATTGATATATAATAAGATAGGTGCTATTTCCCGCGTGTTTCACTCGGCCAGAGAAGCTTGTGGAGCTGGAGCTGAAGCCGGACGCTGAGCCCATCCTCGATCATCCAGCCGGCCAGCTCGGCCGGGTCAAGGCTGCCGGCCACCGTCGAGAAAAGCACCTTGCAGCGGCTTTCCAGCTTGCATTTGCGCATTATCGATAGGGACCAGTCATAGTCCTTACGGTCGGCGAGCACGAATTTGATCTCATCGCGCTTGCCCAGCAGGTCCAGGTTCCCCCAGTGGAATCCCTTTTCCGTTTTCGCGCTCGGCGGCTTGATATCAAGTACTTTCATCACCAGCGAATCCAGCTTGTCGCACAGCCGCGTGCCGCTGGTTTCCACCTGCACGTCGAAGCCCTCCTCCAGCAGGGCGCGGCAAAGCTCCGGCAGTTCCTCTTGCAGCAGCGGCTCTCCGCCGGTCAGCACCACCTTGCGGATCCGGTTGGCCCGGCAGATCGACATGATATCGCCAATCGAAACCGGAGTGCCTTTTTCCTGACGGGCGTAGGCGGTGTCGCACCAAGCGCAGTCCACATCGCAGCCGCTGAAGCGGATGAAGGTGCTCACCAGGCCCTGCCAGCCGGATTCACCGGCCAGGGATACAAATGTCTCGCAAACTGTCAGCAACTGAGGTCCTTTAATTTGACTTATAAGTCCCCTCTACCAAGATAGGATTCAGGGGTGTGTCGCCTTTCTTGCTTTTGTCTTTCAATCCAAGCTGTTACTCCCCTTAGTTGTTTTATGGTCAGAAATTCCAAACATTTCATCAATTTTCGCTGAAAACCCCGGCTATCTCCGCATTGCACTCCAGGCAGCGGCCTCCGGCGCTCAGGCGCCTGCGCAGCACGCGAAAACCCAGCCGTTCGAGCACCGCTTTTCCGCACGAGGGGCAGAGTGTGTTTTCGGAAAACTCTCCGGGAACGTTCCCCGCATAGATATAACGCAAGCCGGCCTCCCGGCCGACCTCGAGGGCCATGCGCAGAGTCTCGGACGGGGTCGGAGCGGCATCCAGCCATTCGTTGTTCGGGAAGAACCGGCTGACATGCCAGGGGATGTCCCGGGAACACGAGGCAAGGAAAACGGCGATTTGCCGCAGCTCCTGCTCGCTGTCGTTCATCCCGGGCACGATAAGGGTGGTCACCTCGGTCCAGACGCCCTGTGCGCACAGGGCGGCGATTGTATCCAGAACCGGTTGGAGCGAGGCTTTCAAAATACGGCGGTAGGTCTGTTCGCTGAAAGCCTTCAGGTCGATGTTGGCCGCGTCGAGCAGCGGCCCGAGCTCTTTCAGCGGCTCCTCTTCGATAAACCCGTTGGAAACAATGACGGTTTTGAGCCCCTGCTCCCGGGCCGGCCTGGCCATATCGAGCATGTACTCGAAGAAAATGGTCGGCTCGGAATAGGTAAAACAGAGGCTGCGGCAATTCGAAGCCACGGCCTCGGCGGCCACGCTCTCCGGCCGGGCCTCGAAGCCGGAGGGCTGCGGCATGCGGCGCACGGCCAGGGAAAGGTCGTGGTTCTGGCAGAAGGGACAGGAAAGGTTGCAGCCCACCGTGGCGACAGAGTAAGTCCGGGAGCCGGGCAGGAAATGGAACAGCGGCTTCTTTTCGATCGGGTCGATGTGCGAGGCGGCGAGCTTTCCGTACACCAGGCTGATCAGGCGTCCCTGCCGGTTTTCCCGCACCGCGCAGATTCCTCTTTTTCCCGCGGCGATCTTGCAGTGGTGCGGGCAGAGCCCGCATTCCACCGCCCCGCCTTCCAGGGGCGTGTAATAAGACGCCTCGCGCATGAAAATTATTCCTTGGTGGCCATCCGCTTGGCGACATCGAACCCATATGCGGACTTCAGCCTTTTGGCATCCAGGAAATTGCCTTTTTCCTCGAGGTGGCGGATTACCCTGGCCACCTCGGTCAGGATCTCCACCTCTTTCTTTTTCCAGGCATCCGGGAAAGCGCGGAAATCGAGCTGATCCCGCATCTTCTTGTACTCCATGGCCCCGTCCGCCAGCTTACAGATCGAATCGCAGGCTGATTTATAAAAGCAGGACTCCCCCTCTTTCAGAAACTTGAAAATCTGGCAGCTTTCATCCAGATGAAAGAACTTTCCTCTGACCAGCATATTTACTCCTCCGGTTTGAAATCCTCGTGGGGGATCTGAGTTTGCACGATCCAGGCAAATTTATAGCCGTAGGAAAAGGCCCGCTGGCGCTCGAATTCGGCGGCCTCCAGGTTCC
Source organism: Candidatus Glassbacteria bacterium RIFCSPLOWO2_12_FULL_58_11 (assembly GCA_001780825.1). GTDB lineage: Bacteria > Gemmatimonadota > Glassbacteria > GWA2-58-10 > GWA2-58-10 > GWA2-58-10. Next base: position 6,125 of record MFIX01000129.1, on the reverse strand, counting down.
TGAATGAGCCGATCCGCAGGCTGTACCGGCCCGCGGATTCCTCCAGTACGGGACGGGTCCCGAATTCACGCTCAACCCGCGCCAGCAGGACCTCGAGCTCTTTTTTGTCGGCTGAGGAGGCCAACTGGACCCGGTAGCCCCAGGCCTTTCCGGGGGCGACCAGCTCGGCCGGAGCGGGCGCCGGATTGAGCTCCGTTTGACCTGCTGCTTTCGCCGGCCGTTCTTGCAGGACCACCGTATCCACCGGCACGGCGCTGCGCCATATGGAATCGAGCGGAGAGACTACCTCCTGCGCGGCCGGGGCCGGCTGCGGATGGTGCCGCAAGGCGCTCAGCCGGGCCTTGAGGCCGGCGCAGCCTGAAAGCAGCAGGACGCCTGACAGCAGCAGGAACAGGCAGCCTCCGCCGTTGAATTTTATTCCCTTGTCTTTCAAAATGTCCCTGCGCGTTAAGCGGCCGAACTGCGGAACGGCTTAAATTATGATAATCAGATTCATTGCTAATATAAAATGCAAACCGGCAATTAAAAAGGCACGCCACAAAAAATCATCGACGGAGCCGGGAATTTAAAGCCCCTCAGCGTTTTCTTCCACCGAAATCGCCTCTTCCTCATCCGGTTCCGGCAAGTTCTCGCGCAGCCATCGTCGCTGCTCGGGATCGGGCATCGCATAGGGGACTTTGATCGGCAGGCGGCCCGCGAGTTTGTACCCGCATTCCTCGAGCGCTTCCTGCTTGTCCGGCGTGTACCAGCCGACCAGCACCCGCTCATCCGGGCCGACAAATGCAAAAACGCCGCGGTAAATCCCGAGACGGCCGATATTGTTCGAATCAGATTCGCCGCTGTCGGCAAAGCGCTCCAGCAAGTCCTGCTCCACCGGTTTCAGAGAAAATTTCTCCAGGTTCTTGAGCACCTTTTCATCCAGTTTGGCCCTTTCCAGGCCCAGGCTTTCCTGGCGGCTGCGCTCGAATTCGCCTTCGGGCAGGTTCTCCGCGATCCATTGCAAATCCTCCGGGCTGCCGGAGGCTCGCGGGAGCGCCGGGATTTTTTCCTGCCCATGATAGCCGGCCTCGGCGATTGCTTTGAGTTTCGCCGGGGTCTGCGGGGTCACCTGGAGCACCCGCTTGCCGTCGACAAAGAAAAGCAGCTCGTCGCACAGGTAGTAAAGCCCGGCAAGCTGGGGATTCACTTTTTCCAGTACGAGGCAGCGCTCGAGGAATTCCGGGCCGAGCTCTTTCAGATGGTGCCGGACCGCGATATCGGCGGCCAGGTGGTCTTCTTTCGCGTGTTCCAGCGCTTCGATCTCCTCGCGGCTGCGCAGTATTTCCCCTTCGGGCAAGTTTTCGTTTCTCCAGGCCACATCCTCCTCGGATTCGCCGGAGAAAGGCAGGACGATCTTCCGGGTGGCCTGTTTGTAAACGGCTTTTTCCAGCATTTTGATTTTCGAGGGAGTATAAGGAGTGAGCCAGACGCTTCCATCCGGCCCGACAAAGGCAATCAGGTCTTTCTGGATCAGGTAATGTCCGATCTGGTCCTCATTGAGCTCCGGGGTCTTTGCCGAGCGGGAGGCGAGCTCCTGGGGAACCTGCTCCGCGAGGCCGATTTTTTTCAGGTGGGCTTTCAGCTCCTGATCTTTCTCCCTCTTTTCAATCTTGCGCAGCTCCTCCCGGCTTTTTCCCAGCTCGCCTTGCGGTAGATTGCTCTCGAGCCACTGCTGGTCCTCCTCGGTGCCCGAGCCGTAGGGCACGCGGATAAGCGCCTCGGGAAGGCTGTATCCGGCCTCTTTCAGCGCTTCCTCCTTCCAGGGCACGTGCGGTGTGACAAAATAATACCCATCCTCATGGATGAAACAGGTCACTCCGCCGCGGGAACAGTAGTGGCCGATAAGATCGATCTGCCGAATGTCGGTCCGGGCGCTGCGCTCGAGCAGTTCTGCGGGCAATTTAGCGATCTTGCGCTTCTCGATCAGCTTGCGGATCATCGAGTCGAGTTCTGTTTCCGACTCTTCGGCGCGCTCTCTGGAGCTTTCGTCCAGTTCTTCCTGGGAGAGGTGCCTGCGGATAAAGTCCAGGTCAGCCTGGGTGCCCTCCGAGCAGGGCAGAATGAACCCGGCGACCGCCGGCTGATAATTGGCGGCTTTAAGCAGCTCGATTTTCTTTTTGGTGGATGGGGTGATATAAACCACTCCGACCGGATCGACAAAGCCCAGGATATCGTGCCGGACAAAATACTGGCCGCAAAAATTGAGCTGGCGGGTTTCGGTCTTTATCGAATGGTCGATCAGCGCGGAGGGCAGGTCTTCCAGTCCCAGGCTGCGCTGTCTTTTCTCGGCCTGTTCGATATCGATCCGCTGCAGTTCGGCCTCGGCGGTTTTCCGGGCATTCTCCCAGAGTTCCTCGCTGATATGCGTCTTGAGCCAGAGGATATCCTCTTTGGATTTAAGCGAATGCGGTACTTTTATCCCGGAGCCCATGAACTGGTAGCCGAGGGATTTCAGCAGCTCGACTTTGGCCTGGGTCGCCGGCGTGACATAAGTCCTGGCGAGCGGATCAGTGAATGAGAGGATCCCGTTATGCGACCCGGCCAGGCCGATGTAATTCGGATATTCGACCTCGCACTCCGCCGATTCGGCCAGCAATTCGGCGGGCAGATCCTTGAGGCCGAGCTGTTCGATTTTCGCTTTCGCTATTTGCAGGCTCTCTTCGAGATGGGCCTGCTCCACCTCTTTTTCGGTGCGCTTCCACTCCTCCGCAGGAATATTGCGGGCCAGCCAGATCCGGTTCTCCTTGCTCTCCAGCGAATAGGGCACCTTGATCATCGATTCCACATATACGTAGCCGTGGGCCTCGAGAAGGGCTTTTTTCCCGGGGGAATAAGGGGTGACCCAGGTATCGGCTTCCCAGTCGGTAAAAGAGAGGATTCCCCGGTAGGTGGCGCAGAGGCCTACGTAATGATAAAATTTCACCTGCACCAGGACACAGCGCTGATTCAGGAATTCCTCGGGCAGCGCTTTCAAGCCTTCCAGATTGATCTTGAGCAGTCCGTTATAAACCCTGGGTTCCATTTTAGGCAACAGGTTTTCCTCGACCGAGCGCATGATCTCCGCCTTAGGGAGAGCTTTGCGCAGCCAGCGTTTGCTTTTGATCGTTCCATCCGAGAAGGGTACGCCGATCGGCGGCTTGGGTCTGTTGAACCCCGACTCCTGCAGAATGTCGAGTTTCAGCCGGGTGCCGGGGGTGACAAAGACCTGGCCCTCCCAATCGACAAAGCCGATCAGGCCGCCCTTGAAGCCATAGCAGCCTTTCTGTTCCGGCCGGGTTTCCCCGGCCGGCGCGCTGCGCGCGATAAGACCCGGCGGAGTTATCTTCTGAATCCCCTCGGCCGGGGCCTCGGCGGCTGGGTCCTTTACCGCTTGTTTTTTTGCATCGGCCATTTCAGGGTTCACGTCTATAAGGAGCGATTGCTCTGGAAATAGAGGCCGTGGATGTTCTGATTCAATGTACTAACAAAATCTCTCAATGAAAATATTTAAACTCGTAAAAGACGATTTTTATATACTCATCAACCACCATTTGAAGCTCGCGTTCGCGGCTCCACCAGCTTTCCGGAGAGAGCTTTTCCCTTTCAAAAGGCACGGAACAGAAAGTCATTTTAAGGGGCAGATCGCCGAGGCGATGCTTGTAGGTGAGACAGACCCGGCGCATGTTGAAGGGCGAGCTGACGACCAGGATCGAGCGCAAACCCAGCTTCAGGACGGTCTCCCGGGTGGCCCGGGCATCCTCCCAGGTCGAGGAAATACCGGGGTTGATCAGTAGAGAGTCCCGCGGGATACCGGCGGCCGAGGCCATTTGCATGATACTTTCGACCGGATCGATGGGCATGCCGAAATAGTAGGACGTGTCGGAGACATTGAAGATCAGGCGGTCCGCATAGCCCCGGCGATAGAGCTCGATGGCCCATTGACGGCGCTCCTGACTGCCGCTGACCGCCACGATCGCCCCGGAGCGTTCCGGCGGCTGGTCCACTACAAGGTACGCGCCGAGCTCCGCGAGCCACCAGTGACGGCTCAGCCAGAGGCCGGCGAGAATCAAAACCGCCAGGGCCGCCAGAATAAGAAAGCCGGCACAGAGCCGCCGCAACATCGGTCGCTCCCGGGAGGGTAAGGGATTCGGGTGAGCAGAATATTCGAGGAACGTAACCGGGCCTGCCGGATGGGATCAGGGATTTTTGCCGGGCTATTTCTTTTTCAGCCGCTCGATATTTTTTTTGGCTGCCGGGGCGAGCTCGTGGTCGGGCGCTATCTGGACGAATTTTTCATAATTTTCCACGGCCCCGTCATTTTCCTGGCCCAGCTCGCAGGCCAAACCGATATAGTAATAAATCACCGGCTCATCCGGTTTCAGCGCGGCGGCCTTGCGAAAGGCCTTTTCAGCGGTCTGGTATTTTTCGAGCTGACTGTAGACCTGCCCGAGTTTCATGTACAACCCGGGATTGAGGGAGTCAAGGGCCAGAGCCTGCTCCAAGAGCGAGCGGGCCTGGTACGGCATCCCCTTATCGATATAGATCGTCGCCAGCAGGGTCAGGGCGTCGATCCCGTCGGGCTTCATCTCCAGGGCTTTGTTGAGCGCCACGATTGCCTCGTCATAGCGGCTTTCCAACATGTAGGTACCGCCGATGCCGAATTGAGCCCAGTAGTAAGTCGAGTCTAGCTCCAGCGCTTTCTTGAACTCGGCCCGCTTGTCGGCGAGCGCATCGAGGGCCCTTCCGTAAAGAAAGTGGTAGAGCGCGGAGCTCGGATGCTGGCCGAGCATGTTCTTGTACATGACAGCCACCTCGGACCCGCGGCCCACGCTGCGGAAAGCATCCATGTAGCGCAGGTGGGCCTGGATAAAGTTCGGATCGAGATCTATCGCCTGGCGCAGCTTGGTCAGGGCCTCGTTAAATTTCTCCTGGTCGGCGAGAATGAGGCCTTCATTGTAAAGGACGACAGCTTGAGCGTTTGTGCTCGTGAGCTGCTGGGCCAGGCCGGATGAAAATATTCCGGCGGCTAAAAGTAAAATGAATATCCATTTCAGGTTTCCCGTTTTTTCTTCCAATTTCCAAATGTGCCGCATTCTGCCACTCCATGTTGAACCGGACGGGTATAAAATAGCCTGGCTTAGCTTTACCATTTTAATTCCCCGGCAATTATGGGGCAATAAAATTCCGGTGCGGTCAACCTTGGAAGCCCCTGGAGATTTGGACGCTAGAGCGGGGCTATTTTATCAGAATATTTTAACAGGGTTGACGGATCAGCCGCGGTATTTAGAACCCAAGGTTCTCGTATGGGCTACGTCCCGATAAAATCGGGATCGCCCCTACGCCGTCCTGTGGAAGACGCATGAATAAATTTGCTGCGCTCCATTGGCTGCACCTCCGAACCTGTGGTTCCTTTCAAGTCTCCGGCCCGAGTTCGCGCAGCACGGCGTTGACCGCGGCCCTGGATTCCTCGATATAGGGAATCCAGCCGCAGTCATCGATAACCGACGCCTGTTCCACCGCCGCGCGCAGCTTCTCCAGCAGGTCATCCCTGCCGGCTTTCTCAGCCCGCTGCCAGGCGATCCGCAGCGCCTCGTAGTCCTGGATACCCTGGCGCAGCATCTCCCAGCGCATGCTGTCCAACGGGCCGTCCGGCCCCGGATAGACAAAGAACATGTCCCCCGAGGGCCAGGTAAAGAGCGGTTGGTTCCAGGGGTCTTCCGGGAACAGGTTCACCGCCCAGCGGATATACCCGTCGAAACCGTACTTCCAGGCCAGCCAGGCCAGCAGGCGCGACTCCCGCAACGGGGAGAAGATGAAAGTATTCGGGAAATGGGGCATGCAGGCCGTGTAAAAGGTGATATGGCGCTTTTCGTCGGCATGGTACTTTTTGACCAGGGGCTCGACACTGGCCCAGCGGACCGGGTTCAGCATTTCGTCGATATGGATCACTATCTCATCGGCCAGCTTGTGCTCATCCCCCGGGAAGCCGCCCGAGGAGGCGAGCTTGAAATCCGGCGCCTCGGCGGCGATAAAACCGAAAATGATCCGCATCACCTTTTCCGGCTTCTCATCGAACCCCAGCACGGCGATATCGAACCAGCCCTTTT
>MFIX01000128.1:6175-6272 GCA_001780825.1 Candidatus Glassbacteria bacterium RIFCSPLOWO2_12_FULL_58_11 | reverse complement strand
CTCGGCCAGCAGGCCATCCAGCGTAAAAGGCGCCCCCGGCGTGCGGACACACCCACGGCCCAGGCCGGCATTAGCGTCGAAATAAGCGGTTTCACTC
>MFIX01000128.1:0-6132 GCA_001780825.1 Candidatus Glassbacteria bacterium RIFCSPLOWO2_12_FULL_58_11 | reverse complement strand
CAGGGCGTAAAAACCCGCAGCCACTCCGACTGCCAGCAATTCCCAACGGTACGGGGCGGGACGGGTGTAGCCTTTACCGGCATCCAGGTCGGCAATATAGGAAAGAAAAATAAGAAACGCGCCGCCCGAGGCGATCAGCCATTCCCGCAGGTTCAGCTCGAAAACTCCGCCGTTCCAAAGCCGCCTCAGGATCAGAACGGCGCCGGCAATCAGGCAGAGAGACACGATAATCGGCGAGAGCACCGGAGCGATCCAGGGCAGCGGAATCAAAAACAGGATATCCCAGGTCAGCAAACTTTCCGGCCAGCCCAGGAGCAATTTAAGCCAGATGTAATAAAATATATCCCAGGTGGCGAAGGTCAGAGAGAAAAAGGCAAACCTCTCGTAAAAAGACTTGCCGGCTATCAGGGCCAGGGCCGCAAGCATCCCCAACGTGGCCAGCTCGCGGCCGATCTCCACCCTCAGGATCGCGCCGCCGATCATTCTCAACGGAAAGGAGAAACCGTCGGGATAGATTATCTCGCGCAGGTACACCACTACCGCCGCCTCCAAATATCCCATTGACGCGCCGAACAGTATCAGGAATATCACGAGGCCCGGACGCGCGCCGGCCTTTCCCGTCAGATCTGATTCTGCCATTTCGATTTTTCCCTGTCTCGAGTCAAAAAAATTTCGGCCTGGGCCTTCAGACAGCCGTACCGCGGCCCGCTTTCAAGCCGGCACCAGGAACAGCACCTCTTGCGGCCCGATTTTCACTTTCGCCGTGCTGCTCACCTTGCGGCCGGTGATCAGGCAGCGGTATTTTCGCGGCGGCAGTCCGCCTAACGCTACTTCGACTTCTTTTTGTTCGTAATTGAAGACAAAGGCCGCCGGCTGCGCCTCCGCGACAGTCCCGCGGCGGACCCGCACCAGGGGGCCCTCCAAATCGCACTCCGCCTCGATCCCGGATTCGGCGAGCAGCACCTGCGCCAGGTACAGGTAACCCTTTTCGCCGGAACCGCGGTAGGACACTCCTGGATAAAAACCGAAATAATAGGTGCGGCCCTCGCCCCGGCGGTTGGCAACCAGCAGTCCGCCGCCTCCCGAAAGGTCCACGCCTGTTCCCCGCGCTTCCAGACAGCCGATTATCCCCCTGGCGCCGAGGCGCATCCCCATGACCTCCACCCGGCGGGTTTCGGCCTGGGCTTTCAGATATTTTTCCCGGCAGCCGAACAGCTCCTCCAGGCCCCAACCCGGCCGGTGCGGCTGGACCCAGGCCCGGCGGTCACGAAAGGCCAGGCCGGGGGCGCTGATCAGCGTTCCGCCGCCAAGAGTGTAGCGTTCAAGGATTTCAGCCTGCTCCCGGTCCAGCAGGTGAAGGTAGGGTAAAACGACCAGGCGGTAGTCCGCGATCCGCTCCAGTTTTTCCAGCGGCACGAAATCCACGGCCAGGCCCAGGCGCCAGAGGAGGCTGTACCAGCCTTTGAGCGATTCCTTGTAACGGTAGCAGACCGTCCCGGCGCGGCTCAGGTCCTCGGCATCCTCGATCTCCGAATACATGTCCGCGGCAAAATCGAAGACCAGCGCGATTTGGGCCCGGTCCGGCCTGTAGCTGCTGAACAGCTCCGGTGCGCGTGCGCGGGCCCGGCAGACCTCCGCGGCGGCCAGGCTGCGCTCGGTGTCCGCGCCGTCCAGCTCAATCAGGCCGGAGGTGATCGATTCCTCGGAAAAACGCTCCGGCTTGAACTGCCAGATCACTATCCCCCGCGCGCCCTCGGAGATTGTGGAGAGCAGCATGAAACGGATGTCCGCTCCGCTGAAATCCTCGGCCATGTAGTTCCAGGTATTGCCGTAAACCTCGTTGATCCAGAAATAATCCTTGACCGCGGCCATCCAGCGCGCCTGAAGGCTGTAGAGGTAAGCCTCCCGGGAGTATTCCGGATTGGAAAACTGGGCGGGCCGGTCGACCTGGAAGAAGGTGTGGAAGTCCCCGGTCCAATGCGCCAGGCTGGTACCGTAAACATCCACCGCCTTCGCGGTCAGCAGATCGTGGCTGGTGTCGATCAGCGAGGGCTGGAGGACCGAATTGAAACCGACATGGCAGAAAATGGGCCGGCGGCTGTCGTATTTGCGCACCAGGGCGGCCAGGCGCTCGATCCGGCCGGCGACCGCATGGGCGCGGGAGATGCGCCAGAGCCAGGAATCGTAATAGGCCGAGATGTCCGGCGGCGGGACGATGTCCTCCCATTTTCTGACAGCCAGGCCGAACCGCTCATTAAATTTATTCACATCGCCAAAGGTTTCGGCGAGCCAATTCCGGTACAATTCCACCGAGTGCGGGCAGGCGCAGTCTCCGAACGGCCGGCTGCGCGGCTCGTTCCAGAGGTGCCAGCCCAGAAGGTTCTCCCGGTCGCGGTAGCGCAGCACGCCCTCGGCGACAAAGCGCTCCGCCTTTCCCCAGACCAGCGGACGGTCGAAACAGGGCATCCAGCCGCCTACATAAAAGGAGCCGCGCGCCCGGGGCTCGATTTTCGAGCCATCCGGGGCGACCCGCCCGGCCTCATACTCGATGAACAGCCAGCGCGGAGCGCTCTCGAGGAAAAACTTGAAGAGGACTTTCAGCCCGGCCGCGGCGGTCAAGTCCATCAGGCGGTCGATATCCTCCCAGCGGAAAACGCCCTCCTCGATCTCGTGCCAGGCCCACTGCGGCCGCAACTGGACCGCGGTGAACCCGAGCCTGCGAATATGCCGCAGGTCGCGCTCCCATTCCGCGGGAGTAGGTGTAGGCTGACGGTAGTACTGGACGCAGAGATGAAAATCCTGTGGGACAGGCATCCAGGCTCCTGATCGGTAATATATGGTTCTAAGCGCGCGTACTTTGTTAAGGATTTTGACAGTCAGCGACGGCTATCATTATACAACTGAGCGGCGGGTATTTTAAAGGAAAATTTTTGTCTCCCTGCGCCTTTTTCTTGCCGAAAGCACAGGCCAGGTGTAAGGTATAGGCGGACACGAACTAAAGGAAATCCAGGGAATGTACTATATCGGCACGAGCGGCTATTCGTACCCTGACTGGCGGGGGGCCTTTTACCCGTCGGGTCTGTCTAAAAATGATTACCTTGCTTATTATGCCGAGCATTTCCAGACTCTGGAGCTCAATTCGAGCTACTATTCGCTCCCCGCTACTTCCCTGATCCGTAATCTGGTTACCCGGACCCCGGACAAATTCCAGGTGGTGGTCAAGGCACACCGCAGTATCACTCATGAGCGCGAGGGCGAGCTGGCGGCCTGCCTGGGGGCTTTCCGGGAAGCGGTGGAACCTCTGGCGGAGCGCGGTAAGCTGGCGGCGGTACTGCTGCAGTTTCCTTTCAGCTTCCATTACGGGGATCCCCAGCTCGAGTTTCTCGAACATCTGCTGGAGCGGCTGAGCGCCTTTTCGACGGTGATCGAGTTCCGGAACGGGCGCTGGCTGAACAAGTCTGTCCTGGAATGGCTGAAATCCCGCAAAGTCGCGCTGTGCTGTGTCGATGAGCCGAGATTGCCCGGGCTGGTGCCGCCGGAAGTGGCCCTGACCTCGGACAAGATCGGCTATGTCCGTTTCCACGGCCGCAATGCCGAAAAATGGTGGGAGCACGAGGCGGCCTGGGAGCGCTACGATTACCTTTACCGGATGGATGAGCTGGAAGAGTGGCGGGAGGGAATCGAATTCCTGGGCCAAAAGGCGGAGCGGACTTTCATCTTTTTCAATAACCATTTCCGCGGCCAGGCGGCCCGCAATGCAGAAGATATGCAGGAAATGCTGGGACTGCCGCGGAAATCCAGCAGCGGGCAGCAGCAGTCGCTGTTCTGAAAGGGCACGGGCTCTGGAATATGAAATAAGCGGGGGGCGATCTATAGACCGCCCCTGGGCATATTATCGATTTTAGACTTGATATTCGTAACTAATTAAATATGAACGTCTTATGTAGGGGCGCACCCGTGTGTGCGCCCGCTTACCATCTAGGAATCTCGGAACACGGGCGGACACATTGGTCCGCCCCTACCGGGAATTGCGGAAATTTGTGATTAATCCAAGTTAAGTTGACCGGGCAGAAGCAAAACAGTAAATGCCGGGTTCTGCGCACCCGGCCTCAGGGCGCCTTCCAGAAATACTGCAGGAACTCCGCATCCGGCGAGATGATAAGGGTCGTGGTCGAGTCTATCACATTCTCATAAGCCTCGAGCGTACGCACGAGACCATAAAACTTCTGGCTCCGGTTGTAAGCCTGGGCGTAGATTTTAGTCGCCTCGGCATCTCCCTCGCCACGAACCTGCTGGGAGGTTTTTTCGGCCTCGGCCATTATGATAACCGCCTGCTTGTCGGTCTCCGCCCGGATTTTCAGCGCCTCCTCCTCCCCCTCACTGCGGTACTGGTTGGCGATCCGTTTGCGCTCGGCCTCCATCCTGGCGAAAATGGCTTTCTCGTTCTCCTGCGGAAGATCGGCGCGCTTGACCCGCACATCCACCACTTCCACGCCGTATTCCTCAGCCTTTTCATCACTCTTTTTGGTCACTATTTCCATAATCGCGGCGCGTTTTTCCGAGACGATGACGTGGAAATTGTGGCGGCCCAGCTCCGTGCGCATCTCGGAATAGATAATGTCATCCAGACGGCTCTGGGCCCCGGCCTCATTCCCTACCGCCTGCAGGTATTTCAGCGGATCCTTGATCCGCCATTTGGCGTAATTATCCACAATAAGAGTTTTCTTATCCTGGGTCAGAATTTCCGTCGGTGCGCTGTCGTAATCCAGCAGCCGTTTTTCAAACACCCGCAGACGGTGAATGACCGGAATCTTGAAATGCAGGCCCGGCTCGCTGACTATGCGCACCGGCTTGCCGAACTTGGTGATTACCACCTGCTGCGTTTCCCAGACCCGGTAAACCGAGCCGGACAGGCCGAACAAGGCCAGAATGACAATAATGATCACAATGTTAAGATTTCGTGCCATTTTAATCCCTCTCTTTACCTGAAATATTCACGGATGAAAGATTCCCTGTCCCCTCCCCTATATTGATTCCGGCCCCGTTCAGGGAGCCGACGGTACGCTGCGCATATCGAGCAGCGGCATCAGGCCGGTCCCCTCTTTCCCGACCTTGGCGATGTATTTTTTCATCCGCGGATAAATTTTTTCCATGGTCTCCAGGTAAAGTCTTTTCTCGGTCACCGCGGGCGCCTTCTCGTACTGGGCCAGCACATCCTGGAAACGATCGGTTTCGCCCTGCGAGCGCAGGACCCGCTGCTGCTGGTAGCTTTCCGACTGGCGGATCAGCTGCTCGGCTTTTCCCCGGGTGCGCGGTATGACATCATTCTGGTAACCCTGGGCCTCGTTGATATACTTGTTCTTATCCTCCAGGGCGCTGGCCACATCCTTGAAAGCTGCCACTACCTGATCCGGAGGGTGGACATCCTGGAGCTGTACCGCCACGATCAGCACCCCGGCGTTATAGCGGTCAAGCACCTCCTGGAGGGTCTGTTGGATCTCCTGCTGAATCACGAATTTCCCATCCGTCAGCGCCTCGTCGATTTTGTGGTAGCCGATCACCTGACGCAGAGCAGCCTCGGTGGCGCTGCGCACCGTGCCGGAAACATTGCGCACCTTAAACAGGTAGGCCGTCGCATCCTTGATCTTGAACTGGACGATCAGATTGACATTGACGATGTTCTCATCCCCGGTGAGCATCAGGCTCTCCTCGGGGACCTGCTCGTAGCGCGCCGGCGGTCCCTGGTATACGGTCCGGAAACCTATTTCGAGCCTCTGCACCGCGGTCACCTTGGGGGTTTCCACGGATTCAATGGGGTACGGCAGGTGGTAGTTGAGCCCCGGCTCGGTGACATCGCTGATTTTGCCGAAACGCAGGACCACGCCCAGCTCATCCGCTTCCACCTTGTAGATGCCTGAGGCCAGCCAAAGCGCCGCGGCCACGATCAGGCCCCAGACAACCATCTTCCGGCTGAATTGGGGCAGTCTGATTTCCGGCATTCTAATTTCGAAATCACTGGATGGCATTTATTCTCCCTGAGGGTTGAGGTTAGTCTGACAGGCATAAGCGCAAGAGGTGTTCTTTTTGATAGGAGAGTTTTAATCTACCCAACAGGGAAAGCCTTTGTCAAGG
>MFIX01000127.1 GCA_001780825.1 Candidatus Glassbacteria bacterium RIFCSPLOWO2_12_FULL_58_11 | reverse complement strand
GTTCATGCGCGCGCCGCCCCCCACGCCGGCTCACCTGAAAAGCCCGGGACCTCAAAGCAGTAGACTCTGGCATCTCTACCATATATTGGAGCATCCTCAAATGAATAGGGTCCGTCACGCCGCGGAAATATTAATTTTTTTTCTTTTCATTCTTTGCCTAGTCACGGCAAAGCTTCTCTATGCCTCCGATAAAGGGATTACGCTCAATAGCCTGGAAGCCTACCCGACCTTCGAGTGTATCGGCCTGCGGTTGGCTTATGGTGGAGATTCGGACTCCAATGCGACCGTCGCGGTCAGCTTTCGTGAAAAAGGCCGGAGCCAGTGGAGACAGGCTCTTCCGCTGTCCCGGATCAAGGGCGACCGTTTCGCGGGCAGTATTTTCTTCCTCAAGGCCGGAACGCAGTACGAAATATCGGTCAAAGTGACCGATCCGGCCGGTGTTCTGGGCGAAAAGCCGCCGATAGTTGTCTCTACCCGCTCCGCGAGCTTTCCGGTCGGCGGGGGAAGGGAATATTTTGTCGATCCGGCCGGGGATGACCAGAATAAGGGCACCGTGGAAAGTCCTCTGGCTACTATCCAGAAGGCCGCCGACCTGGCCCGCCCGGGCGACATTGTCCGTATCACACCCGGCATCTACCGTGAATCGGTGACAGTCAGACGGCCGGGCAAGCCCGGCGCTTATATCAGCTTTATCGCTCGGGACAAGGGCGTGGTCCTCTCAGGGGCCGACCCGGAATATGATAATGTCCAGGCGAGCGGCAAATGGCAGGCTGAAGGCGGAGGTGTCTATTCCACGGAGGCGGGCCACAGGACGCATTACCTGGCGGTGGATGGAGTGCGCCTGTACCACTACCTGACCCCGCCCGAGTTCGAGGAATTCATCTGCGGCGCGCCGGGCGGTTGGTACCAGGATGAGAACTCCGGCCGTCTGTTTGTCCGCCTCTCTTCCGACGCGGATCCTGGTCGCCTGCCGGTGCAGATCGGCGCGCTCGACTGTGGCATCCGGGTCCGCGAGGCGGACTATGTGCTGATCGAGGGCCTCGAAATCCGCGACTATGGCGGGTCGGCCAATGGCGCCGGAGTGAGCCTCGAGCGCTCAGCCTGGTGCGTGATCCGCAACTGTTCGATCCACGGTATGCGCTCGATTGTCGAGATCAGCGGCGCGCGGGCCGAGGGCAACCTGGTGGAGAGCTGCGAGCTCTGGGACACTTCGATCCCCCTCTGGCCCTGGGCCATGACCAAGGACCACGATGAGGAAGGCGGCGGGGTAATGTCCACCGGGGGGCGTGGCACTGTGGTCCGCGGCTGCCGGATACACGACCTTTACGATGGTCTGTCGCCCTCGGTCTGGGACAGCCTGTGGAACGAATCCTACAACTGCGACTGGGATGTCTACGACAACGAATTTTATAATACCCGGGATGATGTAATCGAGCCGGAGGGCCCGAGCATTAACTGGCGCTTCTGGAACAATGTCTGCCACGACCTGTTTACCGGGGTTTCCCTGGCCCCGATCAATGTCGGTCCGGCCTATATTATGTATAACGTGCTGTATGATGAGAACTGGCAGACACTGAAATACGGTAGCGGTTTCGAAGCCGAGGGGATGGGAAGAGGCTGGTGCTTTCTGTATCACAACACGATCTGCAGCAACGACCCGGCGGTCAACACCCTGGTGGTCAGCCGGCCCCTGAGCGGCCAGATATTCCGCAACAATATCTTCTTCGCCAGCGCTTACCCCTTCTGGACCTCCAAGGTCCCGGAGAGAAACAATTCGCTGGACTACAACGACTGGTATACCGCCGATACCCCCTGGTTCGAAATCTGGGTCGGGACCCCATATAAGAGGTTTTTCCATTTCCCGGACCAGGAATTATATTTCTTGAAAGACCTCCAGGAGAAGAAAGGCTGGGAGCTGCATGGCCTTCAGGCCGACCCTCTGTTCCAGGACCGGAAGTCCGGCCGCTTCCGCCTGGCTCCCGGCAGCCCCTGTATAGACCGGGGAGAGGTCCTGCCAAATATCAATGACGGTTATCTCGGCCAGGCGCCGGACCTGGGGGCGTTTGAGTTCGGCTCTGCTGTCGACGGAGTCTTTCCGCTAGGCCGCCGGCCCTGAAATAAGCTCTCGGCCGGCTAAAGTCGAGCCGCATTGACTGCAAGTGGCCCAACCTGCAATAACGAAAAAAACTTGACAAAAAGGATCTTATACTATATCTTGTCAATCGATATTATCGAGATTATACGCCCAGGACAAAGGTAGCTGCGGCGGGCAATTTACAACCGGGAAGATATTTAACTATAGAGTTAACCAGGATGAAGAACATTATTTTATTAAATTTGGGACAGGGGCTAATCCGGTGGAGCACCGGATATTTCCAAACCATATGCACTACTATTTGCTGCATTTGTATCAAGCCTGGCCGGGGAGGACTGACTCTGATTACGCAATAAAGCAATTGCATCCAGAGCAATGTGACCTTCCCACTGCCGGGCGAACATAGCTTGCACAGTGGGTTTTTTATTTTCAGAATAACTGACAGCCTGACAATGGAGTAACAATGAAGGTATATAAAAGCAAGGATAGGATGACAAGCATCCGGTTAGTTCTCACCAGCCTGGTCGCGGGTATCATGTTGGGGAGAAATCCGGTGTATGCGGAGGTTCCTCCTGTCGACACGACTGGGGAACGCTGGCAGGAGCTCGATCAAAAGATTCGAATTCTAGAGCGCAAGTTTGAACTGGAGAAAGAAAAGGCCGACAGTGCGGCCGCCAGGCAAGCCGTGCTTGAAGCCGGGGAGAAGGGGTTCGTTATCCGGTCTGCCGACGGCTCCTATCAATTGAAGCTACGTGGCTACATGCAGGCGGACGGGCGATTATATTACAATGACGATGAACAGCCGGCCACCAACGACATACTCCTTCGGCGTGTCCGGACAATTTTCGAAGGAACGTTGAACAAATACACCAGGTTTAGAATTATGCCGGATTTTGGCCAGGGCAAGACTGTCCTGCAAGATTCATATATTGAGTTCGCTTACTGGCCGGCGGCTCAGTTACGGGCCGGAAAATTCAAGCCGCCTCTGGGACTGGAACGCCTGAAGTCGGGGGCGAACTTGCTGTTCATCGAGAGGGGCCAGCCGACCAGCCTGGTTCCAAACCGCGATCTAGGTATCCAGCTTGGCGGAGCACTGGCAAAGGGAAGTCTGGAATACGCCGTGGGCCTCTTCAACGGCGCTTCCGATGGTGGCAGCACTGACGGTGACAGCAACGACGACAAGGATCTTGTCGGCCGCGTGTTTGCCCATCCTTTCAGAAAAGCCGGCGCCGATCTGTCCCAAGGGCTGGGTGTAGGCATTGCTGGTAGTGTGGGACACCAGAAGGGGGGACTCCCGTCTTTTAGTACTCCGGGCCAGCGGACCTTTTTCAGCTACCGAACGGACGCCATCGCGGATGGGCGCCGCTGGCGGCTTTCGCCTCAATTCTACTATTACCAAGGCCCTCTCGGCCTGTTAGGCGAGTATGTCCGGTCCGTGCAGGAAACCAGGAAAGGAACGGAAACGGCCAATCTTGCCAACACAGCCTGGCAGCTGGCGGCATCCTGGGTAGTCACCGGCGGGGAGGCCTCCTTTACGGATGTCAAACCGAAGCGGCCATTCAATCCCCGCAATGGTGTCTGGGGCGCCGTCGAGTTAGCGGCCCGCTATCATGAACTGCAAGTGGATAAAGCCGCGTTCCCGGTTTTCGCTGACCCGGCCAAGGCCGCTGGGAAAGCCGCGGCTCTGGGAGTGGGGGTCAACTGGTACCTCGACCGGCAGCTAAAGGTGTCAGCCGGCTATGAGCAAACCGCTTTCGATCGAGGCGGGGCAACCGGTGACCGGGAATCGGAAAAGGTCCTGCTGATCCGGTTCCAGGTTGCCTACTAATCGACAAACTCATTTAATCCGTTTCCCTCAGGAGAACCTCATGTTTAGAGAAAAACTCATACCTTCCCTGGCTTTCATTGCCCTGGTCCTGCTGCTTTTCTTGGCCGCCCCTGCTCAGGCGAAAGCGGTTACTCTCCTCAACGTATCCTATGACCCGACCCGGGAGCTTTATCAGGAGTTCAACGAGAAGTTCGCCAAGTACTGGAAGCAGAAAACCGGCGATATCGTCACAGTACGACAATCTCACGGCGGTTCCGGCAAGCAGGCGCGGGCTGTAATCGACGGTCTCGAAGCCGACGTAGTTACCCTGGCGCTGGCCTATGACATAGACGCCATCCACGAAAAGGCCGGTCTGATCCCGGCCGACTGGCAAAAACGCCTGCCGCACAATAGCGCTCCCTACACCTCGACCATCGTCTTTCTGGTGCGCAAGGGGAACCCCAAAGGGATTCACGACTGGAACGATCTGGTGAAACCGGGCGTTTCGGTCATCACCCCCAATCCGAAGACCTCGGGAGGAGCCCGCTGGAACTATCTGGCGGCCTGGGGCTACGCCCTGCGCCAGAGCGGCGGCAGCGAGCAGTCCGCCCGGGATTTCGTCGGCCGTCTCTTCAAAAACGTTCCGATTCTCGACTCGGGAGCGCGTGGTTCCACCACGACCTTCGTCCAGCGCGGCATCGGAGATGTGCTGCTGGCCTGGGAGAACGAGGCCTTTCTGGCGGTCAACGAGCTGGGACCGGACAAATTCGAAATCATCGTTCCCTCGTTGAGCATCATCGCCGAGCCGCCGGTCGCTCTGGTTGACAAGGTGGCCGGGAAACATGGAACTGCGGAAGTTGCCGAAGCCTACTTGAATTACTTATATTCTCCGGAAGGGCAGAAGATAGCGGCCAAGCATTATTATCGGCCGGTTTCTCCCGAATACGCCGATCCAGCCGACCTCAAGCGCTTCCCGCAACTGGAGCTGTTTACCATCGATGCGGTCTTCGGCGGCTGGCAGAAGGCGCAGAAGGCGCATTTCGCGGATGGAGGCATTTTCGATAAGATATTTGAGCCAGCGCCATAATTCCGCTTAAGCCGGGGGAGGACTATTCTCCCCCGGCGCCGCCTGAGCGGCCAACCGCATGGAGTTCTGGATGAAATTATTGCTCAAACAGCGCAGCGCAATCCCGGGTTTCGGTCTCTCCTTGGGTTTCACGGTTCTTTACCTGAGCCTGATCGTCTTGATTCCGCTCTCCGGACTGGTGTTCAAGTCTGCAAGCCTCACCTGGCAGGAGTTCTGGAGGATAGTCGGTTCGGCGCGGGTGCTGGCCTCGTTCCGGTTGACTTTTGGGGCCGCACTGCTTGCTGCCCTGATTAATGGTGTTTTCGGACTATTGGTGGCTTGGGTTCTGGTTCGGTATACACTTCCCGCTAAGCGGCTGGTGGATGCCCTTGTCGACCTTCCTTTCGCCCTGCCGACGGCGGTCGCCGGTATCACCCTGGCGGGTCTTTATTCGAGCAACGGCTGGATCGGCCGTTTCCTCGAGCCGGCGGGAATTAAGGTGGCGTACACCCCCCTTGGGATTGTCGTTGCCCTGACCTTTATCGGATTGCCCTTTGTAATACGCACAGTCCAACCGGTGCTGGAGGACCTGGAGAGCGAGCCGGAGGAGGCCGCCGCCTGTCTGGGGGCTAACCGCTGGCAAATTTTTATCAA
>MFIX01000126.1:13157-13266 GCA_001780825.1 Candidatus Glassbacteria bacterium RIFCSPLOWO2_12_FULL_58_11 | reverse complement strand
GGGCCGGCAGACTGTCTCATCCTGGGAGGCCCCGAGCAGGATGACTCTCATATCGTTTCGCCGGGCCAGCTCACCGGCAGCAGCGGCGAACCGCTCCGCGGGCCAGCGC
>MFIX01000126.1:8066-13055 GCA_001780825.1 Candidatus Glassbacteria bacterium RIFCSPLOWO2_12_FULL_58_11 | reverse complement strand
TCATCCAGAAAAAGCTCGCAGGGCTTTTCATCCAGGCGCACCCCGAAAGGCGCCAGGCAGGCGGCGTAGCGCTGGGGCATGGATAGCGGCTGCGGGCCGAAAAAATCGAGACGGGAATAGATCAGCAGGCTCTTTTTCCAGCGCTGCTTGGAGTAGCGGACAGTATAGTCGGCGGGCACGAGCCGCCGCACCAGGCGGCTGCGCAGGCTGGAATGCAGGTCGATCATCAGGCTCCACTTCCGGCGGGCCAGTTGGGCGCAAAGGGCGTAAAGCCCTTTTATGCCGGCGCCCTCCTCAAGGGTTAGGATTTCGTCAAGATAAGGATTGCCTTTCAGCAGCGGCGCGAATTTTTCACGGGTGAGGAAGCTCACCCGGGCCGCAGGCCATCGCTTTCGGAGCGCCCGCAGTACCGGGGTGGTGAGCACAATATCGCCGATCGAGCTGAACCGCACCACCAGTATCGACGGCTCTTCCCCGCCTGCGCCCGCTTTAATTTTGATCGGGTTTTCCATAGTCCGTTCCATTGACACCAGCGCTGAAAATCTCAAGATTGATATAGTCTCTACGGGGAGCGTGAAATAGTAAACATTTAATAAGATTCAGGAATTATTAATTCAGAGGCTGTAAGAGCTTGACAGCCTTATGAGATCCTTATTTGGAGCGTGTAGTAGCCAAGTAATTTCCATATCGGCCCTGATATTTATAGAGAGCCTCGGCAGGCCTTTGCGCGAGACCTCGCGCGCAGGCGACCTCGGCGAAGCGGAGTAGAAGACTCAAAAGCCGACAATAACCTTTGGTTCTTTCAGTTATGAAAGAACCGGAGCTATGCGGCAGCATAGCGTAGATTCACGCATGATAATGCGTGACACTAACATTGCTTCTTTTGCCACCAAAAGAAGTTTAAAAAAATATCCTTTCGAACAAATGCAAACAATTTTATTCCTTTTGCTATAACGGGCGACTAGCCGGAAAATACAGTTTCCTCCCGGGCCGGTTTACCATTACATTTATACGGCCGCTTTTGAAAGAGCCGCAGCGGCGCTCAAAAAATTGAATTTAGATAAAGGCCGGACGCCATGTCAAACGAATTATCGAAAAAGATACTCTGGGTGGATGATGAGATCGAGCTGCTGAAAAGCCAGATCCTCTTTCTGCAGCAGAAAGGCTACCTGATCGAGACCGCCACCAATGGGGATGACGCGCTCGAGATTCTGAAATCCAGCCCGGTGGACCTGATCCTGCTGGATGAGCAGATGCCCGGCAAGCGCGGAATCGAGACTGTCGGCGAGCTGCGCAAGCTGGCCCCGCACGTGCCGGTGGTGATGGTGACCAAGAGCGAGGAGGAAGACCTGATGAACCAGGCCATCGGCCGCCGGGTCGATGACTACATTGTCAAGCCGGTCAACCCGAACCAGGTGCTCTCGGTCTGCAAGAGGCTGCTCGAAGGCTCCAGGATCCGTCACCAGCGCACGGCCCAGGATTTTGTCTCGCGCTTCCGGGAGCTCGAGGAAAAGCGCAGCGAGCTGTTCACCTGGAAAGACTGGGCCGAGACCTACACCGAGCTGATTCTGTGGGAGAGCCGGCTGTCCGAAACCGGCGAGAGCGGTCTGGCCGGACTGCTGCAGGGCCTCAAGCGCCAGTGGCGGAGGGATTTCTCCTACTATGTGATGAAAGACTACTACAACTGGATCTCCGCGCCGCGCGGCGAGCGGCCGCCGGTCAGTGTCGATGTAGTGCGGGAATTCCTCCTGCCGATGATCCGCAAGTACGAAACCGTGCTCTTTATCGTCGTGGACTGCATGCGCATGGACCAGTGGTTCCAATTGGCGCCGATTATCGAGGAGTTTTTCGATATCGAGCGGAAAACCTATTTCTCGATCCTGCCGACAGCCACGCCCTATGCGCGCAACGCCATATTCAGCGGGCTGTTCCCCAGCGAGATAATCGAGCGCTTCCCGCAGTACTGGCAGGTTGGCTCGGATGATGAGGGCAGCCTGAACCTGTACGAGCGCGTGCTGCTGGAGGCCCAGTTCTCCAGACTGGGCGTGGAGCCGGCCTCGCCTCTGCGCTACGAAAAAGTATTCACCAAGGAGGAGGGCCAGCGCCTGGTGAAAAAGGTCCCCGCGCTGTTGCAGCGTGGCGTAACCGCCCTGGTAGTGAACTTTATCGATATCTTGACCCACGGCCGGAGCGAATCGGAAATCCTGCTGGAGATCGCCCCCAACGAGCAGGCTTACCGCGATCTTGTCCTGAGCTGGTTCCGCCACTCCAGCCTGCTCGGCGTGCTCCAGGAGGCGGCCCGTCACGGGGTCCCGGTCCTGCTGACCAGCGACCACGGCAGCGTCCACTGCACGCGGCCGGTAACTGTCTATGCCAAGCGGGACGCCTCGACAAACCTGCGCTACAAGTTCGGGGACAATATCAACAGCGATGAGCAGCAGGTGACTTTCCTGGTCCGCCAGCCGGACAAGGCCAAGCTGCCCTACCTGGGCATGAACGTGCACTATATTTTCGCCATCGAGGACACCTATTTCGTTTACCCGACCAAGCTGAGGGAATACCAGAACCGATATTACGGCAGCTTCCTCCACGGCGGGATCAGCCCTGAGGAAATGATCCTGCCGGTGGCCCTGCTGACACCGAAATGAGAGCGGACCGCGGATCGAGATGAGGCACGGGTGAAGACTTACTTTAACAGGATACTGATATTCAACAGCGCTTTCCCCGGCGATATCGTACTCACCACGCCCCTGGTGCGTGCGGTTTATGAGCGCTTCCCGGGGACCTACCTGGCTTTCTGCACCACGCCCGCGGGAGTCCGCCTGCTGGCCGGCCTCTCTTATATCGACCGTCTGATCACCTACGACAAGCACGGCAGCCAGAAAGGCACTCTCGGCATGCTGGAAACCGCGTTCAGGCTGCGCCGCGAAAACTACGACCTGGCGCTCTCGGCCCACCGCAGCCTGCGCACTGCCCTGCTGCTGAAACTCGCCGGTATCCCGCTCAGGGTGGGTTTCGAACAGAGCTCCGGGGCCGCGCTCTACCACCTGAAAGTCAGGCGCAAACTCGAATTACATGAGACCCAGAGGAACTTAAGCCTTCTCGAGCCTTTCGGCGTGAAACAGGAAAGCTATTCCACCCAGCCAGTCTTGCCGGTCACCGGGGAGGAAGCCAACCATGTGTTCGGGCTGCTGGGTGTCGGCTTGCCGCGCGGCTCCGGTCCGCTGGTACTGATCGCCCCGGGATCGGTCTGGGGCACCAAGCGCTGGATCTCCGAGCGTTTCGCCAGGCTGGCGGACATCCTGACCGGCACTTACCAGGCCCGGGTGATCCTGGTCGGCAGCGCCTATGACCGCGGACCGGCGGACCAGGTGCTCTCCAACCTCAAATCGCCGGTGCTGGACCTGGTCGGCATGACCGACCTGCGCGAGCTCTGCGCCCTGATGCGCAAGGCCGACTTGCTGGTTACCGGGGACAGCGCGCCGATGCATATCGCCTGGGCTTTCGACATCCCGACCGTGGCGATTTTCGGCGCGACCTCGCCTGAACTGGGGTTTGCGCCCCTGTCCGCCCGCTGCCGGGTGGTCGAGGTCAAGGGGCTCGAGTGCAAGCCCTGTTCGGACCACGGCCCCGAGCGCTGCCCGCTGGGGCATTTCAAGTGCATGCAGGGCGTCACCGTGGACATGGTGCTCGAGGCCAGCGCAGAGATGCTCGCCCTGAGCCGCAGAAAATCCGAGTCTCTCAGCGAATGAGCATTCCGGCCTCTTCCGCTATATCGGCCGGACTTTTGCCGAACTCCTGACAGCAATCCGTTTAAGCCGTATTTCCCGCTAATCTCAACCGGAGTAATTGTCATGCATTCCAGACGAATGACTACAGTTTTCGCTCTCTGCGGCCTGCTTTCCTTTTACGTGCCGCTTTCCGCCGCTTCGGATTTCTTTATCGCCGACAAGGACACCGTGCTCATCTGGGGCAACAGTATCACCGATTACGGAGTCTATCCCCGGCTGATCGAAAACTACGTCCTGACCCATTACCCGGACTGGCGGGTGGAATTTTACAACCTCGGCTGGGGCGGGGACCAGGCGAAAAATACGGACCGGATGCGCCGCGACATCCAGCTCTGCCAGCCCACCAAGGCCACTTTCATGCTGGGGATGAACGACGGCGGCTACCGGCCTTTCGACCAGAAACTGCTCGAGACCTACCTGAATGGCCTGAAAGAGGAAATCGGGATCCTGAAAGAGCGCTCGGACCCGGAAATCATGTTGATCGCTCCGACCCTTTACGATATCCGCTGCGCACCGCAGCTCACTACCGGCAAGGTGGAAAAATTCGAGAACCTGCAGTCCCTGTTCTACCAGGAGACCCTGAGAAGGTTCTCGTTCGAGCTGGGGAAATTCGCCGAGTCCGAGGGCTTGCGCTTCTACGATCTCAACTATTCCTCCAACCTGACCGCGGAGATGCTGGCCGAATACGATGGGAACTTCCGGTACACGGCGGAGAGCGTCCATCCGAATATCAACGGGCAGCTGCAGATGGGGCTGGCAATCCTCGAATCGATGGGCGCGCCGGCTCTGGTGGCCGAAAGCGTGATCGACGCCGCGGCGGGCCGGGTTGTCACCCAGGCCGACTGCGCGATCGGCGAGCTCAAGGCCTCCGGCTCGACAGTCTCGTTCAGCCGGACCACGAAACGCCTCCCGCTGCCGGTCTATCCCTCCACGGCCGGGCTCATGCGCACGGTGCTGGACTACCCGGACTCCTGGGACCGCGACATAATCCGGGTCAGCGGGCTGACAGCCGGCTGGTACAGGCTGTCCGAGGATGGCCGGGTGCTGGACGTCCTCTCCGCCGCCCAGCTTGAGGCCGGAATAAATCTCTCGCGCTACGCCAATACCGCTCAGATGCTTCAAGCCTATAAAGTTTTCGAGCAGACCGAGATCCGCCAGGCGGCTTTCTGGACGAAGTGGCGCCGGGTCCTGCTCGCGG
>MFIX01000126.1:7905-8047 GCA_001780825.1 Candidatus Glassbacteria bacterium RIFCSPLOWO2_12_FULL_58_11 | reverse complement strand
TTTTACGCCGTTCAAGACCGGAGTCGGCACCGACTCGCTGGACCGGGTTGAGAGGCAGGCTTTCGAGGCCCAGCACCGGCTGAACAAACCCGCCGCGCACCATTACGAGCTCGCCCCAGTCCCCAGCCCGGCGGGCCGGCCC
>MFIX01000126.1:584-7882 GCA_001780825.1 Candidatus Glassbacteria bacterium RIFCSPLOWO2_12_FULL_58_11 | reverse complement strand
ATTCCTGGACAACCTGGTCAAGGTGCATCTCAGCGTCGATTCGCGCACCTTGTCCGCCTTCCAGCCCCCGCTTTGCGTGCGCGGCAATTTCAGCTATGCCCCGCAGTACCAGTGGGGGATTATCGAATCCAAGGGGTACTACGCCAATATCCCGGTGCCGCTTTATGATGACGGGACCCACGGGGACCTGCAGGCCGGGGATGGCGTCTGGTCGCTGGACATGTACCTGCGCAAGAACTCCGGCACGCTGCGTTTCGTGGTCTATGACGGGCCTTTCCTGACCGGCTACTGGAATTCCCTCCATCCGGAATATTACCGTAACCCGGACTGCCTGGAATTGACCCGCGCCTGGGGTGCCCTGCTGGGCGAGGAGCATCTGGACAAAGATGGCGAGATCGTGGGAATCACGCTCGAGCGCGACCAAGAGCTCAACTGGGACAGGAAACTCTACGAAAAGGCGCTGAAAGAGGGGAAAATCTACAAACCGTAAGGACAACCTCAATAATTTGTCCCGCGGAAGTTTCGCGAGGAAAAGGTCAACCTTTTTTCGGGCGGACACGTGGGTCCGCCCCTACACCTTATGATTTAAAACAGTTATCCCTTGTAGGGGCGCACCCGCGTGTGCGCCCGCCTGCCCTTTCCGGCGAACATGATATCCAGCGCCAAACAATGAGGCGCGCCTGACGTTATACTATGCCGCAATTGCCAATTTCGATAAAGTCTCGGGTATGATTGCGGCGCTGATTTTCGCTAACGGGAGCACGGATGCTTACCGCCGAATACCTGATAAATAAGCTCGATCTGAAGCCGCTGCCCCAGGAGGGCGGGTTCTACCGCGAAACCTACCGCTGCGCGGAAATAATCAGCAGCCAGGCCCTGCCGAACCGTTATGGGGGAGCAAGACCATTCGGCACCGCGATCTACTACCTGCTCACTCCCGAGACTTGCTCGGCTCTGCATTGCCTGCGCTCCGATGAAATCTTCCATTTCTACCTGGGCGACCCGGTGAAAATGCTCAAATTGTATCCGGATGGCTCCGCGGAGGTACTCATTCTAGGGCAGGAACTGGATCGCGGGCAGCAATTGCAGGCGGTTGTACCGCGGGAAACCTGGGTCGGTTGCCTGTTGGCGGAGGGTGGCAAGGCGGCTTTGCTGGGCACAACAGTCGCGCCGGGGTTCGATTTCAGCGACTACACCCAGGGCAGCCGGAAGAGCCTGCTTGAAAAATATCCCGGGCAAAGCGAGCTGATTATCCGTCTGAACCCGGGCCAGTGACCAATTTTCACTTCTGAAAAGCTCTGTATTTTCTATCGGGCGGCTGAAAAGCCGCCTTTTTTATTTCTTTGGTCTCTTTTCAGCCGGAGCCTGTCCGGATTCGAGGGTAGCCAGGAGCTTTTTTCTCAAGGGGCCGATAAGCGGCCGCAGAGGCAGGTCTGTATTGAGCCACCAGGCCAGCGAGGCTACTCCCTGGATAATCAGCATGTCCAGGCCGCCGATCGGGCGGCAGCCTGCGGCTTTAGCGGTCTTGAGCAGCAGGGTCTCATGTGGGTTGTAAACCGTATCGAAAACCAGGGCTCCCGGTTTGGGCATTATTCCTCCGGGCAGCGGGGACTCATTGATATGCGGCTTCATTCCCAGCGGAGTGACATTGACTGTCAGGCAGGAATTGGAGACCGCCTCCCGGAAAGCCTCTTTGTCCGAGCGCGAGACCAGCTCGACCGCAAGCTCCGGGAATACGTAGGAGATCCAGCCGGCGAGCTCCTCGGCCCGGCTGTGCGTGCGATTGACCAGGTAAATCGGTCTGGCCCCGGCCAGGCCCAGCGCGTAAAGCACCGCCCGTGCCGCTCCGCCGGCGCCCAGGACAGTCGCGGCGCGGCCCGCCAGCTCGCCCTCGTGCCCCAGATTCACCGCGCCCAGGAACCCGGCGACATCGGTGTTATGCCCCAGCAGGCGCCCCTGGCTGTCCCGCCCGATGGTGTTCACCGCGCCGACTGTCTGCGCCTCCTCGGTCAGGTGATCCATCTGCTCGACCACGGTTTCCTTGAAAGGGAGGGTGACATTGAGGCCGGAAAGCCCCAGGGTGCGGAAAGCCAGTCCCACATGCTGGGCCATTTCCGGTTTGACCGGAAAGGCGACATAGCTGTAATCCGCTCCGAGGCGCTCGAGGATATAATTATGCAGCAGCGGGCTCAGGCTATGCTCGATGGGGGAGCCAATCACACCGAGCACTTTGGTCTTGCTGGTAATCGGGGGCTTTCTCATGCGTTACCTCGTCTGACAGAATCCTGTCCCGTCAGCGCGCCAATCCCGAAAGCTCGCGCAGCAGGGGGAAAAATCCCGGGAATGAAATGTCCGCGCAACCTGCATCCTCGATCAATGTCTCACCCTCGGCGGCCAGCGCCGCTACCGCGAACGCCATGGCGATGCGGTGGTCGCCGTAACTCTCCAGCCGCGCTCCTTTCAGCCTGACCGGGCCCTCGATCTCCAGCCCATCCGGCAGCTCGCGCACCACCGCCCCCATGCGGGTCAGGTTTTCGTGCACCGCTTTCAGGCGGTCAGTTTCCTTGACCCGCAGCTCGGAGGCCTCGCAAATCCGGGTCAGCCCCTCCGCCTGCGAGGCCACCACCGCCAGGACCGGGACCTCATCGATCAGGCTCGGCAGGATCGCCCCATCGACCCGGCATCCGGTCAGTTTCCCGGAGCCGACCAGCAGGTCCGCCACCGGCTCGCCGGCCTGGGAGCGCTCGTTCATTCTCTTGACCGAGGCGCCCATTTTTTCGAGGACCTCGAAAAATGCGGCGCGGGTTGGGTTGAGACAGAGGTTGTCAATTCGCACCTCGCCGCCGGAGAGGATTGCCGCGGCCGCGGCGAAAAACGCCGCCGAGGAGGGATCGCCCGGCACCCGGACCTCGGCTGCCTCCAGCTCCGCTCCGCCCTCGAGCGAAACCTCGAGGCCCGCTTTGCGCACCTCCACGCCGAAAAGCGAAAGCAGCCTCTCGGTATGGTCGCGGCTGGCGACTTTCTCCGCTACCGTGGTACGGCCCCGGGCGTACAACCCGGCCAGCAGCACGCAGCTTTTCACCTGGGCGCTGGCCACCGGCAGGCTGTAGCGGATACCCTCCAGGCCGCCGCCGTCAATAGTCAGGGGCGGCTTGCCGCCTGCTTGCGCGGAAATCCGCGCGCCCATGCGCTCCAGCGGCTCGATAATCCGTCCCATGGGCCGCTGGCAGAGGTAGCGGTCCCCGCTGATCCGGGTCGGGAAATCCTGCCCGGCCAGGATACCGGACAAGAGGCGGATCGTGGTGCCCGAATTGCCGGCATCCAGCTCGCCGACCGGACGCCTGAGTCCGTTTTTCCCCACGCCCCGGACAGTCACCGTATCCGGCTCCCCGGCGCTGATCTCCACTCCCAGAGAGCGCAGGCAGCCGGTGGTGCTGGCCACATCCCGGCCCCCGGACAACCCGCGGATCACACTGGTTCCCCGGGCGACAGCGGAAAACATCAGGGCGCGGTGGCTGATCGACTTATCGCCGGGTACGCTCAAGCGCCCGGAAAATTTTTTCGCGCCGCTAAGAATCTCATTCATCCGCAGAAGCCACCCTCTCCGCTCAATCCCGCGAACGGGCCGGGAACCCCAGCTTTCCGAGGATCTCCAGGGCCCGCTTCCGGCAATCCGGAGTGGCGAAGCCGAGCATGATCGTCCCGCCCTCGCCCTCGCGCACTTTGAGAACCTCGATATCCTTGATATTGATCTGCTCCTCAGCCAGGCCCTCGGCGATCCTGAGGATCACTCCAACCTCATCCGGCGCGGTCACTACCGCCTGGTACACCGGCGAAAGGAAGCCTTTGACATTTTTCTGGATCTGGCCTCGCGCCCTGCCGGCCCGCTCGAACTGCCCGGATAGCCCCTCGCCGCCGACCAGCTCGCGCAGCAGCTTCAGTTTCTCGATCAGGCTATCGATCCGGTCTTTTATTTCATCGGCATTGGTCTGGCAGATATCGCGCCACATCTCGAAAGGACTGGAGGCGATCCGGGTCAGGTCGCGGAAACCGCCCGCGGCGAGCTTGAGCGTGTTCGGGTCCTCCTCATTGGCCGAGGCGGCCAGGTTCATCAGGCCCACGGCGACAAGCTGCGGCAGGTGGCTGATCGTGGCCGCGATCCGGTCGTGCTTCTCCGGACTGGTCACCAGCACCCGCGCGCCGATTGCCGACACCAGCCCTGAATATCTTTCGGCGGCCTCCCTGTCCCTCTCCCTTCCCGGGCAGATCACATAGACCGCGTTCTGGAACAGGAAAGGGTCGGCGGACTCCACGCCGGTGGTCTCCGCCCCGGCCATCGGATGCCCGCCCACGAAATGCACCTCCTCCGGCAGTTGCGCGGAAGCGGCCTGCATTATCGCGCGCTTGGTGCTGCCGATATCGGTAAGCGTAGCCCCGGGTTGGAGATGCGGCCCAATCCAGCCCAACTGCTCGATTATCACCTCGACCGGCGCGCCCAAAACTGCCAGGTCCGCCCCGGCGAGAGCCTCGCTGGTCTTTTCGCGGGTAAAACCCTGATCGATCACACCCAGCGCCAGCGCCTTCTCGATAGTTTCGCGCCGGCTCACTCCCCATACCCGGCCGACTTTCCCGGAGCGCTTGAAAGCCAGGGCCAGCGAGCCGCCGATCAGACCCACACCGAGAATCGCCACGGTATCATAAAGCCGGCCCGCTCCGGAATTTTTATCAGGGTTTCCCGTAAACCTCGCCCTCCTCGAACACCTTCTCCCCTGTGACTGTCAGGCCGCCATCCTCCTCCACCCGGCGGTAGAAGCAGCTCCGGTAGCCGGTATGGCAGGCGCCGCCGGTCTGTTCGATCCTGAGCACCACCGCATCCTGGTCGCAGTCGATAAGTACCTCTTTCACTTTCTGGAAATGGCCGCTGGTCTCGCCCTTGACCCAGAGCTTTCCGCGCGAGCGGCTCCAGTAGCAGGCCACCCTGCGCTGGAGGGTCTGCTCCAAGGCCTCGCGGTTCATCCAGGCCAGCATCAGGACCTCGCCGGTAAGGTGATCCTGGGCGACAGCGGAGATCAAGCCCCGGTCATCGAACTTGCATTGGTTCAGCAGGTTATCGAATTTCCCCACTTAGAGTCTCCATGTTACCGCAAGAAAAATTCCCCTCTGGAGAGGGTTTCCGCGAAGCGGACAGGGTGTGTCAACCGGACGACCCCGATTTTATCGGGATCGCCGCTACAATATTTCTATTTTCTCACTCCGAAGGCAAACTTCGGGGAACTCTTCCTGATCAAATCGTCTCAGGCCGTGTATTTCTCCTGCTTGGGCTCCCGGGCCTCGAACCCGGCGCGGACCTTTTCGAAGCCCTGACGGCCCATCAGGCCATAGGTGAATTTCTTGCCCAGCTCGACCCCCGGCTGGTCGAAAGCGTTGATATTGTACAGCCCGCCGATAAACGCGGTCTGTACCTCCAGCATGTAGAATATCTGCCCCAGGGTGAACGCGTTGATCTGCGGCAGGGTGATAGTCATGCTGGGCCGTTGCGCCTGGAGCATGGCGTACTCCGTAGCCAGACGCTCGGCCTGGAAGAGCTCCTCCAGGGTGTGGTCCCCCAGGTAATGCAGATCGGCGAGCTCAGGATAGAGCGCGGGGATCTTGACGCTCGTTGTAAACTGTTCCACGGCCAGGAAAATGGTCACCTTGTCGAAAGGCCCCTCCATGTAGAGCTGGGTCTGGGAGTGCTGGTCGGTGACCCCCAGGGACTTTACCGGCGTTATCCCGGTATGGACCGTGCTGCCGGAGCGCGAGTCTTTTTTGCCCAGGGATTCGGCCCAGAGCTGGCGGAACCAGTCGGCGACATCGTAAAGGGCGTCGCTGTAGGAGAACATCACGTTGATACTCTTGCCCCTGGTGCGGTCCGCCAGAAAGAGCAGAGCGGCGGCGATATAAGCCGGGTTGGAGCTCAGGTCGGGCTTTTCGCAGCGCTTGTCCATGAAAGCCGCTCCGGCCAGCAATTGACGGATATCGATGCCCATCAGGGCGGCGGGCAGCAGCCCGACCGGAGTAAAGATACTGAACCTTCCCCCCACATTGTCCGGGATGATAAAATCGACCAGCTTTTCCCGGTCGGCCACGTTGCGCAGCCTGCCGTTCTGGCCATCGGTGATCGCCACCAGGTGCTCGGCCACCCTTCTCGCGCCGAGTTTTTTCTCCAGCAGACGGCGGATCACCAGGAACTGGCTCATCGTTTCTCCGGTGGTCCCGCTCTTGGTGATCACCACGTAGAGCGTATATTTCGGCTCGGCGAAATTCAGTATTTGGGTGAAAGTGTCCGGGTCGATATTGTCGGCGAAAAAGAAGCGGGGGATGTTGCCGCGCGCTCTCCGGCCCTTGAGATTGGCCCACACCCCGCCGGCCAGGCTGGAGTGCAGGGCCCTGGGGCCCAGGCTCGAGCCGCCGATACCCAGGATCACCACGTTTTGGAACCTTTTAATGGCTTTCCTGGCATAGGCGCTGATCTTTTCCACTGTCGCGGTATCGTAGGGCAGGTCGTAGAAACCCAGCTCGCCATTACGGCGGCCGGCCAGCAGGTTTTCATGGATCTTGCCGGCCACCTCCTGCAGGCCCCGCAGGTCAGCCTCGGCTATTCCGTGCTCCTCACCGACAAACTCGCTCATCATGTAGTTGTAATCGAGCTTCAGGCTCATGCGGCGCTGCCACCGGTTCGAACGCCATCCACGCATGACACGCCTCCTTTAATTGTCCGGGGTAACCGGCCACATTGGGCCACCGCCGGTAAAACTGCGCGCGCGGTGGGAAAAAATCCGCTCCAGCGCGAGAGGAGAAGGATTATAAAGTTACTGAAAGTACGAGGGGGATGTCAA
Organism: Candidatus Glassbacteria bacterium RIFCSPLOWO2_12_FULL_58_11; assembly: GCA_001780825.1. GTDB lineage: Bacteria > Gemmatimonadota > Glassbacteria > GWA2-58-10 > GWA2-58-10 > GWA2-58-10. The sequence continues at coordinate 1,004 of MFIX01000126.1, read as the reverse complement.
GAATACTGGGGAAAGGGGGATCGACAGCCGGGCGCCCGGTATTACCTCCGGCTCTGCGGTCAACGGCCCGGACCCGCGGCCCGGTAACGGTGTTTGGCCCGGGCATGCTCCTCCAGGGAGCGGCTGAACACATGGCCGCCATCCCCGCGGGCCACGAAATACAGGTAGTCTGTCCGGGCGGGTTGAAGCGCGGCGGCCAGGCTCTCCCGGCCCGGATTGCAGATCGGCCCGGGAGGGAGTCCTTTGTGAAGGTAGGTGTTGTAGGGCGACTGGACCTCGAGATCGCGGTAAAGAAGGCGGGATTTGTGCTTGCCCAGCACGTAAAGCACTGTGGCGCAGGATTCGAGCGGACGGTCCGCGGCCAGGCGGTTGAGAAAGACCGAGCTGATAATGCTCCGCTCGCTGTCCCGCACCGCCTCT
>MFIX01000126.1:0-438 GCA_001780825.1 Candidatus Glassbacteria bacterium RIFCSPLOWO2_12_FULL_58_11 | reverse complement strand
GAAATAGGTGTCCGGGAACAGGCAGCCTGTAAGGCCCGGCCCGGCCAGCCCCAATTCCCCGGCTAGGGTGTTTCCCGCGGCCAGACCGAGCAGCCTGTCCCTATCCAGCGCGGGCAGCGCCGAGTGGATACGCTCCAGCACATCTTTGTCGGTCAGGCCCTCGGGCAGGGTAAGCCGGACCTGCTCGCCCTGGCCGGTGGTCAGGAGGGTGATCACCTCCCAGGGCCGGCTTTCCGGCGGGATCGCGTAGTCCCCGGCGCGCAGGCCGGTATCGAGATGCCGCAGCTTGGTCATCAGCTCGAAAGCCAGCCGGCTCTTGATCACCCGGTTCTCCGCCAGCAGCCGGGAAATCTCCCCCAGGCTCGCCCCGGCGGGGATGCGCACTTTGACAGTCTCCTGCCTGGAGGGCGCCAGGGTGAAATAGAACAGGGCGATAAA
>MFIX01000125.1 GCA_001780825.1 Candidatus Glassbacteria bacterium RIFCSPLOWO2_12_FULL_58_11 | reverse complement strand
CGGAACCGGCCTCCGCAATCAGATGCTGAGTTTCACGCCGCCATCCTGCCCGGCCCCCTCCGCATCCTGCCCACCGTGAATTTTTTCCATCTTTATTTTCAGCCGCAAATCATTGGCGCTGTCCGCATTGATCAGCGCATCCTCCAGGCTGATCCGCCCCTCTTTAAAGAGGTAGAGCAGCGCCTGGTCGAAGGTCTGCATACCCTCCTGGGTGCCTTTATCCATGGTTTCCTTGATCAGGCCCACCTCGCCCTTGAGGATCAGGTCCTTGACTCTCGGCGTATCGAGCAGTATTTCCACCGCTGCCGCCCGGTGGCCCTCCGCGGTACGCACCAGGCGCTGGCTGATAATGGAGCGCAGATTGAGCGATAGCTGCATGTAAATCTGCGGATGCCTCTCCTGGGGGAAGAAGTTCATTACCCGCTCGATGGCCTGGTTGGCGTTGTTGGCGTGCAGCGTGCCGAGGCAGAGATGCCCGGTCTCGGCGAACTCGATGGCGTGCTCCATGGTCTCAGTATCGCGGATTTCGCCGACCAGGATGACATCCGGAGCCTGACGGAGGGTGTTTTTAAGCGCCGCCTTGAAGCTGTGGGTATCCATCCCGACCTCGCGCTGGGTGATGACGCTCTTTTTGTGCGGATGGACGAATTCGACCGGGTCCTCGATCGTGATGATATGGCCCGGGCTGTTCTCGTTCCGGTAGTCGATCATCGCCGCCAGGCTGGTGCTCTTTCCGCTGCCGGTGGCCCCAACCACCAGGATCAGCCCGCGCTTGGTCATGACAATGTCTTTGAGAATCGGCGGAAGCTTGAGCTGTTCAAGGGTGAGAATTTTCATCTTGATCTGGCGGATCACCATGCCCACCTGGCCGCGCTGCTTGAAAATATTGACCCGGAAACGGCCCATCTGGTCATAGGCCAGGGCAAGGTTCATCTCGAAGGTTTCGAGAAACTCCTTGCGCTGCTTTTCACTCATCACCGCGGCAGCCATCCGCGCGGTCACCTCGCCGGTGAGCACTTCGGTTCCCCAGGGCTGGGTGTTACCTTCGACGCGGAACATGGGCGCGCAGCCCTCGGTGATATAGATATCCGAGGCATCCTTTTCCACCATGTATTTCAAAAGGTCCATGAATTCCATAGCTAACCCCTTGTGGAATCCCCGCGGAATGAAAGCCGCGGCCGTAAATTTCCGCTGACAGATACGACCTGGAGACGGTCAAGCCTGACGGATCAGAGGCCGCGGGTGAACAGCTCCGGGTCGGTGGCGAAGATTTCCGCAGCCTCTTTGGCTACCAGGCCCTTAGAAACCAGGTCTTTCAAATGCTGGTCCAGTGTCTGCATGCCCCATTTTTGCCCGGTCTGCAGGGAGGAGGGCAACTGGGCGATTTTCCCCTCGCGGATCAGGTTGCGCACCGCCGGGGTGCCGATCATGATCTCCAGGCCCGCCACCCTGCCTTTGCCTTCCTTCTTCTTCAGCAGCACCTGGCTGATCACGGCCCGGCAGCTTTCGGCGAACATGGCGCGGATCTGCGACTGCTCGCCGGCCGGGAAGACATCCACGATACGGTCGACTGTCTTGGGCGCGCTCGAGGTGTGGAGGGTGCCGAAAACCAGGTGGCCGGTCTCGGCCGCGGTGAGCGCCAGCGAGATTGTTTCCAGGTCGCGCATCTCGCCCACCAAAATCACGTCCGGGTCCTCGCGCAGGGCTCCGCGCAGGGCATTGGCAAAGGAATTTGTATGCGGGCCCACTTCACGCTGGCTGACCAGGCAGTTTTTGGATTTGTGGACAAACTCGATCGGGTCCTCGATAGTGAGAATGTGCCCGTGACGTTCATTGTTGATCTTATCGACAATCGCCGCCAGGGTGGTGCTTTTGCCGCTCCCGGTCGGGCCGGTCACCAGCACGATCCCCTTCTCCAGCTTGGCCAGACCGGCCAGTGACTGGGGCAGACCCAGCTTCTCGAAAGAAATCACCTCGGTCGGAATGGTCCGGAAGACCGCCCCCTCGCCGCGATGCTGCACGAAAACATTGACCCGGAAACGGGCTACATCCCCCAGCTCCATGGAAAAGTCGATATCGTGGGTTTCCTCGAAGATTTTACGCTGACGGTCGTTGAGGATGTCGTAAATCATGCTGTGCACGTCTTTTTTGTCCAGCGCCGGCACTTTAACCGGCATCATCTCGCCATGGACCCGGATGCGCGGAGGCTCTCCGGCGCTCAGGTGAAGGTCCGAGGCGCCCTGCTTGTTGGCAAACAGAAGAAGTTCGGCAATGTCCATGCACTGCTCCCGCTTAGGAGTGCTTTACTTTTATCATTTCGCCAGGTAAAACCGTGTTTGATCCGCCTAAACCGTCCCGAGCAGCTTGACGGTACTGCCGGCGGCACTTCTTACCGGCCCTCTTATTTACCCGGCCCGACCCGGCGAAGCCCGGACCGTCGACCGGTGGGGCCACTCCGCCAAAGATACGTCAGGCAAGCCGATAAACGCGCAAGTGTACGCGCCGGCCCGGCTAAAATTATGTAAGATTCGCATTTCCAAGCCGGATCGTTAAACGTAGTTGATTGTATTATGGGTCTAAAAGTTTGTCAAGAGAACAAAAATATTACATATTCTCATTTGCAGAAACCTCCCCGGCGGCTGGGCCGTTGAATCATTACTGCGGGAAAATGCCCCGCGCGGCCTCCGGCGGGTGGGCCTGCTCAAAGCGGACCGCTGCTAAAACTGTTTGATTTCGCGGCTAAGGTGTATATATTAGTCAGGTTATGGATTATAGCTTCGTAGAAAGTCCATCTACTTCGTTGTGCGGCATATCTCATCACTGCGGCGTACCCTTAAGTACGTCTCATTCCGAAGATTTTTGCACGCCTCGTATCTGGAACTTTTTACTTTGCTATCCGCAATCCGACTGATTAAGAGGCCATCTTGGATGATTCGGATAAAAACACTCTCAATCCCTGCCAGCTTCATCCGGAGCGCCAGGCCGCCGGACGCTGTATCGGTTGCAGCGAGTTTTTCTGCGCCGAATGTCTCGATGCGCACGGAAACTGCCCATCCTGCGGCGCAGCGGCCGAGCGGTTTCTCGAGGGCTTTTCCGGCGCGCTCTCCCGCTGGGGGGGCAATCTGAAGGAGGCCGGCCCGCAGTTGTTCGAGACCGCCTCCGGCGCTGGCAAAAGCAGCAAACTGAAGCGCATACTGATAATAATCCTGGCGGTCCTGGCAGGATCGTATTCGCTTTACTGGTTAAGCCACTACAATATCCTGCTGGGCCAGATGTTTTTCGAGCAGGGGAATATTCCCAAGGCCCTCTATCATTTCGAAAAGGCCGCCGCCGGCGATCCCCGTGACGCCGACCTGAGATATATCCTGGGCAATATCTATTACCAGCAGGGAACCATGACCGAGGCGATGAAGGCCTACCGGGAGTGTGTCGAGCTGGACAGCACCAATGCCGGCGCGATGAACAACCTGGCCTGGCTCTATTCTCAAATGGAGATCCGGCTCGAGGAGGCCCTGGACCTGAGCCGGCGCTCGCTGGAAATCGACCCGGACAATCCCATTTACCTGGATACGCTGGCTGAAATATATTATATGAAAAAAGAATATTACCGTGCTCTGACTTACCTGCGCAAAGCGGTCGAACAGAACCCGCCGAATCTGGAGTATTACACTGACAGGCTCGAAAAAATCAAGCGGCTGGCCTATGGCCAGAATAAGCTGCTCGAAGTCTGAGCATGTCGGCAATGCCGGACTGCGAGATATTCAAGTACCTCAGGAGGAAGACGATGAGAGAGAAAGTGGCGAAAGTTATCGATAGTATCCGGGGCTACCTTCAGGCGGATGGCGGAGACATCGAGCTGGTGGATATAACCGAGGACAACATCGTCCAGGTGCATCTCCGGGGAGCCTGCTCGGGCTGTCCCGGCGCGGCGATGACTCTTAAAATGGGCGTCGAGCGGGTGATCCGGGAGGCCGTGCCGGAGATCAGGGGCGTGGAAGAAGTCTGAGCGTCGGGCCCTTCGCGGATTCCGGCGCCTGATTGTTCCATTGACCGAGGGAGAATTAGCGGATGACGGATAAATTCCACGAGCACATGACCCTTTCCGAGACTGCCAAAACCGGCCCGCAGGCCCGGAAAGTGATCGAAAAGTTTTTCGGGAAGGACTGTTTCACCTGTCCGGGCTTCGCGGCTGAACCGCTTTTCCTGGGCGCGCGCATGCACGCCGTCAATCTCGACCAGTTGCTGGCCGAGCTGAACGAGCCGGAGTGACCCGGCCGGCCTGATCACCAAGAAACAGCCGCAAACACGCCTGCCGGTGTTCTCCGGCAAGGATACATCCCGGATGGAAAGCGCAGGCGGCGGAAGGTGATTATTCCCGGGCCGGTCCCGGTTGCGGGCCTGACGTCATTAACCGGAGACTGTGGAAAGATGGAGCCTAACAGCAGCGCCCCCGCTCCCGAAGAGTCCGGGGCGAGCAATACGCCTGCAGTCAAGGCCAGGGACCGCAGGCTCGGCGATGAGTGGGCCGACTGGGATGGCCGGGTAGGCGGACAGGAGACGAACCTGGACGAGGACCAGCGGGTCTTTGTCGGCTACGCGTTCCTCTGCCTGCTGGCTGTCATCGCCGGGGCTGCGCTGTTTATCTACATGATCTACCCCCGGCTCGAGGGCTGGCACCATATTATCGCCAGAAGTATTATCGCACTGCTGCTGCTCATCTGCGCGGCCATGGTGCTCTGGTTCGCCTCGATCTCGCTCCCGCTGCTGACCGGCGTCCGCCTGCCCTGGCGCATGGAGTTCGTCCAGAAAACACTGAACCTCCTGGTTCCCTTGACTGTCCGCCTGGGCGGCCGCTTCGGGATCAGCCGCGACCGGATGAGCAACTCTTTCATCAAGGTCAGCAACGCCCTGGTCCGCAGCGCCCGCCTGAACACCGGTTCCGGCCCACTGCTTATCCTCCTGCCCCGCTGCCTCACTCCGGATATGCGGAACAAGGTCCAGGCCCTGGGAGACCGCTACGGCAGCCTCGTCTATACCGTGCCGGGCGGCGAGCTGGCCCGCAAACTGATCCGCGACCACCATCCCAGCCGGATTATCGCCGTAGCCTGCGAGCGGGACCTGGTCAGCGGACTCCAGGATGTCGCGCCGGTAGTCCCGACATTCGCGGTGCCGAACTGCCGGCCTGAGGGTCCGTGCAAGAATACGCTGGTCGACCTCAAGCGCATCGAAGAAGCTCTTATCCTCTTCAGCCCGGCGGAAAAGAAATAAGCCTTTCCGCCTCCCTGCTGACCGGGTTTTTTGCCCAGGCCCGGGCCACCAATCCCAATTCACAAGTGAGCCAGATTTCAGCCGTGGACCGGATTAGCATAAAAGGCGCCCGCGAGCACAACCTCAAGGGAATCGACCTGGAGCTTCCGCGCAATGAGCTGGTGGTGGTCAGCGGAGTCTCCGGCTCAGGCAAGAGCTCGCTCCTTTTCGATACGATTTACCAGGAGAGCCGCCGCAGGTTCCTGGAGACCCTGCCGACTTATGTGCTCCAGCTCATGGAGCGCATCCCGCGGCCGGATGTGGACCAGA
>MFIX01000124.1:12078-13456 GCA_001780825.1 Candidatus Glassbacteria bacterium RIFCSPLOWO2_12_FULL_58_11 | reverse complement strand
CGCCGCAGGCAGTTCCAGGCGTACCAGATCAACAGCCGGCTGGTCCGGGGAGCGGCGAAAGATTTCAGCGTGCTGCACTGCCTTCCGGCGCACCGCGGAGATGAGATTACCGATGAAATAATGGATGGGCCGCACGCCAGGGTTTTCGATCAGGCGGAAAACCGCCTTCACGCGCAGAAAGCGATAATCCTGAAACTGCTGGCGCCGGAGATGGCCGAGCGCCTTAGCGGCACGGAGAGCGCATGAACGGACTGAAAAGGACGCCGCTGTTCGACAGGCACCAGGCCGCCGGAGGCAAGATGGTGCCGTTCGCGGGCTGGGAGATGCCGGTTTCCTACGGCGAGGGAATTCTCGAGGAGCATAAGACGGTGCGGACGCACGCCGGTCTGTTCGATGTTTCCCATATGGGCCGTTTCCGGTTCTTTGGGCCGCAGGCCGGTCCGGCCCTGGATTACCTGACTACTGGCAAGGCGAGCGGCCTCGAGGAGGGCCGGTTTCTCTACACCCTGCTGCTCGAGGAAAGCGGAGGCGTGATCGATGACCTGCTGGTCGGCCGTCTGGGCGGGGAGTTCCTGGTTGTGGTCAATGCGGCGAACCTCCAGATCGATTTCGAGCACATGAGCAACTGGTGCTGCAAGCTCGGCGCCGCCTTTCTGGTTGATGAGTCCGAGCAGTCCGCTCTGCTGGCGCTCCAGGGACCCGCATCGCGGGAGATACTTAAAAAGGTAATCGGGAACCCCGAGGAGCTGGACGGGCTGCCCTATTACCGGATGATCCGCTCCCATTATTCGGGCGAGGAGATTGTCCTCAGCCGCACCGGCTATACCGGCGAGCTGGGTTACGAGATATTTATCGACAGGGCAAACGCCGCCTCTCTCTGGGATGCGCTCCTGGGCCACGGAGCGAAACCCTGCGGGCTGGGCGCGCGCGACACCCTGCGCCTGGAGATGGGCTACGCCCTCTACGGCCACGAGCTGGACCGGGAGCATACGCCGCTCGAGGCCGGCCTGAGCTGGGTGGTGGATTTCGACAAGGAGGATTTTATCGGCAGACCGGCCCTGCTGCAGCAGCGGGAAAAGGGTCTGGAAAGGGTCCTGCGCGGGATAATCGGCTCGCGGCGGGGAGATATCCCCCGGCCGGGCTACCTGCTAAAACGAGAGGGCCGCGAGATCGCCCGGCTGGTCAGCGGCGGCGTGGCGCCCTCCCTGGGGCTGGGGATCGGCACGGCATACCTGCCGCAGGAGTTCGCCGCCCAGGGGAGCTGGCTCGATCTCGAGCTGCGCGGCCGCGCTGTCGAGGTGGAGGTGGTCCGTCCGCCGTTCTATAAGGAAGGGACGGCCAAGGCCTGACCGGAAAGAGCCTTATTATTCTATAACTT
>MFIX01000124.1:6480-12051 GCA_001780825.1 Candidatus Glassbacteria bacterium RIFCSPLOWO2_12_FULL_58_11 | reverse complement strand
TCCCTCGATCTCGAACAGCACGCCCTCATCATCCCAGTAGCCGTCGGCGTTGTCCCGCGCCTCGATCAGCAAGCGGTAGCGGCCCGGCGCGAGCACCGAGCTGTCGAGGGTGAAAGTCTCGGCCACCGGGCCGCTGCCCGCTTCAGCTTCCCGGTCGAAAGTGTGGGTGATCGAGGTGCTTTCTTTGGCCTCGCCGAAAGTCAGCAGCCCGAGAAGCTTACCGGTAATCCGGCCCAGGCTGATACCCTCGCCCGCATAGCGGACCACATCCACGAATTCCTTGTAGCTGCGCAGACCCTCTCTGCCGTTATGAAGATTGTAGTATTCGAGATAGACCTTAATTTGTTCGCCGCGGCTGAATATCAGGGAAGGTCGGGGGAGCAGCCGAATCCCCTTGCGTTCGTGGGCCGGCAGGCCGGGCTCGGGCTCAGTGCCCAACACGATCGCGCTGAGGCTCATCGCCTCGCTGTTGAATGCTTTGAGGTCGAGTTGGCCCCGGCCGTTCCAGCTTTTTTGACCAGCCTTGATACGTAAGGCATAGTTGTAGATGCCCGCGGGGACATTCATAGTGTGCACAGCCAGGTAACGATCCGGGTCGGCGGTGGACACTCTATAGAGAGGGCTTTCATCACGCGAAAGCTCGAACCAGGTCGAGTCATAAATCGCTTCAACTGCCTCCGGAACGCAGCTTTCAGGCAGAGTTTCCTCCTGGTAGAACTCCACTTCCACGCCCTCGTTGTCAGCGGGGAGAAACTGGGCGGAATAGTATTCCTCGGATTCGTGGATATTCTTAGCCCTGAAGCGCTGAGTATCCATCGCTTTCATCATATCGCCCATCGATCCGTCTACTTGAGGCGGCCGAAAAATATAATCCGCAACCAGCGCCATTCTTTCAAAATAGAATTCTGCTCCGCCGTAATGCCAGACCTCCGCTGGATTGGACATCCTCTCGAAGCCACGTTTATTGCTGTTGGGCAGGTCGTGGGCGGTCCGGATCAGGTCCGGCGGGCCGTAGCGGATATAAAGCAGTCCGCGCGGGTCGAGAGCCAGTTGATGCGAGCGCTCAAAAAACACTTCGGACTTGTAATCGTAGAAACCGGACTGGAAAGACAGATAGAGGTTGACATCCCGCTTGGTCTGGATCGGGCTGTGGGGGTTCCGCAGACGGTAATTCCGTTCGGCATAGCGCAGGCGCGAGTAATGCTCGACCAGCCGCGGGTTAAATTCAGAGAATTTGTCCGGGTTCACCCCGGCCCAGAAGAAACGGAAGAAAGCGGCGCGGGATTGGTTGTCCGTCTGATTTTTCCAGCGCTCCATGTCGCTATGAGAAAAAATGGTCTCAGCTTCGCGAATCAATTGTACATAATCGCCGATTTTTTCCGCGGTCACCAGCGCCTTATTATAAGCTTCCTGGAACTGCAGGGTGTCGCCAAGCTCCAGGCGGCAGCGGGCCAACAGGAGATGATAGTTTGGAGATTCAAATTCCGGATTCGCTTTTTTCAGGGCGGACAGTGTTTCCAACGCTTTTCCGCTCTCATCCAGATCGTAGCTGTCCCAGGCCAGATCGACCCACCAGGCGGCGCTGTCCGGGTGCAGGACCAGGTAAGCGCTCATGGAATGGTCTACCGCTTTTATTTCTTCCTCGGTCTTGTCGAGGATTTTTTCCCGCCAGAGGTTGTAGGCATCCAGGTAGTCCGGCTGAAAGCAAAGCAGATCGGCCAAGGCCTCGCCGGCCACCCTGAAGCCCACGGTTTGGCCGTAAATCAGGCCGGACCGCGCCAGGGCATAATAAGCAGCGCAGCAGGTGGAATCCACCTCGGTGGCTAGCCGGTAGTGCTCGATTGCCCGCTTGATAAGCTTAGGATTGCGGCTTTCGATACCGCCCAGGCCGATATAACCCAGGGCCCTGATCCGGGCGGACTCCGAGTCGAGCGCCCGGCTGAAATCATTACGGGCCGAGCGCACCTTCCTCTGGGCCAGGTAAAGATTCCCCCGGGCGATAAGCGCGGGGCCGTGCTTGGAATTGGTCTTAAGGACCTGATCCAGAAGGCCGCGAGCTCCAGCGGTGTCGCCGGAAGCCAGGGTAGTCGCCGACAAACTGTAAAGACTTTCGGCATCTGGACTTGCAGCCGCGGCAGTCCCGTCCTGGAGAACGAGAATTGACGGCAAAACCAAAAGACAAAGGGCAAAGAGACATTTGACAGTGTGCATATAAGCCTCCGGGCGAGGCAAACAGAGGCGGGAGCGAAGGGGGAAAGAGAGAAAAATCCGGATAGCGCTATTTTGACGGCTAATGCTTATTAATTATCCGTAATCCGGCTGTCTTTGTCAACACTTTATCAATCCGGCGCTGCTGTGCCAGGCAAAGGAGAAAAGAATTCAAGGCCGGATTCGGGGGTTAAGCGAAGGGCGATCCCGGAGCCAGGGAAATTTAATTGAAAGGATGGCTTTCCTGCGGAGCGCGATCAAACGCTGTATTTATGGATTTCCTCCTCGATTTGACGGGTGAGCAGGTAATCTTCGTCGAGCAGCGAAAAGATTTTGCGGAAAAAAAGCTCCATCAGCTTGATCTTGTTCGGGTCCTGGGTGGTGCTGATATTGTACATACTCACCACCTCCCGCAACAGGAAAGAGCCGCTGGTCAACTGCTTGAGATCGGCGAACACCCGGTCTGTGCCGCTGCCGGTCTCGATCAGGAACATCAGCTCGCTGGACAGCTCGGTCAGCAGGCTCTTGAACTGTTCCCGGGAGAGCTGTTTGTAATTTTTGTAGGGGGACTTGTAGCTCTGATGGCCGGGCAGTTCCATCTCCCGCTCTTTCTGGTTCATATAATCGGCGACATATAGACGGGCATGGGCGTCGAGCACCAGATGGCCGATCTCGACGTGCTCGGTCCGCTCGAGGTCGATTATATCGAACTCCAGGCCGGCTTCGAGCTGGCTGTATAAGGTAATTATTTCCAGGCCCGGCAAGGGGATCAACGTGGAATAGAAATCCGGCTCCGGCAGACGGCCTCTCTCACCGGAGTGGTTTTTTTCACTCTCCGCCTCATTTTCGAGCTCTTCTTCCGCTACCTCGAGCGGGTCCTTTTCGGGATTAGGAACGCCGTGCCTGAACATGTAGCGGAAAGATTCGAGGGTCGGTGCGGAGATCTCTTCCTGTTCGGCCTCGATTATTTCATCGATTATTCTTGTGATCCGTTTCGGAAAAGAGCGCTTGATTTTTTCGATTTCCTGGAAATAACGCTTGTAGAAGCGGGAGATCAGCCGGGAATGCTCGCGCGGCAGGTGCATTACCTGGACGATCAGCTCGAGCAGGTCGAGTTCTGTCGCCGCGCAGAACACTGTCAGCAGGGACAGCTCCCCGCTCCCATCGGGTAAGGTCGCGGCCTCTTTGAGCTCCATAAAAATGACGGCCCGGCCGTGAAGGCGGTTGGGATCGCCTTTGATAAAACGCATAATTTTCTTTCTCTATCAAATTCGATCTGGCGGGGAGAAACTCTCCTGCCTTATAATACATTTTACGGCCGGAAACGACAAGCAAAACCTCCTGAAACCGCGGATCGGCTGAACCCTGCCGGGTTTTATCTGATTGGCAAAGGCCGGGCGGCGCTTTATATTGATAAAGCACGGCACTGGCGCCGGCGGAGGAATCATTTGACGGGAAAAATAAATACGAAGACCTCCCGGCGGGGGAAAGGAAAGGCCGAGGGGGCGGTTCCCCGGGTTCAAGTGCTCGACCGGGCGATCCGGGTAGTTTTCTATTCAGGGCTGGCGCTGGGCTCCGCACTCTGTTTCCCTGAATATTTCTACGATGGTTTCGAGACGCCCAAGCTGTTTTCCGTCCAGGTCGCCGCCGCCCTGATTGTCCTGCTCTGGCTCATCCGCTGCTTTCGCGGCAAAGAGCTCTCGTTCAGATTCCCGCTGCTGGCAACACCCCTGCTGGTTTTGTTCCTGCTGGCGGTCCTTTCGGTCGGCTGGAGCCTCAACCGCCTGTTGGCGCTCGAGCGGCTCTATCATGTCGGCGCTCTCGCCGCTTTCCTGATCTTCGCCTGGACGCTCTACAGAGGAAGGGAGATCAAAGGCCCCCTTTATTTCGTCATTTGCGTCGGCGGGGCGGTCGCTCTGTGGGCGCTGGTCCTCGATTGGGTCATACCGTTACGAATGTGGGTTTATCCGCATTTTATCGAGAGCAGCCCGGGTTGGGTGGTGGATCATTACCGTTCGCTGACCTCCAACCAGGGTAACCCCAATTTCCTGCTCCATATTCTCGTCCTGACCGCCCCCGCGGCTCTGGGCGCGATTGGCGCCGAGCTGTCCGGCGGTGCGCTCCGGAGCTTAAAGGGTGTGATCCGGTTGGCCGGCCTGATTCTGGCCCTGGCCGCTGAGCTGCTCTGTTTTTTCAGCTCGCAGAACCGCTCGGGCGTAGTGGCGGTAATTCTCGCGCTGGTCCTTTTCGCCGCGGTGGCGCTGATCTTCAAGCGCAAAGCGCTGACGGGGAAGATCGCGCGCTCCTGGAAACGGATTACCGTTTCGCTGCTTATTCTGGCCGCGGCGCTGGTTTTTTATTTGAAATATACGGACAGCGGACGCTCGCTGGCCGGAAAGGTGGCAACCTTTGGCTCCCAGCGCCTGGCGAATTGGAAAATGCGGATCGCCAGCCTGCGCAGCACCGAAAATATCGATGTATATTCGCGGGTGGTCTTTCTCGAGACTGGCAAGGAGATGATCGCCGATGATCCGCTGCTGGGCAAGGGAATCGGCCAGTTCGTGATCTATTACCCCCGGTACAAGACCGTCAAGCATTGGCTGAAATTCGAGCTCCTGCCGCCGGAGATCACGATGTGGACCCTGATTCCCAGCGAATCCCATAATGAATACCTTCAGGTGCTTCTCGAGCTGGGTGGGCTGGGACTGGCCGCATTCCTGGCCTTCTGGGTCTTGTTCGCCAGGACAATGTGGAAATGCCTGGGCGGGCGCACCTCCAGGCCGGATTTTTACCTGCTGCTTGGGGCGGCGGCCGGCCTGGCCGGGACCCTGGCCAATGCCATGCTGACTTTTCCCTTGCAGACTGTCACCAGCGGCGTTCTGGTCTGGACGACGACCGGACTGCTGATCGCCGGCTGCCCGGGGAACGAGGGCCGGGGCCTCTTCCGTGAAATCAGCCTGAAAATCGATCCGCGGAAATTGCCCGGCAGGCTGCTGACTGCAGCTCTGGCGCTGCTCATGATCGGCTGCCTGTGGGCCTCCCAGCGGATTGTCCACGGTGAATACCTGTTCCACAGTGCCCTGAAAAATCATGCCCTGGACCTGGGGGCCAGTATCCGCGAGAACAAAAAAGCCGCCGACCTGCTGCCGGGCAAATTCGAGATACAGTATGTCGAGGGCTGGCTGGCCCGCCTGGCCGGGGACAGCACCACCTCGCGGAAATACTACGAGCGCTCGCTGGAGGCGGCCCCGTATTTCCCACGGCCTTATGAGTACCTCCCGGATTATTATTACCGGAACGGCGATTACCGAAAGGCCGAACAGGCCCTCCGCCGTTACCAGGAAATCTACACTCCGGGAATTC
>MFIX01000124.1:2406-6142 GCA_001780825.1 Candidatus Glassbacteria bacterium RIFCSPLOWO2_12_FULL_58_11 | reverse complement strand
GGCAGCTCGAAAAGCTCAAGCCGCGCAAGAATTAAGTTTCTGATAATTCTTCCGTTGGTTCTCCTCCCGCTGCTCTCTCCCGCGGCCGGAGGGCCGGCCGGGGAGCAGAGCTCTACTGTCCTGACCGCCCTTGATCAGGGACTGGCCCCTCTGGGTCTCGAAGCCGGGGAAATTACGGCCGGATTCCCCGATACTGCGGACCGGCCGGGTGCGGCTCCCGGTGATTACCTGACCCGGAAAAACCTTGCCGGGGCGGTCCACGAGCTGGCCGGATTTGAGAGCGGACTGTCCGGCCTGGACAGCCCTGCCGCATACCTGGAAAAGGCCGGAGGCTTCCTCGGGCTGAAAGCGGCCTCCGATCCGGAGCTTGAGCGGTCAGTGGAGCTCGAGGCGGCCGCGGACAGTCTGGAAAGAATCCTGCCGGGCACGGGCCAGGCCCTGGCCTCGCTGGTCCGGGCCGACTTTTTGCTGCGCCAGGCTTTAAGCCGTCTTACCGCCGGGGAATTGGAAGAGCTGAGGAGCCTGGCGATAAAGTTCCCCTACTGGGAGGACCAGTGGCCCGGATTTCCAGTCCGGCGCATGCTCGAGCTGGCGGAAAGGGTTGATATCTCCGCGCTTCTGGCCGCCGCAAGTTCCCTGGACCGGGCCGCCTCCTGCTTCCGCGGATTGAGCCCTGCCGTGCTCTCTGGCAAGCCACAGTCCGAGACCTCCCCGAAAAAATACCGTCTGTACCTGACCACTCCCTGGGGATCGGTGATTGTCGGCGGGCCCGGAGAGGACACTTATCTCGACAAACCATTGCTCCTGGTGGATACCGGCGGCAATGACACTTACCGGATGGCCTCCTCAAGCCGCTCGGCAGTCAGCCTGGTTGTCGATCTGGCCGGCGATGACCGCTACTCCTCCGGGGGGGAATCCGGCCCGGCCGGAGCCCTGGCGGGGATTGCCTGGCTCGAGGACTTGTCCGGGAATGACACTTATCAGGGCGACCAGTTCTCCCTCGGCGCAGCCGGATTGGGGGTGGGCGTACTGGTTGATGCGGCTGGAAACGATACTTATCGCAGCAGCGCTCTGGGCCAGGGGGCCTCGTTCTTCGGTCTGGGCCTGCTGCTGGACAGGGGCGGAGATGACCGCTACACGGTCTCGTTCGGCGGCCAGGGCGCCTGTATCGGCGGCGGGGCGGGGCTGCTGGTAGATCTGGCCGGAAAGGACAGCTATTTATCCGGCGGAACGTACCGGGATTGGCGGGAGCCGGGGGCCACCAAGAGCTTCGCGCAGGGCGCGGCCGCCGGACTGCGGCCCTTTTACCGGGGCGGGCTGGCCCTGCTCTACGACCGCTCGGGAACGGACAGCTATCAGGCGGATTATTTCGGCCAGGGCGCCGGTTATTGGGGCGGCTGCGGGATACTGATCGACGGGGCCGGGGAGGACAATTATTCGGCCGGGCGCTATGCCCAGGGCTGCGGCTTGCACTCGGCCTGCGGCTGGCTTTCCGACCGGTCCGGCAATGACCGTTACAGTCTGAGAGGGGTGGGCCAGGGGACGGGGGAGGACCGGGCCTATGGCTTTCTGATCGAGCGGGGCGGCGCGGACAGCTATGCAGCGGAATGGATGGCCAGGGGGGCGGCGGGAACTGGCGGAGTGGGCCTGTTGCTGGAGCTGGAAGGGAACGACAGCTATGGACCCGGACTCAAGGCGCTGGATGGTTTCGGGGTGAAAGGCTGGGAATTGGGCGGCCTGGGTTTTCTGATCGATTGTGCGGGAGCGGATTCCTATGGGGAAAATCAAAGCGACAGCCGTGTTCAGCGCTCGGGAGAGTGGGGCGCGAGAGTGGACCTGCCGGCCGGTGATTAGCCTGGGACTGGTTTTGCTGGTTGCCTTGGCCGGAGCTTTATCCGGCGCGGCTGACAAGCTGCCGACAGATTCCCTGGTGGCGGAGGCGGCCCGGCCGGAGGTGTTCTACGGCAATCCGGCGGCCTGCGACAGCCTGATCGGCCTGCTGGCCGGGAACGACGGGGAGCACACCGGTGAGCTTCTCGGCATGCTCGAAACCCCCTGGGCGGCTTATTACGCTGTCATCCGGCGTGCCCTGGAGAAAATCGGCGGTCCGGCCCGCGAGGCTGTGCTGGAGCGGCTGGCCGACGGCAAGATGGACCATGACAGCGCGCTGCTTCTGACAATTCTGGAGAAACTGGGCGACAAGAGCGCTGAAAAAATCCTCCCGCGCTTTCTGCAATCCGCTCAGCCGGAGGTCGTGATTCCGGCGGCGCGCTGCCTGGCCGTTTTCGGCCCTTCTGCCGAATCGCGGGACTTGCTCGCTTCACTGCTGGCCGATAGTATACCCCAGATCCGTCTGGCAGCAGTCTGGGCCCTCGGCAGAATCTGCCTGCGGGATTCTGCCGCAGTGGATTCAGCCGTGCTCGGCGGTAAAATACAGCCCCTGCTAAAAGACCGGTATCCCCTGATTCGCTTTAGCGCGGGCGAAACCCTGGGAATTATCACCGGAGATACTGCGGGAATCCCACAACCGTTGATCCCCGCCCGATAGGGTGAACGCCGCAAACCTGCGGTTTGTGCGAGGCGGTCTGCCTCACACACCCCGTCCGCTGCGCGGACACCCCTCTGAGAGAGGGGAATTTTCCTGCTCTTGAGTGACCGTGTGCACTTTCACCCCAATTCCTTGCGCAGCAGCTCGTTGACTATCTGCGGGTTGGCCTGGCCGCGGGTCTCTTTCATAATCTGGCCGACAAAAAAGCCGAACACTTTTTGTTTGCCGCTCCGGTATTCCTCCACCTGGGCCGGGTAATTCCCCACCACTTTGTGCACCAGGGCTGTAAGAGCGCCTTGATCCGAGATCTGCACCAGGCCCCGCGCCTGCACTATCTCCGCGGCGGATTTGCCGCTTGTGGTCATTTCCTCGAACACCTGCTTGGCGATCTTGCCGCTTATCGTGCCCTGGCTGATCAGCCCGAACAGTCCGGCCAGCCCGGACGGCCTGACTTTCAGCGCGCCAATCTCGATATTCTGCCCGGCCAGCACCGCCAGCACCTCGCTCATGATCCAGTTGCCGACCTTTTTCGGCTCGGTCTCGGGGCACAGCTTGACAGTTTCCTCGAAATAATCAGCCACCTCGCGCGAGACGGTCAGCACGCCGGCATCGTATTCCGGCAGGCCGTACTGTTCGTTAAAGCGCTTTTCACGCTCGCCAGGCAGCTCGGGCAGGGAGGCGGAAAGCTCCTCGATCCAGGTCCGGTCGAGCACCAGGGGCAGCAGGTCGGGGTCCGGGAAATAACGGTAGTCATTGGCTTCCTCTTTGGAGCGCATGGAGCGCACGGTCTGACGGTCGGCATCCCAGAGCAGGGTTTCCTGCTCGACTTGTCCGCCGGATTCGAGGATGCTGATCTGGCGCTCGACCTCGAAACCGATGGCTTTTTCCACGCCCCGGAAGCTATTGAGGTTCTTAACCTCAGTGCGCGTGCCGAATTTCTCGATTCCTTTTTTCCGTACCGAAATATTGGCATCGCAGCGCAGACTGCCCTCCTCCATGTTGCCGTCGCAGACACCCAGGTAGAGCAGAGTCTGGCGTAAGCGCTGTAAATATGCGTAGGCCTCGGCGGGGGTGCGGATTTCCGGCTCGGAGACAATCTCGATCAGCGGAGTGCCGCAGCGGTTGAGGTCCACCGCTGTGCCGGCCTCGGTGATCGTGTGCAGGCTCTTGCCCGCGTCCTCCTCCATG
>MFIX01000124.1:0-2363 GCA_001780825.1 Candidatus Glassbacteria bacterium RIFCSPLOWO2_12_FULL_58_11 | reverse complement strand
GGTGGGCCTCCACAGCGCCGCCGCTGGAAAAGGGCTTCTCGTACTGGCTGATCTGGTAGCCTTTTGGCAGGTCCGGATAAAAGTAGTTCTTGCGGGCGAATATCGACTGTTCGTTCAGGGTCGCCCCGAAAGCCAGCGCGGTTTGAACCGCCATGCTGACCGCCTCGCGGTTCAGCACCGGGAGGGCTCCCGGCATACCCAGGCAGACCGGGCAGACATTACTGTTCGGCTCATCCCCGAAATGGGTGCTGCAGCGGCAGAAAGTCTTGGTCCGGGTCTTGAGCTGCGCGTGGACTTCCAGTCCGACGACCGCTTCCCAGTTGTGATCGCTCATCCGTTCACCCCCCCTTCCAGGCGCGCGGCGGTTTTCAGGATGGCCGGCTCATCGAAATGACGGCCAATGAGCTGTACGCCCACCGGCAGGCCGTCCACCGTACCGGCCGGCACCGAGATTGCCGGCACTCCGGCCAGGTTGATTGTCACCGTAAAAATGTCCTGCAGGTACATGCTCACCGGGTCATCCACCAGCGAGCCGAGCTTGAACGCCGGGGTCGGAGTGGTGGGGGTGAGAATCACGTCCACTTTTTTGAAGGCCTCGGTAAAGTCCCGGGTAATCAGGGTGCGTACTTTCTGCGCTTTGAGATAGTAGGCATCGTAGTAGCCCGAGCTTAGCACATAGGTGCCGAGCATGATCCGGCGCTTGACCTCCGGGCCGAACCCCTCGCTGCGGCTGGTGCGGTACATCTCGAGCAGGTCGCCCTGCCTGGAGCTGCGGTGCCCGTAACGGACCCCATCGAACCGGGCCAGGTTGGCGCTGGCCTCCGCCGTGGCGATAATATAGTAGGCCGCGATTGCATATTCGGTGTGCGGCAGGTGGATTTCGACAGTTTCCGCGCCAAGCTTTCTCAGATTCTCGATCCGCTCCTCCACTACTTTGCGCACCGGGCCTTCCAGCGCGGCGGGAAAGTACTCCGCCGGCAGCCCGACTTTAAGCCCTTTCAGGTCGCCCTCGAGCGCCGCCAGGTAATCCGGCACGGGAACCTCGGCGCTGGTAGAGTCGCGCCTGTCGTGGCCGGCGATCACTCCGAGCAGAAGGGCCGCGTCTTTCACCGTGCGGGCCAGCGGTCCGATCTGGTCCAGGCTGCTGCCGAAAGCCACCAGCCCATAGCGGCTCACCCGGCCATAGGTGGGTTTGAGGCCCGCGATGCCGCAGAATGCGGCGGGCTGACGGATCGAGCCGCCGGTGTCCGAGCCCAGGGCGAGCGGAGTCAGCTTCAGCGCCACCGCTGAGGCCGAGCCGCCGGAGCTGCCCCCCGCTACCCGCTCGCGGTCCACCGGGCCGCGGACCGGCCCGAAAGCGCTGTTCTCGCTGCTCGAGCCCATCGCGAACTCATCCATGTTCGCTTTGCCGAGCACGATCATTCCCGCCTGCCGGAGCCTCTCCACCACGTGGGCATCGTAGGGGCTCCGGAAATTGGCCAGGATTTTCGAGCCGCAAGTTGTGGGAAGCTTTCCGCGCATGACCATGTTGTCCTTGATAACCAGGGGCAGGCCGGCGGTGCGCGGGAGCTTTTCGCCTGAGGTCCGCGCCCGGTCCACGGCTGCGGCCTCGGCCAGGGCCTCCTCTTTCCGTACGGCGATCAGGCAGTTGTGGTCATCCCGCTCAAGTGCCGACAGGAAAGTCTCGCAGACCTCTTTCGCGCTCACCTCCCGCGAGGCGAGCCGGTCTGCCAGTTCAATAGCGCTGAGCGCTCTCAAATCAGTCAAAATATTCTCTCCGATGTATGTAATTTGTTTTCAGCGGCGCCGGGCAATAATGGCGGCCCGCAATTTTTCTAATTTATTCGATCACCTTGGGCACGACAAAAAAGCGGCCCTCGGCCCGCGGCGCATTAGCCAGCGCCTCTTCGATATTGCCGAATTTAGCTTCCCGGTCCTCCTCCTGCGGAGTCTCTTTGCCCTCGAGGAAAGAGTGCGGGCTGACATTTTCGGTGTCCACCTCGTTGAGCTGTTCGACATAGGCCAGGATCGCGTTCATGTCTTCGGTCATCCGGGCTGTCTCATGCTCATCGAGCTCGAGACGGGCCAGGTGGGCGATCTTGCCGACCTCTTCTTTGCTGACTGCCAAGTTGCGCTCCCTGTTGGCGGTATTTGACTAATTACAGTTCTGTTACATGAAATCAGGTCCGCCGGACTTCTCTGATTTTTACGCACGGCCCTGCTCACAATTCAAACTGATTATGATCTCCGGCAGAAAATGTAAAGCGCTTATTTGTCCTTCCAGTTCCACCACTTGAGGAGCTCCGGGTCATGCCGGGAGTTGGAGGCGAAATACACGGCCGAGCGAAACACATAGAGCATGC
>MFIX01000123.1:31734-50562 GCA_001780825.1 Candidatus Glassbacteria bacterium RIFCSPLOWO2_12_FULL_58_11 | reverse complement strand
TACTCCGTTACTGCGCTGGCAGCCGGCCAGGGACCCGGACGAGGGTGACAGCGTAACCGACTACCAGGTGATGATCAGTCTCTTTCCGCGCTGCCGTTGGCCACTGGGCTCCTCCCTCCACCGCAATACCGGCTCAAATGTCCCCGAGTGGAGCGTGCCGGAAGGCTTTCTAAACTCGGGTGTCACTTATTACTGGAAAGTGCGAGCCAGGGACAGCCGGAGAGCCGTGGGTGAGTGTAGTGAAGTTTTTTCCTTTAAGACAGCGGAAAACGCCGAATGATATGGCCTGGATTTATCCTCTGCACCGGGGGGAATCCGTGAAAAGAACGTCCTTGCTTTTTGCTCTGGCGTCAGTATTGATATTCTTGATTTACGATTCCCGTTCAAGAATGGCGGCGACGAGAGACTGAAAGTCCAGCTCGAAACAGTCACCCCGAACTTCGACTATTTCGAAGTGGCGGTGGACAAGGGCAAATGGCAGAGATCGGCCGAAGTATTCACCTGGGAGCTGCACGAGGAGCAGAATTTTCTCCAGGCGAGAAGCGTCAATAAGTTCAGCATAGCTGGAGCGGAGCACAAGGTTGTGCTGCTGGTCGAATGATTGCACCATCTCGTTCTTGGAGTTTCTGCCAATTGAAAGGAAGATACATTGATTCTGCGGCATGAATTTATCGTTTTCCTGTTGTTTTCGTTCCACGCCGGGAGTTTGCCGGCGAATAACGGCGACGTCAGGGAGCACACCGAGCTTGTGCGAAATGCAAGCCATAGTTTCGTGATCGATGTCGGCGGCACGCTCGATCCGGAAAATATCGAAATCACTATCGAAAATACCGGTGGGGTTCCGGTAGTTAAACCACGCATCAAGGTCAATGGCAAATACAATTTTTATACCCTGGAAGATATGGTAGCCGAAATCACCGCCGGCTGCGCTACCGATGAAGAAAAGGCAATGGCGATATACCAGCACGTGGACCAGAACTACTACTGGTGGAGTTTTCCCCGGGACAACAGCAGCTATAATCCGGTAAGGCGGTTCAACGTTTATGGCTATCATATCTGCGCCCAGGCCGCCACTCAGTTTGTCGCTCTATGCCGTGCCGCCGGAGTCGATGCGCGCGTATATGAAACCGGCGTGCACACTATTTCAGAGGCTTTGTGGGACGGTGCCTGGCACCTTCTCGATTCTGACTTCGGCGCATGGTACGTAAAAAGCGACAACCGGACAATCGCCTCGATCCAAGACCTGCTGGCACAGCCGGAATTGGTGGCTAGAACCTACAAACCCTATCGCTGGTACCGTCGGGACGACGACAGGAAAATCATCTACCGCCCCGACGGCGAACCGCCTGATGCCGGGTTGAAGCATATTTTTGACTCGGCCCGGGAAAAGGGCCGGATAGAACATTCTTACGACGATCGGGTCTTTACCGATTATTCGATGGATATAACCCTGCGTCCCGGAGAAAAACTCGTTCGTTGGTGGAAACCGGTACTCGGCAAGTATTTCGACCAGCGTGAAAAACTCGAACCGCCGCGTTATGGCAATGGCCAACTTGTCTTCGAACCAGACTTCAGCCGCCATGACTACAGCGGTTCGATCCAGCGGCGGAACCTGAAGTTTGCCGTCGAAGATGGAGTTCTGCCCCAGGTTCACCCTGACCTATGGCAGGACTCGGCCCACGGCGAGGTGAGTGATCTGGTAATACCGGTTCGAAGCCCTTACGTAATCGTAGGAGGTAATGTAGAAACTGCATTCTATAAGGGAGGCACTTCCTCACTCGACAGAATTACGTGCAGTGCGGACCTTGATCCGACCGGAGATAAACGGACAAGGCTCTGGAATTACTACGAATGGGCTTGCGGCCAGGGAGAAGTCCAGCAGGTCCTGGATGATAAGCTGATCAGGGATGGCAGGCAGGCAACCTACGATTTCGATGTGATTTTCAGCATATCCGCAAATCAGTCAGGCAAAAGCATCCCTAAAGCGTACCCGATGATTTACGGCGGCATTTCCGGTCTCGAAAAGGTAAAAATCACGGCTGACCTTCAGGTAAACCCCTCCAGCCTGCCGGCTTTGTCCCTGGGCAGAAACGTTATTTCCTACGCAGATCAGTCCGGTGGAGACCGTGATGTCAAGATAACCTACCGTTGGCGGGAGAAGTCTGGCCAGCATCCTCCCGGCCCGCCGCGGCAGGCGGTATCACCAGCAGACGGTTCGGTCCGAGTAAACGCAACGCTTGAAATCCAATGGTCGGCGGCAAACGATCCTGACGGGGACGACATTGTCTGCTATAGATTCCAGCTCAGCTTCCGGCCGGACTGCGCCTGGCCTCTGGCGACAAATTTCGACCGGGATATCAGAGAGGGGACGAGCTTAAAAGTTCCAGAAGGCTGGCTGAACCCACGCACTACCTACTACTGGCGCGTGCAGGCTGAAGATGAGTACGGCAACCGAAGCCCCTGGAGCAGGGTTTTCAGTTTTACAACCAGATAGACGAATCATATCGCTAAAGTCAGAGACCGCGAAAGGAGAATAAATGAACTGCAGATCTGGTCTGCGGATATTGTCGTTGGGGCTTTTGTGCATGCTATTCCGGACGAATATGGCCGCAGCCGAGGACTTCGAGCGCCGCTGGAGCTTCGCGTCTGAATCTTCGGCTCTAGTCTATTGGCAGCTCGGGGAAATATCCCATTCGGCCTACAGCTACCTGGAGTACGGGCGTACCGAAAAACTTGGACTTCGCACCGAACGCTCGCCGAGGCCACGCTGGTCTCACCTGCACCATTTATCGGGACTGGAACCCGGCGTAACCTGCTACTACCGGATGGTAAATATCGACCCTGCAACCGGGGAGAAAAAGGAAAGCCCGATTGCGACGATTTTACCGACCAGGAAGGAAAACGCGGTGTATCTTCCTGGAAACCTTTCCGGACCGCCGTACGTGCTGGATAAACCGGATGCCTATTACGTCCTGACAAAAGATATCACGGCCGAGGGCACCGCTTTCGATATCACGGCAGGCGGTATTACTCTCGATCTCGACGGCCACCGGGTCGTGTTCGGCAACGACACCGACGAACAGGTTAACGGGGTCAGATTCTCTTCCCAGGTGGAAGATAAGGTGACTTTATGCAACGGGATTATCGTTCAGGGTCGACGCTCGAGGGACTATAGCGCCGCGGTCGCTAGCATCAACCGTCCCTGGCCCACCGAAATATTCGGGATTACCACCGATGTGCAACTGAAGTGCGCCTATCCGGTCTACATTACTGGCGGAGACCGGATTGATATTCACCACAACTACCTCTACAGCCGGGTTACGGAGATCGAAAACCGCCATTATCCAGGCAACTCTCTCCTGAGAATTTATCCAATTTCGAATTCAACGGGCGGCATCCATGTCCATGATAACCTGCTCACGGAGGGCTGCCATTGGGGCATCGTGGTTCGTGAGGAAGCGAGAAATGTTGAAATAGACCACAACGACATCCAGCATCACCAGCAATACGTAAATGGTTACGCGATAAGTCCATGCGCCGGGGCGGACGTTCACCACAACAGGATCACCTCCACCGGCCGCAGCCTTCATCTGACGAGACCCGGGATCCGGGTGCACGAAAACTATATCGACACCCAAGGACATATGGATCTGGACGACCTGCCGGCCGGCTCCCGGCCGTTCCATCACCACCTGATAGAACAGCATGGGATCAAGCTGGAAGGTGGAAACGTCAGGAACTGTAAGATTTACGGGAATGTCGTACGGATTACCCAGCTTCCGCCGGTTGATTCGGACGGCCAGGGAGACCCTTCGGATAAAGTGGACAATGGAGTATACGTGCGTTCCAGAGCCACATTACTTTCGTCAAGCCAGCTCGAAGACAAATCCATGAGCTGGGAGGTCAACCGCTGGCAAAATTATTACGTCAAATATGCGCCTGATCTGCCTCCTGCAAAGATAGACAGCAACCATTCCTCTGTTCTTTTTGCGAATTTCGGAATTACGAAACCTGCGGAATATTCTATTTACATGAAATGGGAGTACGTTCCACCCACGCCTTTGAACATTTCCTGCCGCAACCCTGAGGCAATGAACGAAGTCTATGGCAACACATTTATCGCCATCACCCATTACGGCAAAACGCGCCATGGAGATTACGGCGATTCCGGCCAGTGGGCCTCGGCAATCATGTTTGTCTCGATGAATAACGGGCCGGCGGCAGATTCGGGCAAATATTCAGTCTACGTACATGATAACAGCTTTATGACTAATGACCTGTTCCTCAATTCCTATAGCGAAGTAAACATGAGCGTGCGCATTGAAAACAACACCTTCACGCTGGTCGGCAAGCCGTTAGTGACTGAACGGGAAAGCCGGCTGCGCAATCTCGGCGCCGGACTGGAGCAATCCATCAAGCTCGGTGGAAATAAATTCGACTCGAGCGTGGCTGATCGTAACCGGCACTGACCGTGGACAGGCAGCGATTAATCGAGAACTGGAAAATGAACAGATTTCGACTGGGATTAATTCTACTCGCGCCTGCTGTTTGCTTATTGGAAGCAGATAGAGCTTACGGCGGCACTTTCGACCGACAATGGACATCCGTATCTGAAACGTCGGCGGTCGTCTACTGGCAGTTGGGCGATATAACGAAATCGGCGGTCAGCCAGGTGGAATACGGCACTTCTGAACGGCTGGAAGAAAGCACGGTCATGACAAGCAAGCCGCGCTGGTCGCACCTGCATTACCTTACAGGACTCAAACCAGGCGTTGTATATTACTATCGCCTGGTCGCCGTCGATACCGATACCGGCCTGCGCTCTGAAAGTGAAACCCTGTCCTTCCAGACTGAGATCAAAGCCGAGGCGCTCCGCCTTCCTGGTGCTCTGAGCGGCCCGCCTTATGTTCTGGACCAGCCCGATACCTACTACATCCTGACCGAAGATGTTTCGGCAGATGGCAATGCTTTCCAAATCGCAGCCGATGGAGTTACCCTCGACCTGGATGGCCATACGGTAGTGTTCGGCAAGAATACCGACGAACAGGTTTTCGGAGTTCGCTTCATCAACCAGGGCCGGGGCACTCTCTGCAACGGCTTTGTCGTGCAGGGCGAACGATCTGGGAATTACAGTTGCGCGATCCGCAGCAACAGCCGCCCATCTCCCACGGAAATTTTCGGGATTTCCACCGACGTACACCTCAAGTGCGCGTATCCGATTAACTTCCTCAGTCAGGCATCAGATGTTCAGATCCACCACAACCACCTTTACAGCCGGGTTACCGAAATCGAAAGCCGGCATTATCCAGGTAACGCTCTCCTGCAGATGTACATCTCAGGCGGGAACATTCGTATCCATGACAACCTGCTGACCGAGGGCTGCCACCGCGGCATCTACCTTTCCGAATCAGGCATTAATGTCGAAGTGGACCACAACGACATTCGACATCACCAGCAATACGTGAACGGATACGCTCTGATCCCCTGCGCCAATGCGGACTTTCACCACAACAAGATCACTTCAACCGGCCGCGGCGCTCACCTGACTAAGGAAAATATCCAGTTCCACGACAACTATTTCTATTTGTCAGGCCATCAGGATTTGGACGATCTGCCCTCCGGCTCGAGGCCATTTTCTCATAACCTTATCGAACTGCATGGAATAAAGTTCGAGGGAGAAGAGGTGGTTAACTGCAAGGTGTTCAGCAATTATGTGCGCATTGCCCAGAAGCTTCCCTCCGATTCAGCGGGCCTGGGCAACCCGGAAGACAAGATTGAAAACGGGGTATACCTGAGATCAATCCCGGCCGGCAGCGGCCCGACCAGTCTGACGGATAATACCCAGAACTGGGAAACCGGCCGCTGGCGTCAATATTACGTCCGGTATGCCGATGGATTCCCACCCGCCTATATCAGCCAGAGCAGTCTAAATACACTTACCGCCAACTTGCAGGGCTCTGCCGGGCCTCAATATACGATCTACATGAAATGGCAATATGTTCCACCAACACCTCTGAACATCGCCTGCTACAATGTCCAAGCGGGTAACGAAGTGTACGGCAATACCTTTATCGCGCTCACCGGATACGAGGACCGGGACATCCGGCACGGTGGTTACGGTGATACCGGCAACTGGGCTTCCACTATCATGTTCGTCAGCATGGACAAGGGAAGCGCCACTCCAGGGATGTATTCGATTTTCGTACACGACAATACTTTTATCAGTAACGATCTGTTCCTTAACAGCAGCAGTGAAGTCAATATGACCGTGCGGATAGAAAACAACAATTTCAAGCTGACAGGAGCACCTCACGTTACCAGCCGGGAAAGCAGGTTCAGGGCAGTCGGGACGCCGCTCGAGACTTTGGTCAACCAAGGCAACAACCAGTTTTCCTTGAACACAGACTGGAAAAATCCGGACATTAACGGCGATGGCCGGACAAATATTACGGATGCTGTCGTGTTTCTGTTGAAGCGCCGGCAATCTGATCACATTCTGGGCGACTGGAACGTGGACGGCCGGGAAGACTTAAGCGACGTGGTTGCCCTGCTCAGGGAAATCTTATCCACTAGTCTGACACCGCAAAATGAGTTTACGTTGGACGCACTTCAAACGGTGGACGACATATCGATTTACACCTCAGCAGCATTCGCCCGGCTTGAATCTGTAGGCATGGATGGACTTTGATGATCTGGTGAAAACCGGAACCGTAAAATTTTCATTGAACGTAAAAAAGGAGAAAAAATTGAAACTCAGGTATGAGCCGGTGGAACTTAAGGCCAGATATACGTTCAACATCGCCAATCAGGACGTTGCCGGCGATATTTTCAGGAACGTAGTCGTCCACCTGGAATACGATGGAATTACAGGCTGCGGGGAAGCCGCTCCTTTTGAAATTTATGGTGAGAATCAGAGAACGGTCATGGCCGCCCTTGATACGATTACTCCCTGCATTGAAAAGATGAAAACTCCCTGGGAGGCGGAAAGCCTGATGGAGTATCTCGACCGAAAACTAGAGCGAAATTTCGCCGCCAAGGCGGCCATTGATATGGCGCTCTTCGATCTTCAGGGTAAAATCTGCGATCTGCCGGTGTACCGTTTACTGGGATTGAGCGTCGAAAAGATCCCGATGTCGACCTACACGATCGGCATCGATTCGGAAGAAGTGATCCGGGAAAAAGCAAATCAGGTTGCAGATTATCCGCTGCTGAAGATCAAGGTGGGAGGTCCGGAAGACATTAAAACAATAAAAATTGTCCGCAGTGAAGCTCCTCAGGCGCGCTTGCGAGTGGATGCAAACTGCGGCTGGCAGCCGCGCCAGGCTTTGAAAATGATCGAACAGTTGGTGGAGTTCGGCGTTGAGTTCATCGAACAGCCGCTGCCGGCTGAGAATAAGGAAGGCGCAAGATGGCTCTATGAACGCAGCCCGTTGCCGCTGATGGCGGATGAGTCCTGTGAACGGCTTGAGGACATCCCGGAGTGCATCGGGCGTTTCGATGCGATCAACATCAAGCTGGCCAAGTGCGGGGGGATCAGGCACGCGCTGAAAATGATCGGCTGCGCCAGGGCACATCAATTAAACGTAATGCTCGGCTGCATGGTGGAAACCAGTATCGGAGTGACAGCCGCTGCCCATATAGCCCCGCTGGTTGACTACATCGACCTGGACGGCTCCGAGTTGACGAGCAACGACCCTTGCCACGGCATGACCTTCGACAAGGGGAAAATAATCCTTTCCGACAAACCAGGACTTGGTGTGGAGATGCGCAGCTTTCAGGAGGTGGAATGCGTTGAAAGTTGAGGACTTTCAATAATTCCGCTCCCGCCCTCAATCATACGTCGTGAAGAAAGGTTTCTTTTATATGGGAAAATATGGATTTCGGGAAAGTCTTAATCCTTATAAAAAACCCGAAAAGTGGAATGGATCGGAAAATTTCATTGAACGAGGCGGATGGGTGTTGTTGAGCAGCCACACTTATAAGAATAGCCCGTCTGTTTCCCCGAATGTACTGATGACCAGCATTTCTGAAGTTACAAAAGTGTGGGGAGTAGTGTGAGAAACATTGTAAATCTAAATAGATAAGGTCTTGGGAAGATCTCCCAAACCCTTATCATTCAATGGTGGGCACTACTGGATTTGAAGGAAGTGACCTCCAGCTTTTAAGGCATATGGCACGGCGTTTTAACTAAATCTCTAACTCATTGATATTCAACTCAAAAGTGCACGATTGCCCTATTTGCGCTTTTTCTGATTGAATGTCATAGATGTATTAAATGCCCTCAAGTTTGGCACAGCTGCGGCACAGTTTTAGAGAAAAACTTGGCTGTTAAGCCGGAGGACGCGAGTTTATGTCTCGTTGGCATGAAGGATAAGATATTTTGGAGTTTCAGGGGTTATCTATTAATTGGGTGAGAAACGGATTCGTAGCTATAATTTATATTAGGTTCACTGAGAGGATTCGATTATAGACGTATAAAACGAAGCTTCAGGAAACGAAAGGGAAAATTTTTCACCAATGGTAATAGATTATGAATTACCAGCCCAGAGCTGCTATCTCCAATCCGCAGATCACCGTCGCAGGACTGGCTCCATTAAGGGCTGGAACCACTTCCAGCCGCAGTTCCTGGTCAGCCATCACCCGCTCGATCTCCTTGACCAGCACTCGCGTTCCCGGGCCAAGACTATCATCGCCTAGATCCAAGTTTTCCAGCACCTTATTGCCCTGGATGTAAACGTCGAAAGGACTCTTTCCTCTGGCGCTTGCTCCTCTAATTGGGAAAACCAGCGACACCCGATAAGGTCTTTCTCCAGTCGGTTTGTCCGCCAGGCGCACCGAAATTTGGCGCACCCCCTCCACTCCGGAGGCGGCTACCCAGCGCGGACCTTCGCCGATGATTTTCGAGCTGTGATGGCAGAACCAGCGCAAATTATCGCCGGTCACGGTTACCTGTATTTCCGGGGAAGGCCCTCCCCGGCTCGGGTAGTCCAGCCAGAGTGTGCCGTTATCGGCTATCCGGTCACCCGGGGCTCCAAAGTTAATCCCCACCCGCCTGATTGGATCGCTGCCGCGCTCGATATCATTGAACGTCCAGTATTCGGCTTCCGGTTCGTAAAGCATGGCCAGGGAGGTCTGGTTCTGGTAGCTGCAAGAACAGGTTCTGGTGTAATCGGGCGCGTTAAGTACACCATCAGCGGCCACAAGGTTCGAGGTACACCCAGACTTGAATCCCCCCATGTTGCCGGTGCCGCCAAAACGGTCCAGGTCGTAGAAGCCGGCTGCGGCGGAACGGAAAGTCAGGAGATGTTCGCTGGCAATGGGGTAATTGCAGCCGTAATTGCGTTTCCAGATAACCGGAACAAGCTCGCCGGTGAGCGGGTGGTTCTGAAGAATTGGTCCGCCGGTGAGAAGGCTGAAGAGCTTTCCGCTGGTGATTATCTTGCCATTGTGCAGGATGGGAACCGAGGAATATTCGAACTGCCGATCCCAGATCAGATTACCACTGGCGGCACTATAGGCAGCCATCCGCTTGCCGTCTTCTCCCTCGACCATGTCCGGGGATGGCCCGGTGGACTGCAGAAGAATCCCTTGCTCTCGCGAGAATGCCAGCCGGCTGCCGAACACACCCTCCCTGTGTTCCCATAGAAGTTTCCCGCTGGCGATGTCGAGAGCTTCCAGGCGGTAATCCGCAGGCGGCTTCCCGCCGCGCCGCTGAATCTGGGCTTCCAGGTAGGGAGGCAGTTTGTCCAGGCAGAAAAGCCTGCCTTCCCCGGCTGCAATCGCATTGTGCAGAAACCCATAATTGGCCTCTCTGGACCAGATCAGCTTCCCGTTTTGCCGATCCAGCACATAGAGGCTCCGGCTGGCCGAAAAGTCGAAATTCAGGAAGGGATCCTTTTGGCCGTCTTTATCCCCTTCCGGCGATTGATCCGTTTCGTTTCTGGAGGAAAGCGTATCGGACTGCTTGATGAACCCGCTGCCTGCTATCAGGTATTCGTCGCAAACTCCGATGTAAGTCCAGTCTATCGGATCGCCATTCTGCGAGGCAAGCAGGCGGAAAACGCTGATAGTCTCTCCGCTTGCGGCATCCAGCACACGGCAGTGATCGCGTTCGATTACATATACCCGGTCGGCAGTGGCAACAAAATTGGTGCCTCTGGCATTTGCTCCCGGCAGGTGAACCTGATTGTAGCTGGTGCTGGTCGGCGCATCCTGATAGGATTCATCGTAGAATATTCTGAAGCTGGCGAGTTCAAGGCCGACTTTCCATAATACGCGGCCAGTGTAGACATCCCGCGCGCTCAGGCAATCCATCCCCTCGATGAACAGCCGGCCCCCGATGACCTGTTCCGGCGGGCCGTGGCCGTGCCTCGGCAACACGTCCAGATTGGAACTCCCGCCGAACCAGAGGAGGCCGAGCGGGAGCTTGACCAGTTTGTCATCCGACTTGACCGTATTGGCCGGATTGCCGTACTGATGGGTCCAGGCAGCGGCCCCCGGCAGCGGTCCCTCCCGGGACAGCACAACCTGATCAGCTAGACGCGAATGTATAACCAGTTTCAGCTCCGGCCCGGCGCTTTTCTTCAGCAGACCCGTGACCGCTTCGCCCCCATTTCCAATCCAGGCCTTTCCTCCATAGGGCCGCAGCGATTCCAGCAGGCGTCCCAATTCAGGTCCAGGCCTGCCGTTAATTACTATCAGGGAGGCCATGTATGGGGGGAGATCGAGATTCTCGATCGAGCTGTTCAGCACCGCCGCCCGCCCGCCGTAGATTCCGGACTCATCCAGACGGCGGCGGACTGCCTCGACCCGGGATGAGTCCTCTTCCAGACCAACCAGGCGGAGATTGGAGTTGCGCGCCAGGGCTTCCAGCAATATACCGTCCCCGATCCCGCAGACCAGGGCATAGCCCTGACTCACCCCTGTAGACCGGATAATCTCCCGGGCCAGCTTCTCGACTGAACTCTCAGCCTGCCGGGGCTGGTTTCCCGGCGCTCCGGCTTCCGGCTTTACGGGCCCCGCGACAAAAGCCATGATCCGGCCGTCCAGGGTGACTCCAAACAGCTTGCCATCGGCCGCTAGGAGCCTTTCCACGCCTCCTTTGACCGGCTCGCGCCAGATTATTTTCGGCTCCCGGCCCAGGTCGACCGCGGTGACACTTCCCTCGCCGGCTGCGTAGAGCCGGCTGCCGGAGCGGATCAGGTCCCGGCTGCCGTCGGCCTCGATTTCCCAGATCAGGCTTTTCCGCCAGGCTGCGGACTTGCGCCCGATCCACCACTTGAAAAAGCTCCGGAGGAATTCCGGCCGTATTTCTTTCAGTTTCAGGCCAGCCAGCCATCTATCGATAAAGTTCCCCTCCAGGAACCAGCGCGCTTTTTTCTGCAGACGCCCGGCGTCGTAAGCTTTGATCGTTTTGCCGCCGAAGTAATAAATATTATCGGAGAGGACAGGCTGGCTCCCGATTTTATCGACGAGAGCTAGGCCGCTTTCCAGGTCGTACATTGAACAGAGCTGATCGCGGTAGTGATTGAAGAATACTCGCCCGGCGGCGCAGACGAAAGAGCCGCCGGTCTTGTTCTGCGCGGCGAGGTGAAAGTAGCGCTCGTCGCCGTTTTTTCGTTCGAAAAAGGCAGGCACGGAACGGCCGCCGGGCACCAACAGCCCCTCTCGGGCGGCTGCCAGGGCTCCCTGTGGCGCGATGCCGGCGAAAGCCGGCGAATTATGCGGCTGAAGGATGAACTGGCTGCCGGTACGGTCGTTTTCCCAGATCACTTCGCCGTTTTCGGCATCCAGCGCGTAAATGAAAGTGCCCATGAAGGGCCAGATGCTGGCGGTGAAATAAACTACGCCGTCCGCGATCACCGGCCCGCCGCGAGCCGGCCAGGTGGAAATCAGCCTCTCATTGCCGATCACGAGCCTGTCCGAGGGCGCGCCGCGGAATTTCCAGCGCAGGCTCCCCTCGGCGGCTGTCACACAGTAAAGGCAGCCGTCATCGCTGGTGAAATACACCGCATCCCGCCAGAAGACCGGCGGCAGCCTTACCGGGCCGCCGGCGTAGAATCTCCACAGTTCCTGGCCGGTACCGGCGTCCAGGGCCAGCAGCTTGTCGCTGTCATTGAAGCCCAAAAACATCCTTCCACCGCCGACTACCGGTTCGAACACCCTGTCGTAGGGCATCAGGTCGCGGTTGAGAGGATCGTCCCACACCGGCTGGCGGGGTCCGAAAGAGCGCACCCAGGCCAGGTGAAGAGCCTCGGGAAGCGCCTCAGCCGAGCAGGCCGTCCGGCCGGAGTCGCAGCGCCACATGGGCCAATCTCCGGCAGCCAGGTTCGAAACTGTCTGGAGGATTGCCAGAAAGCTTAGCTGTATGAATCTGAGGAGTTGTTGCCGGATCATGTCTTTAGATCTCAATTGGAGTCGATCAGACTAATTTTCCCTCTTCGAGAACAAGCAAGCAGTCGCCGCAGGAAGCGGCTTCCCGGCTATGCGTGACCATCAGCACCGAACCGCCGGCCCGGGTGAAACCGGCAAGGCAATCGAGTACTATCCGGGCGTTTTCGCGGTCCAGGTTTCCGGTAGGCTCATCGGCTAGCAGCAGGTTCGGACGGTTGAACAGGGCGCGGGCCAGGCTCACCCGCTGGCGTTCCCCTGTGCTTAATTCTGATGGGTAGTGGTCGCAACGCGGCAGCAGATTGAATTGTTCCAGCAGTTCCCTGGCCCGCTTCCCGGCGCCAGATGTATCTGAGTGGGCCAATGAGGGAAGGATAACGTTTTCCAGGACATTGAGGTAAGAGATCAGATGGAACTGCTGGAAAACGATACCGATTCGATTGGCCCTCAGCCTGGCTCGCTCTCCCGGTGTCAGGGCGTAGAGATCACTGCCGGCGCACTCCACCCGGCCCAGGCTGGGAACCAGTAGCCCGCCCGCCACCAGGAGCAGGGTTGTTTTACCGCTGCCACTTGGCCCCTGTACCACCATAAACTCACCTGCGCTTATTTCGAAGGAAACACCCTCCAAAGCCCGGACCGTGTTCCGGCTCTCGCGGCGGTAATGCTTGCTGACCTGGCTTATTTTCAACATGACAGCGCTCATTCTTCCCTCAACACGTCCGCCGGATCCTGGTTACTGGCGAGCAGTGCCGGAATCCAGCCGGCAAGAACACAAAGAAGCATGGAAATGAATAGTACGATCAGAAACAGGGCAGGACTGAACAGGCCGGCCGCGGCGCCGAAGGAAACTTCCAGCTCACCCGAAAACAGTCCGGCCGCCAGGCCGAGGAAATAGCCGGGCGCCGCCCCGATCAGGCCGAGCAGGACCGACTTCGTCAGGAAAATGAGCATGATATTTGTCGAGCCGACACCGATAGCCCTCAATACGGCGATTTCACCCCGGCGCTGGCGGACATTACCGAAAGCCAGCAAACCGATCCATAGCGTGGCGCCCAGGATTACCACCGGAGAGAGCCAGGAGACAAATTTTTCCATTTCGATTCGTATGCTGGCCCGGCTGGCCAGTTCTTCAGCCAGAGCTATTTTCGCTGCCGCCGCGGCCCGCTCGCGCGCCTCAGCGCGCGTTACTACCTTGGAGTCCACCTCGATCACCTGGGTCTCTGGCAGGATGCGGGCTATGTCGCTGCGGATCTGGGCCAGTTGATTGCCTTCGCACAGGCATTTCAGCGCCAGGATCGCGTTAATCCGGCCGGGCTGGCCCAGAAGTTTCTGAGCAGTTTCCAGGTCAATCCAGAGCGTGATGTCATCCCGGGTCCCGCGTTCGGCGTGCACCTCGCTGACCGTGAATTGCTCTCCCAGAAGCTTCAGCCGGTCGCCTTCGGACAGACCCAGGCTCCGGGCCAATTCGTAACCTGCGATAATTTCCCCAGGAGCTACCGAGAGCTGCATGGGTTTCTTAGGGGCCGGACCCCTGGAAGGCACTTCACCCCGGGTACCCACCAGGAAAATCTGGCGGTTGCTGCGCTCCGGCCACTCTATCTTCTGCTCGATACTGGGCAACAGGTGCTGGATGGTCATCAGGCCGGCTTCGGCCAGTGTATGTACGTACTTTTCGGGCATATATTCGGTGACACAGCCGGTAGCGTAATACTGTTCGAGGCTCTGGGAGGCGGGCAGCACCAGCAGGTTGAACCCGAGTTTTAACATAATCTTGCGGTAATCGTCCTCCAGGAGAGCCATTTCCTGTTCGGTGCGGGCCTGCTTGTCAGCAAGCACCTGCTGAGTTCGCCGGTCGTGGGATTCGAGCAGGGTCAGGACCGCCACCAGCACTCCAGAGGCCACCGCCACGGAAAACAACCCCAGGATGAAATTCAGCTTCTGATACGTGATTTCCCGCCGCACGAGGTGCCAGAGATTCATCGTTTCCTCCTGCCGGAAATCCGCAGTATCATGAA
This sequence comes from Candidatus Glassbacteria bacterium RIFCSPLOWO2_12_FULL_58_11, assembly GCA_001780825.1. Classification (GTDB taxonomy): domain Bacteria; phylum Gemmatimonadota; class Glassbacteria; order GWA2-58-10; family GWA2-58-10; genus GWA2-58-10. Next base: position 36,157 of record MFIX01000123.1, on the reverse strand, counting down.
TGTGAGAATCCCCAACACGGACAGCACACCGGCAATCGTAATCAGGACATTGAATCCCAGCCTTCCCAATCCGCGTTTAAGGGCGCTTCGCCGTTCCGCCGGGGCGGTAAGTTCTTCCGCCATCCCGGCCAGGCTCGCCAGCGGCGTCGCATTTACCTTGTCCACCCAGCTCTCTTCAATCGCTCTCTCCCAGTCGGCGGCGATCAAAAGGTCCATCCCGGGCGAAAGGTCTTTTATCTCACAGGCGCAGGGCCCCACCAGGAAAGCGCAAGCCGCGCGGACATTCTCGCGGTTTATTCCCTCTCCGACCAGGGCATAAAGCACGCGGCCCCGGCCGAATACCGGAAAGGCGATTGGCCGGCCGGAGTATTTGCTGAGGTCGGGTTCGCTGGCGCAGAGCATCCGGACCAGGACCTCCTCCTCCGGATCGGCGCGGGAAATCCTGAGCACGGAGAACTCCACCCGCAGTTCCGGCAGATTCTGGACGTTCAATGCCGACATGGGTTCCGGCAGAGTCAGCGACTGTTCCAGCTCTTTCAGCTCATCCTCCAACAGGCTCGCCGCCGGTCCGTCCAGCCGCTGATCGCCGCTTTCCAGCAGCAGCCAGACCGCGGACTGGCCAGCGGTCAATCTGTCGGCAATTTTCCGCCTCAGCGGTGACTCGGCGATCCGCCGGGCGTTTTGAGGGGTAAGCGAGCCGGTCCAGACAATTACCGGCCGGTCTGCGGCCAACGGGCAGGTCAACTCCAGTGCCGGTGATCCGCTGCGAAGAGTATCGAACACCGGCGTTTCGAGATTGACGGGAATTTCCGTACGTGCGGCCAGTTCCCGCAGCTGGTTCAGCGCTTGATTCTGCTGCGCGGAAAGCTCGGCCAGGCCCGAGATAGTCAGGCGATATCGCTCCACCGGCCAGCGCTCCAGAGCGTAACGGAACACGGGCACATCGCAAGCCCGGGCGGGGATGGCGCAGAGGAAAGTAATTAGAATTACCGCAATATTTCGGATCATCTGGTCAGTTTACTGAAAACGGAGAGGAGATTTCAGAAGAGTAAAGGAAAACAAAACAAATTTATCGAAGTTTATTCTCCGGGTCAACCTGGTCGGAAAAAGGCGACGCGAACCTGAATAATCCTGACCGGAGGACCGGCTTCTGGATTTCAATTGAAGGTTGTGCGCACTCCAAAGGTGAAGCGGCGGCCGTAGTCGGGATATCCCACAACGGTTGAATAGCGGTCATCGCCGATATTGTTCGCCTCGAAGTAAATCCTAAGCACCGGCCGCCTGCCGAACGTATAACCGGCGGTAAGTCCCAGCGTGTGGAAATCTCCCAGTGGCTGGGCCTGGTTCCCGGCTGCGAAGCGGATACTTTCGTAGCTTGACACGTGTTTCCAGAGCAGAGTCCCATCGGCTTTGCCGGCGCTGCAGTAAATACCGGCCCCGCCGATAAAATTCGGCAATTCCTCGTTTTCCTTCATTTCGCCGCTGCTTACAGCCCTGGAGCGCATGGCAACCAGATTGCCGAATAACTGAAATTTGCCGGCTATTACCGCGCTTCTGGCTTCGATCTCCAGGCCAGCCTGGTCTTGGTTGCGGTTCAGGTAGAGCTCGATCTCCCGGCCGTTTACGTTTTCAGTCTGCCCGCTGAGTACGATAGCATCGGCCTGCCAGACAAAGAAACCGTTCACTTTGAAATTCGCCTGACCGGGCCCCGCTACCGCCAGTCCAAGATCGAGCTTAGTCCTTTTTTCTTCGAGCGGCTTATTGAACTTCACATCCAGCTCGCCCGAGCGGGGCTTGAGACTCCCGCGCGAGAGGTTGAAGTTCAACGAAATCCAATCGTTAAGGGTGTAGGAAGCGCCGAGGTTTGAAGTGAATATCGAGGGCTCCCACTGGTCCCTGACCGGCTCCACCCCGGCGAACCCGCTGGCGGTGCCGTCGATGTTGAACGCTCCGTACTCATTGATGTAGGTCCAGGCCCAGCGCAATCCCGCATCCAGGGTCAGACGGCCGAAACTGTGCTGGTCCACCGCCACCGCCGACCAGGTTTCCAGGTCCGTGCGCCGGCCTACGTAAAAGCGTTTGCCATTGGGGGCCACCCAGTGGTTGTATAGCCCGCCGAAACGCAGCACGTTGTCCGCGCTCAAGGCCACCGCCTGAGTGAGGTTTGCGCTCCACTCGTAATCGCGTTCGCTGTTGCTCTGGTGCGGTGTGGAGGTCTCGGTGTTGAAAGTATGATCCCGTTCGGCCAGGTTGAGGACGAACTCGGTGGTGGTCCTGTCGCTACGTGTATAGAGGGTCTTGACAGTCAGCAGCGAGGCACGGTAGGGGTCGTATTCTTCAAGAGCGTTCTGGTAGCGGGAGGCGGCCGGCGGCCTGGCCTGGGCTAACTGCTGGTGGCCGTCCAGATAAAACAGATGGGCGGTCACGGACCAGTTCCTTCCCGGCGTCCAGTAAAGGCTGCCCCGCAGGTGAGTCATTCCCTCGCCGGCGTGCCTCCCTTCCGGGCCAGCCGAGCGCGGGACGCCTAGACTGAGTGTGTAACCCAGATTGCTGACCCGGTTCCCGTGGCTGATATTCAACCGGTAGGTACCGAACGACCCGTATTCGGCTACTGCGGAAGTTTCGCCGAGATCGTAACGGCGCAGCCGGATGTCGACCACTCCGCTCATCCCGGAAAGTCCGGTAAGCAGGGCGGAGCTGGAGCGCATCACCTCCAGACGCTCGATATCCTCAGCCGGGAAGAAATACGGCATTTCGTGGAACTCTCGCTGCCAGGCCCCGTCCAGGGCATAGTCGGGGTAAGGATAGCGCTGGCCCCGGACCGAAAAAAACTGTTTAACCTTCCGTCCCCGGTTTTCCACCCAGGCGCCGGGTACATACTCCAGGGCCTCGATCAGGGTGGCGGCTCCCTGCCGGCGGATTTCGGCTGCGCCCACCGTGCTGGCGGCGGTTTCCAGACCCACCGGTTCAGTTCTGGGCTCGGCAAGCGGATCGCGGGGCGGGCCGGCCTGAAATACCAGAGTGTCCATGGTGTAGGCCCGCTTTCCCTCGAATATCGACCCGGTCTCACTTTCCATTTTGCTGAACTCGATCCAGACGCCATAATTGAGGCGGTCCACGCCTTCCGGACTGGGCCGGATAGCGCTGAAATTCTCTACTCCCAGCCGCTTCATGATCCCGCGCAGCTCGAGTTCGGCGGAGTCCGGATTATAGGCCGGCCCACCATCCTGGGCGGCTCTAACCTTCAAAGCCGTTTCCACCGGCAGGTTGGGCGGAAAGCCGCGGCCGATAAAAGCCCTGGCACCGGGTTTGAGCACGCGCAGGATTTCAGCGAAGGCTTTTTGTTTGTCGCTCCAGAACTGGTACGATCCACGGGAGACGACCAGATCGGCAAAGTTGTTTGGGAACGGAAGCGCGCCGGCATCGGCCCGCGCCGCCTCCACCCGGTCCGCGACGCCAGCGCTGTCGGCCAGATGCTGGAAAAACGGGAAAAAGTGTGGGTTGATGTCAGCGTTGATCCAGCGCATCCGGGGACTTCGCCTGGCAAGCTCTACCACCAGATGGCCTGGTCCGCCCCCGAGGTCGATCCCGACACCATCAGAGACGGTCAGCCCGTAACGGGCCACCAGGTAGTCGGCCAGACAGCTGTAGACCGGAGCCAGAGCCGTATCGGCGGTTTTGATGAATTCCTCCGCGGCCTGGCGGCTTGTCCAATCGCGTGAAGGGGCAGCCTGCAGAGAACTGAAACCCGACAGAACCAGCCAGACAAAAAATGGAATTTTAAGGATACTTTTATTCGGGCAGCCCAAAGACGTGATTACCCTGAGGCAGGTGCGTGATTGGATAACTAACCGTTCCCAGTAAATAAGGGGTAATGCTATGTGAAACAAAGGAGAAAGTCAACCCGTAATTCAATCAGAGAGCTTCACTTCAGGCCAGCTATTGAATCAGCTCGCGCCGTTTCCTTTGCGCAGCACGACCACGGTCGCCAGGCCCGCCAGCAGGACTAATCCAACTATCGCCCACATGGCAGGTCCCAGAACACCAAGCACATTGGCAGAGTGAACCAGGGCTCCGCCTGGCCCGGCGAAAGCCGTCACCGTGGAATCGAGAGAGGCGTCCCAGGCCAATGGCAGATCCACTCCCAGAGCTGTCGGATTCTGCAGGCAGGAACAGTTGCCGGTCAAAGTTTTCAATTGCCCGTCAAGCGCAGCTTCGGTGATTTCTTCCCCCCGTAGCGGTGGCATGAGCTTGCCCCGGCCGAATACGACTGCCGCCCAGTTCGGCCCCTGTCGGGCCACGCCCATGAAGTTCAGCAGCAGCCTTTCGCCTTGGTCGCTGCGGTCTACCTCCAGAACCTCCACGCCCAGGGGAAATTGTTTCGTCCATCGGCTGGCCACTCCCTGGACCACCTCACGGGCAA
>MFIX01000123.1:29441-31723 GCA_001780825.1 Candidatus Glassbacteria bacterium RIFCSPLOWO2_12_FULL_58_11 | reverse complement strand
CCGTCAGTGCCAGGTACGTAGACCAGTAATGCCAGCCTTTGGCCTGCGACTTCCCTGATCCGCTCCCTGGCCGGCGAGCTGCGCAACACCTCCAGATCGCTTTCGGCCGGCCCCGGCTCCCAATGGTCCACCACGAAAATGCTCCTGCCGGCGGCTGGTGATGGCCGGCCGGTGAGCACCACTACCGGCAGAGAGGGCGGGGCGGAAGGTATCCCGTAGTTTTGCCAGGCCACGGCCGGATCGACGGCATCCACGAAGTCGAGCTGCAGGTTGAGCTTTCCCTGAAAAGTCGCGATCCATTTCTCCAGCCGTGAGTATATCATTTCGGCCTTCGGATCGCCCGGCTGAGCCATAACAGATAGGATATGCACGTCACGTCTGTAACCAAACGCGGCATCGCGCACGGTCATGTCCTCGCAGGCCCGTATTATGCCTGTCCGCAACAGTATTGCTGAAAGTGCGGCCATGACCAGGCTGAGCAGTCTGTCACGGCTTGTGGCTTTCATCTTCAGACCTCCCCGCCGGCGTAACACACCAGCCGGCCATCAGCCAGCACCACGATCACCCGGCCGTCACGGTCAACCAGCAGACCTCCACTAAGCGCCGGACCATCCAGTTCCTGTTCCCAGAGGAGTGAGCCGTCGTCCGGATTCAGGGCCTGAAGCGCCCATTTGGAGTTCCGGTCGCGCAAGACCCAGCTTTCACTGACTGCCAGAACTGCGTTGGGAGCTATTGCCAGTGAGATTACATCCGTGTCCGTAGCGCCTTCGAAGGTCCAGCGGGAGCGGCTGTCCACTTTTCCCGTTTTGAAATATTCCTCCACCGCAGCAACCGGGAAACAGGCCGGCATCATGTGCTGGCCACCCTCCAGCAGCTTGCCTTCCAGCTCCCACTGCATCTTGTAGCGGCTGTTGACAACCACGAATTTCCGTTCATTCCAGGCCGGCGGGATTCGGCCGACGCAGAAGTCAGAAATCCGGTCCGCGCCGCCGTCCTCTTTCAGCCGGAAAGCAGTAAAATTGCCCGGATCAATCACGTTTTCATAGGGAGAGTACATCAGCCGGCCGCCCACAAAAACCACCCGGCCAGCAAACACTCCGATATCCGCACCACGATTAGCCTGTGGCCGCCCGTCGCGGGGCATCAGGCCCAGGTACTCGCCGGTTTTCAGATCGAAACTGGCGGGAGAGACAATGTTGCCCGCCGCAAGCCACAGCCGGCCTCCGGCCACGGTCAGCGCTCCCTGTGCGGATACACCTTTACGCAGCTGGGAGTCGAGGTGTCCGCAGGTTACGTTTTCCCATTTCAGCTCCCCAGTGACCGCGTCCAGCGCGTAAACATATGTCCCGTCGTAGTCCGTGATCCCTGCCGCGGCATAGGCTACACCCTGATGCACCAGCACACCGGTGTTTACCGGCCAGGTGGAGCTGAGCGCACCATAGACCATGATTCTGCGTTCGGCAGGAGCGGCGCGGAAGCGCCAGAGCAGCCTGCCGGTCGCCGCCTCGAGGGCATAGATGTATCCGTCGCCTGACCCGAAAAAGGCTCTTCCCTGCCAAATGGTAGGAGGCTGTAGAACAGGTCCGGCCGTGTAGAACACCCATTTCAGCCTGCCGGTGGAAGCCTCCACCGCCCGCACCTTGCAGTCATCTCCACCCAGGAAAATCAGTCCTCCGGCAGCAGTAGCGGAGGAAGGAGTAAAGTGGCTGGACGGGGCGGACTCCCACAGCTTATCGGCGCTGGCAAGCACGGTGGCCCGAGTGGAGGCGCTCCTTTCGTTGTTCCCCCGATAGGTGGGCCAGTCCTGTTCTCCGCTTTGCAGAGACACCACCTTGTTGAAATCGCCCTGGCCTCGTTCTAACCTCTTCTGCCAGGGTAAATCTGGTTTGAAATTGAATCCCTTGTCCGGGCAGAATACTACGCGCCCCACCAGCGAAAGATTGCAGTCGCAGAGCCAGGGTCCCAGGTAGAGCAGGCCGTTAGCTCCAATAGCCCCGTCATTGCAGGCCGGCCGGACCGCGCCGTTGAACAGAAGCCTGCCTGAGGCCTTGTCGAAACGGGCCAGCCCTTCGAATTGCCCGCGGCAGAAATAGGAATCATCTGTTGCAGTCAGCCGGGCACAGTATTTTTTCCTGAATCCCAGGTCCTCGATTGTTTTACCGGTTAGCGGATCGACCGCCAGCGTGCTGCCCTCCCGGCCGATTCCCAGTATCGCTTTGCCCTCAACGTAGAGGATATTTGGATTATTGATCGTTTTCTCTCGGCGCCAGAGCAGGGATCCA
>MFIX01000123.1:0-29394 GCA_001780825.1 Candidatus Glassbacteria bacterium RIFCSPLOWO2_12_FULL_58_11 | reverse complement strand
GAGCAGGGCCTGCGGCGTGTAGACCACGAGAGTGGAAGTGCGAAAGCCCGGAGTTGAGGTCAGACCCCGGCCCGGTTCCTCAATCAGCCTGCGTACCGCCGGGTCATTATTCTCCCACTTCAATTCGCCGGTGAGGGCATCCAAACAGGCGATCCGGGTCTCCGGACTGTAATAAAAGAGTTTCCCCCCGCCGATGACCATCCCCCTGGAATCGATTGGTTTCGGTTCTGTATGCACCCAGAGAACTTTTCCCGATGCCAGCTCATAGGCCGCAACCGTATGACCAAACCCCCAGGGAATCTGCTTCTCATAATATCCGCTGCTTAGCTCGTTCCAGCTCCAGGCCCTTGCCGGGCTGCGCACCACGGTGGTTTGCGGAGGGTCTTTCTGCGGGCCGGCCAGTACATAAAGCACGCCCCGGCTCAGCGCGATCCACTTCAAGTCGCCATGCACGCCTGGAAGCTGGATCCTTCCCTTTTCTTCGCCGGTAACCGGGTCCAATAGCAGGCAGCCGCCGCCCGTCGGGTTGATCATGTAGAAAGTCTCATCGGTGGCGATGAAAGCTGACCGGTGCACCAGGTAGCCATCGGGCAGTTTTCGCATCCAGAGGTTGGTGCCGTTATAGCCATTCTGTGCAATCAGGGTATTCAGCCACGGCTCTTCTCGCTCGTGGTGGGCGATATGACCGACCGCGGTAAAAACCCGGCCGCCGGCCACGGTGGTGATTGCCGGCATAGAGATATAGTAAGGGAGACCGAAAAACTGAGTCATGTAGGGAGCGGTAATAACTTTATCGACTGATACAGGGTTGTTGTCCGGCGCGTGCTCCCAGTGGGACCAGTCATCAATTCCCTCCGGCTCGGGCTTCGTGAGCACCACCCAGGATCCCGGGTTCTCCACGATTCTGCCGGCGGCCCTGTCGACGCCCTGAAGCCATTTCTGCAATTCGGCCTTTCCGGCTTGCTCTCCCATTATCAGTGCCTGGCCAAGGGGCCTCAGCACACGCAGAGCTTCATCTTTACTCAGTTTGCCGGCCACTCCGCCGTGGAAGGCGACCAACAGGTCGAGCGTATTGTCGGCATAGGGCAAGCGAGAGAAACTTCCTGACTCGATACTGAGGTATCGGCCGTAAAGTCCCTGCTGATCTGCTGTTTTGCGGTCCGCCTCGACTCTGGAATTGTCCGGGTCGATCATGTGGACAACAAACTTTCCTTCCCCAGCCAGCTCGCTGGCCAGGTAGGAATTGCCGGCGCCCAGGATGGCGCACACACCCCGTTCAATTCCGGTAAGGGAGGTTATCCGGCCGGCGAGAGCAGCCGCTTCAGGTGACGATCCGGGTCGTGCTGACAGCGCCAATTCAGCGGAACCCAGCATTAAAATCAGCAGGCTGAAAGTCAGATAAATGCGGGTCGCAATCTTCCGGGAAATGGACATACAAGCCCCCATGGAAACAATATGGATAAGCTTTATAATAAAGGGAGGACATTTTTGCAAAGCAAAGAGAGATGTGACTTGCTCCGCGCCCGATTCACCGCGCAGCCCGGTCATCATTCAGTGGATGCAGCAATTATAATTGAAAATATCCCCGATGACAAAGAATTCTCATATCACCGCAATGGATGACTAGAGATTCGAAAGAAGTGACCTCCTGCTTGTCAGGCACATGATATAGTGTATTCACTAAACTTCTAACTATTGAAAATCAACTCAAAGCGCACGATTGCCCTATCTGCGCTTTTTCTGATTGAATGCCATAAATGCCCTCAAGTTTGGCACAGTTACGGCACAATTGCATCTGATCAAAGACAGCTCGCCTTCGTACTGTCTATTCAGAACAAAACTAGTTTGTACCAGCATTGGTTTATATCAAATCCTTCCTGTCAGCAATCTCTTCTTGATCGTCGTACTCAATTTTTCCCACTTTTATCATCCCTTTGTGACGAAGCATACCCCTATTTTTCTAAAATAAATGTCCTTTTTAGCGAGCTGCTGTTATTTTGTCCAAAGCGAGTTCAATAATCAAAGTAGTTCCTCTGTTTGGCACACCGCTAATCTCGAATCTTCCTTGCCAAGGTGAGAGACGTTCACGCATTCCTATTAATCCGATTGATTTAGGGTTCGATATTTGTTCCTGAGTTATTCCCTTCCCGTTGTCTTTAATCGTTAATAATAACACGTTGTTTTTTTCTCTTAAATTTATAGACACAGTTTTTGCTTTAGCGTGACGCGCTACATTTGTAAGAGCCTCCTGAAAAATACGAAAAATGGTGATGGATAGATTTTCCTCCAGATTAAGTTTTTCAGAATTGGTCTTAAAAATACATTTTATCCCTGTCCTGCGCTCATAGTCTTCCAAATACCATTCCATTGCCGCTATCAATCCCAGGTGGTCCAATAATCTCGGCCTTAATCTTGTTGAAATCTCCTGAATCATCACGCATGTTGAATCGATCAATTTCAACATATTATCCATTTTGTCAATCAGCGGTCCCTTTTTTTGCGGATACTTCTGCTTCATGTAATACAAGTCCAGTTGTAATGCCGTAAAAATCTGCCCCAGCTCATCATGCACTTCCCTTGCAATCTGCCCCCGTTCCTCTTCTCGAGCCATATGCAAATGCATCGTAAGTTCGCGCAACAGCTCATGTGATTTTTTCAGCTCTAATTCAGCTCGCTTGCGTTCGGAAAGTTCCTCTCTCAATTCCTTGGTTTTGAGAAATACTTGCCTTTTCAGGAACCAGGACCAGCATCCCACGCCGATAAGCAGAATTCCAAGAGGGGTAACAAGCCAAACTACATATTTCAAGACTTCCCGTGTGAACAGCCTATCCTCGTAAATACTGAACCACTTACGATATAATTCTTCATATCTGCCCGTAGCCTTGATTATACTCAGCCCCTCATTCAATTGAGAAAGCAGGGCTAAATTCCCCTTGGCTACAGCAAAACAATTTTCCAGCGATTCGATCTGCAGGTCGACAGATTCAATGTTCGAAAGATTATATCCCTTGACAATATAAAGTCCATAAAGCTTTGAGATAATTGCACAATCGTACCTTCCACTGGCTAATTTCCTCAGGGCATCTTCCATGTTCTCCACTAAAACCAGATTATGATCCAGGCCTTGCTTGATTAAGTAATCATGCGCAAAGTCACCATTCTGGACTACTATATCTCTGTAGCTTAAATCTTTAAGAGAGCTAATGGCGACACCCTTACGGATAAATAGAGCATATGAGACAACGTTATAGGGTGTAGAAAAATCAACGAGTTTTTCTCTTTCCGCAGTGCGAAACATACCGATTGAGATATCAATTTTACCCGCTTCGATATCCTCCCGCACCATGCTCCACGGCCGAAGCTGTATATCCAATTTAAGGCCCATAACTTCGGCCACGGCTTTCATAATATCCACGTTGAAGCCCGCAGGATATCCTTCATCATCCAGGAATTCATATGGTGGATAGTGGTCTTCACCCCGAACCATGAGCAGTTTATTTTCATTTACCTCCGCATAGCCTTGAAGAACAGCGAAACAATTGCAGGCGACTAAAATAAATAAGATGCCCGGGATATTTATTTTTCTGCTTTCTAAGAGATTCAGGACTCGAAGCATTTGGGAACCCTACATAAAACGGTAGCGAGCTGGAAAGCTAAAATCTGAATTTGAATAATATGGTACTTTTGCCCTGCTCTTTTATGGTAGTGAAATTCTCGAACAGTTCAATTTTGATGTCGATTTGAATTGCTGGCCGGATAATTCCCGAATAAACATTGCAGCTCACACAATCTAGTATCCCGGTCCACCTATCCAACTCAACGTGAGCGCTACCTGACCGTCACAGTTAATCAGGGAGTTCACTCTTCTCGATCAGAAGTATACAGATAACTGAGACTTGCTTCAAGAATCTCGACCTGCTCTCTTCGTCTCGGGAAGCGACTAAGATTTCAGTGCACTTGAAATAATCCGACGGTAAAATGATTCTTAATAGTGTAAAAAGAGGACAGCAATGGGATAATTAAAAAGGAAACCGTCAACCAGGACTTTGGAACCATCGGCACGGAAGAGTATAGCTATCCGTTGAAGATAAAAGTTGAGATTACCGTTCCTTTACGATAAAATATATACACCATTTTGTCACTACTGACCAGGCAGCAGGTATAATGCGATGATAAAGCTACTTATTGCGGATGATCATCCGATTGTGAGACGGGGACTTATGGATATCCTCGCCGAATCGAGTAACATCACCGTGATTGACGAGGCCAGCGAAGGGAAAGAAGTCCTCGAAAAAGTAAGAACCAAAGTCTATGATGTTGTAGTGCTGGATATCGATATGCCGGGCCTTAGTGGAATGGATATTTTAAAGATATTGAAAGCGGAAAAACCAGGTTTGCCGGTTTTGATATTGAGCCGTTATCCAGAGGAACAATTCGCCGTGCGGGTGATAAAAGCGGGCGCCGACGGTTTCCTGACTAAAGGCAGGCCTCCGGAAGAACTAATCAACGCAATTATAAAAGTGGCCCGGGGAGGACAGTACATCAGTCCGTCTCTGGCGGAAAAATTGGCAATGTATTTGAAAGAAACCTCGGAAAAGAGACCTCACGAAATGCTCTCAAATCGAGAATTCCAGGTTATGTTGAATCTGGGTCGCGGTAAAACCGTCCAGCAGATGGCGGCCGAAATGTCCCTGAGCGTTACGACTATCAGTACTTATCGAAGCCGGGTGCTGAAGAAAATGAAGATGGATAACAATGCTCAGATCATATATTACGTAATTAACGAGGGATTGTCGGACTAAATACTTTAAGAGAAATCACGTCATTTTTGAGAGATGTTCACCGTAAAACATTTTTCTCAAATTCTAGCTCAATTCCAGTCTCGCTGTAATTTCCCGCCATTCCTCTCCTGTTTCTAAATTTTCCAATCTATCAACAATTGTAGAAAAAATTCGACAACTTTCAGTTTCGAATTTCTACAAAATAAAAATATTTCTACGATTTTCTTTTTGTTCCAAAAGGTTTAGCAATTAAATGGTGGATAGTCGAAGTAATACGGATTTTGACCTGCACCTCTCTTTTCGAAATGTGAATTCTCGGTTTTCTCAAACCATTCAGACTAGGTAATCCTGGCCCCTGAGAACTGAGGATCACAATTCCTTTATACATTTCATCTGCTCTCCTTCACGCGTAAAAACCTGAATTTCAGAATTTAAAATGAGAATTTTTATTGCAGATAGTTCACAACTGATACGCGATCGTCTGGTCGCCTTGCTGTCTATCTATCAAAATCTGGAAATTGTCGGAGTCGCGGGAGATCCCGAAGAAGCAGTACGGGACATAATAAAGGAATTGCCCGATGTAGTAATTATGGATTTCCAGATGCCGGAACAACATGGAATAGAGGTAATCAAACGGATTAAAGAAAAGAGTCAACAACTCAAATTTATCATTTTCACCCAGTATCCTTACCCCCAGTTTCGCCAGCAATGCCTTACAGCCGGCGCTGATTTCTTTTTTGACAAGGCGACGGATTTCAGGACTCTGATCGAAACAATTACTAATTACAGTGATCCTTTTGTGCGTTTAAAGACCGGTTTGGATGGTAATTCTAAGCGAAACCTAATTGTAAATGGAGGTGAGGAAAAAAGATAACTACCCCCTTGGTATCAATTACGGATGGAAGTTTCCAAGTACTCTGGAACCCTGTTATCTGAAACAGATGGGAGATTTGCCTATGATAAAGATCTCGATCGGGGAAAAGGTGGAAAGATTCCAATTCATTAAGGGGGAATTAATGCACCAAAAATTGTTTACCCGAAGATTTACGCTCTTTCTGGCAATATCGGCCTTACTCGCTACTAGCCTGTCAGCACAGCTTACCACTGGCAAAATTGAAGGGACTGTGCGTGACAAGGATACCGGCCAGCCGGTATCTGGTGTCCAGGTGCAAGTGGAGGGAACCAGGCTGGGAAATATCAGTAACGCTGACGGATACTATTTTATACTCAGCGTTCCCCCTGGGCGCCGGAACGTGGTTTTCACCTATACCGGGTATCAGAAGACAACGGTGTCCAACCAGCTTCTTCTCGCCGGCCAGACCGCCACTGTGGACTGTGAGATAAGCTCCACCGTGGTTCAATTGGAGGGGATCACGATCGAGGGGCTGGGCGAAACTCTTGTGCCCCGCGACAACACGGTCTCCAAGCAGAGGTTGACCGCCGATCAGATCGACCTGACTCCGGCTACCAGGCTCGAGGACATGCTGGTCCAGGAGGCGGGCGTTCAGATGGGCGGCCGTGACGCTCTCGAGCGCGGCCTGCGGATCCGCGGCGGCCGCGTGGGCGAGGAAGCCATGGTAGTCGATGGCGTCATGGTCCGGAACTTCGCGGCTGAGCCATATCGGAGCTCTTTCCGGTGGGGTGCCTACCAGATTGAAGACTCCCACCGCGGCGAGGACACTACCCCGCTCGAGTTGAGCGCAGAGTCGGTCGAAGAGGTCGATATTATCACCGGTGGATTCCAGGCCGAGTACGGCAATGCTCAGTCCGGCATCGTCAACGTGGTTACCAAAGAGGGCACCCCTCACTACCAGGGCAGTGTGCGTTATATCACGGATGAGATCAATCCGCGGACCGCGGATTGGGGTTACAACCAGCTCCAGACCAGCTTCGGCGGGCCAGTCCCCGTGATTCCGGATATGTACTTCCATCTCTCCGCCGAGCTCCAGGGTCAGGATGACCGTTTCAGGTTACACGCCGATGAGGGATTCCGCGGAGTTAACCAGGATTTTGTCAACCGTCTCAACTATGCGGTGCGTAACGATCCGGAGCTGGGCATCCGGGACGAGCTGCCTTTCAGTCTGGAGAAATTCCAAACCGGCAGGGCGTTCTACGCCGGCCAGACCGGCAAGGACGCGTCCCTTTACACGCCTCCCAACCCGGTAAGGGCCACCGCCAACTGGTCGGACCGGACACTGACCGCAGGCAAGCTGACCTATTCTCCGATTCGGAATCTCAAGTTCATCGCCAGCCACAACTGGTCACGCAACCAGCATGCATTCCCTCCCGGCTGGAATGCGGAGGACAATTATTTCCAGACCGGCAATTTCTACAAAGGCGATCCCTACTTCGCTAACCGCGCCTGGGGCGATGATGAAATGGTGCATGTGTGGATGAGCTTCGCCAGGCGAAACAAGACCCACAACGGGCTTCTCGGATTCAACTGGGATTTGCTGCATTCGGCCAACCAGAATGCATCCCTGCAATTCCGTTACTCACACTTCCGGACCCAGGACATCAATACCGCCTCTCCGGAAACCAACTGGGAGCGGGAAACCGCTTTCATGAGCTGGTCTTTGCATGACATCCGCTTCGAGATCGATACCTGGCCCAACCACGAGAATCCGGAGGCCTATCCTGAGGTGGCCCGAAATGTGTTTCCGGATGGTGATACGGGTTACAAGGAAAACGTACCCTACGAGACACCTTTCGTCATCGATTACTACACCGCCTATTATCTTAACTACCGCTACCTGCGCGAAAGACAGCATAACTATAAGCTCGACCTGGATTATCAGCTCAACCGCTACAATCGGGCCAAGCTGGGTATCCAGTACACCAATTTCAGCGACTTCTCCTATATCACCGACTACCACAGCGCATCGCCGCGCAACCCGCTGGATGAGTTCATCCGCAAGCCGCAGATGCTCGGCTACTACGCCCAGAACAGAACCGATCTCGGAGATTTTGTCTTCGACTACGGGTTGCGTTATGACCTGTTCGTGCCGATGGCCAACTGGGCGATCACTTCCCGTGATCTGCACGGCGAGGATGTAAATCCGCAGCCGAAACACGCCTGGTCTCCGCGCTTTGATGTGGCCTTCCCGGTCACTGACAAAGCGCAGTTAAGGTTTTCTTACGGGGCTTTCTCCCAGTATCCCAACTTTGCACATGTCTACGCGAACAGTGATGACGGGACTAACCTGGGTGAAATTGATTTTTCCCGCACTGATGCATTCGAAGCCGGGATGAGCTATCTGCTGGGCAACGACATGCTCGTGGATGTGGTGGGCTACTACCGGGATGTCGAGGGAAATGTGGCCCGTAAGTCATATTTCACGGAGTATTACCGCTGGTACACCGAGCAGTACGTTCGCCGGACGATCACCGGTTCGACGAACCGGGATCACGGGAACATCAAGGGGCTGGATCTCACACTGAGAAAGCGGTTCTCAAACAACTACTCCTTTGATCTGATCTATACCCTGCAGTTTTCCCGGACCACCGGCAGCTCTTTTGTCACCGAAGGCATGGAGGCCAGCCTGGATCCATCCACCGGGGAAACTTTCATCCCGCCGGATGAGCTGACGCCTATCGACGGGGACCGGACGCACCAGTTCACGCTGCGGCTGAACTACCTCTTCCCGGAAGACTTCAAGGCGGGCTCCCTGGCAAATAAAATCCTCAAGAATTTCCGCGCTTACTCGGTCCTCAGCCTGAGCAGCGCGGAGCCCATGCTCGACTCCTGGGGCCGTTACCAGGCCACCAGCTTCGATGACCGCACGGTAACCCGGGATGCACTGGGCCGCAGGATCGGCGGTTATAATTTCTTCCGTGGACGCTGGTTCACCAATCTCGACCTGCGCTTCACCAAGGGCTTCCATCTAGGCGCGCCGCGCCGCATGGAATTCTTCGTCGAGATTTTTAACGCCCTCAACCGCAAGAACCATTTCCCTTACCCGAGCAACTACCGGCTCGAGAGTTACAGCCATATTACCGGCGGCCAGCCGCTGGTCTGGGCTGACCTGGCTCCGACCGATCCGCGCAGAGTGAGGTTCAACGCCGATTTCAATGCCGACGGCATCTTGACTGTCGAGGAGGCGGCCCTGGGCCAGATGGCGCAGACGCATATGCTGCAGACCATGGATAAGCGCCTCTGGGGCACCGCCCGGGAGTTCCGCACCGGCTTGAATTTCAGTTTCTGACACGCAGGGTAAGGTTTAGCGTTCAGCCGGGTGAATTTGCTTGTTGGCAATATGGTGATAAAAACAGGAGAGATCCATGAGGCAACGATTATTCCTGATACTGTTGACCTTCGCTGCCCTGATAGGCCTGCTGGCGGCTCCGCTTTTGGCCGAGAAACTCGAAAGCCGGGTTTCGCAGGGCAACAATATAGGTATGCCGGTCAACCTGGGCTGGAGCCAGCCTTTCAAGACCATTGGAAGAACCGGCCAGATGCAGTTTCCCCGCGGTTCGGGAAACTATATCAACTGGGACCGCTGTTCGGTTGTCGGGGCCTGCACGAGGGATTTCACCGGGGACGGAGTTCCGGAAGACACAATAGTCACCGGCTCCGGCGGTTTCGACACTGACCGCTACTGGGCCTCCGCCTTCGCCTATGACTACCTGGCTGCGGCGGCCGCGGCCGGTGAGAACGTGGAGACCGAAAGTACACGGATCGATGTTTCCTATGTCTGGTCTTCGCTGGACGAGGACAACCTGGCCAACTGGCCGATCGAGGCCCGCCAGGGACAGACCGCCAGCGGTGCTCCAGTGCTTCACGGGGCGGAGACGATCTGTTTCCACAGTGGAGACGTGATGCGCAGCTACTACGGTCCCCAGTGCGGGTTCTACAATATGTGGAGCATGTACATGCTCAATTTCGGTGAGAGCAACAACATGATCTACAACCACATCTGGATGCAGAACATGACCGAGTATTTCAAGTGGAATCCCACCGGCAGCTACGCCGCTATCGGCCTGGCTAATCCAGATGGAGTCAAGTGGCACGATTACCTGATCCTCAACAACTGGCGTGCGATGAACTACGGCGGCAGCTCCGTGGGCTGGATGTACCACCCAGCCAGGGAGCTCACCGGCATTTACGGCCGCACGCCCACCGTGCCGACCTTCTCCCCGCCCGAGGCGCCGCTCGTCGGTTTTAAGATGCTCAGGCCAGCTAAGTTCGGTGATGATGAAGCCGTGATGATCAGCTATCAAGTCAGCGTAGGCGCTGAATTCGGCGTCTCCAGCGTCACCAGCCCCTGGGAGGGAGGACCCTCTTACGGCGTTCGCTGGCAAATCGCCATGGAGAGCCTCCCGAGCTACTTCGGCGGGCAGATGAATCCCTGGACCGGCCAGTCCATGGTGGCATATCCCGGGTTGATCGGACCGGAAAATTCCCGCTACGACAAATGGCTCTGGGGCGGATCGAGCAACTCAAATTATGTCGGTCTCTACGGCCAGTTACACGATATGGAACCCCGTGACACCACCAGCTTCGACTTCGTCTGGATGTTCACTCATCCGGGGGTGAAGCCGTTCACCGCGCCCACTTTCGATATCGCGAACATGGACGCCCAGGTGATCCAGGATGCCTTTGCGCCCCTCGAGCATTATTCCGAGGTGGCCCAGATCGTCTTCGAAAGCGGTTTCCAGCTGCCCGAGACCCCGCAGGCCCCGCTGTTGACTATCATTCCGGGAGACCGCGCGGTGACGATCACCTGGCCGGACGTCAATGTGCAGACTCCGGACACTTACTATTACTTCCTGGAGAATAACGATCTAAATCCCGACAATTATTACCGGGAGTACGATTTCGAGGGTTACCGGGTCTACCGCAGCTTCGTGGGGCCCAGCGACTCGCATTCCGAGCTGCTGGCGGATTTCAACCTCAGTAAGAGCAACCTCCAGTTCTACTATAACGACAAGCTGGAGGACGATGTCCCGCTGGCAAGATTGAAAAACGGGCAAAAGGTCTGGTACGCCGTCGTGCCCTACGACAGGAACTACGATCCGACCACTGGAGCGCTTATCAGCCTGCCGGACCCGGCAAGCGGCAAAACCTGGAACCGGCCCGGAGCCAGCCTCTATACGGTGGTCCCGCGCAGCAACGCCAACGAGTTCAGGACTGCCAGCATAGAAGGTGAAGTGACTTATGTTCCGGCCTACAGCACTCCAGTTTACGAGGAGAGAGCTATCCTCAATGCCACGAGAGGAATAGGCTCGAATAACCTTGGTTGCGTGTTCACCGATCCACCGCAGTATCTGGCGCCGGTGGCTGAGGTTTCCGCAGAAATCGTGAACAACGAAAGGCTGACCTCGCCCAAGACCCTTACAATCAATGCATCCGGGACCAATAACCTGTATTACTTCAATAACGTGAGGACCCAACCCAACTACAGCACGCTGACCTTCCAGCTCTCTGACGGCAGCACTGCCTATGATCCATCGGGGGAAATACCGATTCATAAGAGAGGTGCAGCAATTCAAGTCACTTTTCCCGTTACCGGCCCGATGGACGCCTCCGGGGCCACTTACGGCGTCAAGATGGCGGTCAATTATTTAACATCCGCAGGCTACGAGCAGTTCCGCGGATTTTCTTGGGGTCTAGATAAGGGCGGCTATACCGGAGCCAGCCTGGTCAGTATGTCCAAGGGGGAACGTCCGCACTGGGGCTGGCGGGCCTGCCGTGCCCCCTACAATCCGGCGATCACGCGATCAGGCCGTTTCACACTCACCTGGAGAGATGCGGGAGGCGGCAATCTTACGCTGGAAGTCAAGGATGCGACACGCGGAGTAGATCTTGCGCCCGTGGAGTACCCGGATGACTATGGATGGGGATTTGTCACACTGGCAGCCCAGGGTCAGCCGTTCGAAAATCTGGTGGAGAGCAAATTCTACGTCGAGATGCACAATAAAGTGCCAAAGGCGCAGCGCTCAAATAAGTTTGTCAGTTCTCTGCCTGCGAACAACACAGAGCAGTTCGGCATCTATTTCAACGGCCAACTGATGAATGTGACTGGGCTAACCAGCATGCCGAGCCCTGGAACGGTATTCACCTATGATCAAGCTTTGGGTACATGGAACGAGGTCGGTACAGTCTTCACCCAGGTCCCGGACCCGCCTTACCCGGGCGACAAGTGGGAGATCAGGATCAAGCCCTCGACCATGAATCCGGATGACATCGATCTTTCCAAAATCAAAGTAGTGCCGAATCCCTACGTGGGCAGCTCGTTCCTCGATCTGTCACCCGCGCACCGCCGGATCGAGTTTATCAACCTGCCCAAGGAGTGCACGATCAGGATTTACACCCTCAGCGGGAACCTGGTCAATGTCCTGAATCACATCAGCTCCAGCCGCCAGGGCTGGGGCAACTACACCGACTGGGACCGTCTGACTAACAGCCAGCCCAACGTTTACGAAGGCTGGGATAATCATAGCGGCACCGAGCCTTGGAACATGAGAAACCGTTTCGGAATGACAGTTGCCAGCGGACTTTATTTTTACCACGTAACGGACTACCGAGGAAAGACTCATACCGGCAGTTTCTATGTTATCAACTGACACCCGGAGCAGAATATGGGTGGTTTCCTCTTGAAATGTGGCTTTTCTCGAGGTCTAGACGGAGGTAAGATATGTTGAACAGCAGATTTTTTCGAGCCTTGATGACCGCCTGCGCAACCTTGTCTTTCGCCGCTTTGCCGCTGTTTGCGCAAGGTGTCGCCAACCAGGATTACTCGGGGCTGGATAAATACCTGCCGCAAGGCCGCCCAGGCAATTTCTCTTTCGTAGGCGTACGGGCGGCTGAATTCCTCACCATCCCGGTGGGAGCGCGCGGAATCGGCCTGGGTGAAGCGTACACTTCCGTGGGAGATGATATCACCTCGATCTGGTGGAACCCGGCCGGCCTGGGCTTCCTTCAGAAGAAAGAGGTGATGATGACCATGGTCGATTATACGCTCAATCTGACTTACAGTTACGGAGCGGCGGCATTCCCCCTGGCTGATGGGAACCTGGTGGTAGGTGGATTTTTTGGCTATCTGGATGTCCCGGAAATGGAAATCACTACCGTGACCAGCCCAGATGGAACTGGCAGAACTTTCAATGCCTATGACTTCCAGGGGGGCGGGTCGCTGGCCTATAACTTCTCCGACCGCTTCGTGGCCGGTCTCAATCTGAAGTACGTGCACCAGGATGTCTGGAGCAATATCGGCGGCAGCGCTTTTGCTATCGATGCCGGAACGATCTACCATACCGAGTTTATGGACCGCGAGATCAGATTCGCCTTCGCTATCCAGAATCTCGGCACGAACATCACCATGACCGGCCCGAACCTGCTGCGCGAGGTCGGCCCGGAAGACAGCGACAACCTCGCTCCGACGGGCTACAACGACTACAGCGACGATCCGGAAGCCATCTCGCGCCGGAATACCCGCCAGATGTACTATCGCACGCACACCTACCGCTTGCCCACGAACATGAAGATTTCCATGAGCTACAATATTTTTACCAGTGAAAAGCTCAACTGGCTGGCTTGCGGCGAGTTCTGGCGCCCGAACAATATCCCGATCAGTTATGCGACCGGGACCGAGATGACTTTTAACTTTAATCCGGTCTATACCGCCTCATTGCGCACGGGCTGGAAGATTCAGACCGATGAGCTGACCAGTAAAACCGATGCTTACGGTTATGATTACTACGGCGATGATCCGACATTCCGCGGATTCAGCTTCGGCGGCGGACTGAAGAGAAATATCGGCGGTAAGACCCTGGAGTTCAGTTACGCCTACAGCAACAAGGGCCGGCTTTCAGCGAACAATTTTTTCACCATCGTTTTTGGCTTCTGACTTCTGCCGGCTGCCCGATTCAGGAAAGCTCCCGGAGCCTGTCCGGTCCGGGAGCTTTCCGGGAAATATGTGCCCTGTCTGATGTACTCTATCGTAACTTTGTCCAGGGAACTCGCCCATGACTCTTTCTTTTTTCAGGCGTTTTTTGCTTATCTGTGCCGGACTGACGGCCATCTCGTTGAATCAGAGCCTGGCGGATGAGCCTTTTTTCCGTGAAACTGATATTTACGAGGCGCGGGCCCTGCTTCCCGAATGTTACCGGCCGTCGTTGACGGTTCTGGAGAATGGCATCCTGGCATGCGCCTGGGCCTCCGGCAGCGGGATGCAGGCCCTTGACACCTCGATACGAATCTCTTTCAAGTCGTCGGAAAACAATGGCTGGACGGAACCGGCTGTGGCTGCCGATGAGCCGGGTTACCCCGACAACTACCCGCTGCTGGCGAAACTGCCGGATGGCAGGCTGCGGCTTATTTACGCCACCCTGTACCGTGAAAAGCGCAAGAACCCGCCCGACGCCAGATTGGAAGGCTGGCACCTCAAATACCGTGATTCAAAGGACGGCGGACGGATCTGGGGTGGAGAATTCTTTCTCATCCCGGAATCCGGAAGGGTGCCCTCCGGCGGAATGGTCGAGCTGCCCGACGGCGGGCTGCTCCTGGGGCTGACCGACCTGCGGAAATCCGGTTCGATGTTTCTCGTCTCCCGGGACAAAGGCAGCTACTGGAAAGACCTTGCGCGCATTGCTGATCCCTCCGGCCTGGTCGACCCCTCGGCCGCCCTCGCCGGGACCGGAACGCTGCTGGCCTTTCTCAGACCGCAGGAGGGCAGCCAGCGGGAGAAAGTCCTCTGGCAGACCGAATCGCCGGATAATGGCCGATCCTGGTCCTCTCCGCGTAAAACCGAGCTTCTCAATCCCTGCGGACCGACTAGCTTGTTAAGGCTCGCTAACGGACATCTGGCACTGCTCTATAACGACCATGCCGAGTGGCTCACTCCCCTGACCATTGCCCTGAGCGAGGATGGCGGGCAAAGCTGGCCCTGGAAGCGCAACCTGGTCAAAGGCCAGTGGGATAACCGCGATCCCAGCCTGGTCGAAACAGCAGACGGCCGGCTGCACCTGGTATATGTCGCCCGCAATATCTACCTCAAATACCTCGAGATTTCGGAATCCTGGATCAAGGAAAAGCCATGAATCTTAATCCAGATGGAAACCTGATTATAAATTTTCCGCTTTTGCGGAGATTTGAGCCGCTGCTGATAGCCGCCTCGATCTTGTTATTGGCTGGAACCGCAGAACCGGGATGGGCTGCGCAACTCGAGCCCTCGTACAAGGCCGAGCTGATTTTCAAGCCTACGCTGCGCTTTCCGCGCACCCATTCGGCCAGCATCGCCGCTCTGCCGGATGGCGGCCTGATTGCAGCCTGGTGGAACGGCTCAGAGGAGGGCGGGCTCGACCTGGTGATCCGGTCTGCGCGCCGCCTGGAGGGGAACGACTACTGGGAGGAACCGCGGGTTGTCGCCGATACTCCCGACACCACCGAGGGCAACCCGGTGCTGTTTCCGGTATCTGGGAATGAAATCTGGCTGATTTACCGCTCCGGACTGCCTTTCGTAAAGATCAACCTGAAAAAGTCCCGCGATGGCGGCCGCACCTGGAGCGCTCCGGAGATTCTGGTCGGCGAACCCGGGTGGAGCTCGAGAAGCCGGATCATCAGGCTCGCCAATGGTGATATTATCATCCCGATCATGAAGCACGAGCATTCGGCCTTTCTCTATACCTCCAATGAGGGGAAAACCTGGAAGCGAAGCAAGCCGGTAATCACCCCCACGCGCAACAATGAACCGACTGTCGCCCAGCGTCGCGACGGCAGCCTGCTCTGCTACATGCGCTGCTACGACCAGAAAGCGGAGGAGCGCTTTCTCTGGCAGGCTGAGTCGTTCGACAACGGCCGGAGCTGGAGTGAGCCGTCACGCACTAAAATCCGCAATCCTTCCTCGGCGATCGAGCTGCTGGCGCTTGACAATGGGCATTTCGTCCTGGTCTTCAATGACACCCAGACCAACCGCAGCTCCTTATGCCTGGCCCTTTCTCTGGATGAAGGCCGTACCTGGAAATACCAGCGGACATTGGAGGATGCACCCGGGAGGTTCTCTTATCCGATGCTCACCCAGACGCCTGAGGGTCTGATTCATGTCAGTTATACTTTCCGGCGCACCAGTATCAAGCACGTCGAGGTAAATGAGGCCTGGATCATGGAGGAGCAGCTTCATCCTGGCGAAACTGGTGGGGAATGAAAGAAATTTTACAACAGACAAAAGTTTTCCTGGGGCTTGAAATCGCCTGCCTGCTCCTTGCCCTGCCCGGTGGTTCAGCCGTTTATGGTGGGGGGCCGTATTACCGCGCCGAAACGATATTCCAACCCACCCTTCGCTATCCAGAATGCCACGCTTCTTCAATTGTCGCCCTGCCGGATGGCAGTCTGATGGCGGCCTGGTTCAACGGCTCCGAGGAAGGGGGCCGGGACGTGGTGATCCGGGCCGCCCGCCGCGAGCCCGGCAAGGAGATATGGGAGCGGCCCTTTGTAATCGCCGATACACCGGAAGCTTCGGATGGCCAGCCGACCCTTTTTCTGGCTCCGAACCGGCAGGTATGGCTCTTTTACCGTTCCAGTTACCAACGGCAGATGCCTCCTCCCAAGCTGATGTGGAAAAAATCCACGGATCTGGGCCGCACCTGGAGCAAGGCGGAAATCCTTCTGGATAAAATGTGGGCCACCCGGAACCGCTCCATTGTTTTGACTAACGGTGACATCCTGGTGCCGCTTACCAGGCATGAGTATGCAAGCTTCTGCATTTCAGCCGACTCGGGCAGAACCTGGCAGGAGTGCCAACCGCTGCTCACCGAGCCGCGCAGCAATGAACCGACAGTCATCCAGCGCACGGACGGGAGCCTGCTGGCCTTAATGCGCCCCTACGATCCGGACCCGGCCAGACGCCTGCTCTGGCAGAGCGAATCTTTCGACGAAGGCCGGAACTGGGGCAAGCCGAGCCGCACTGCGCTCGGCAATCCCTCCAGTTCGGTGCAGTTGTTAAGATTAAGCGGCGGTCCTTTGCTGCTGGTTTTCAATGATGACTGTGAAACCCGAACCAACCTGTCTCTCGCCCTCTCGCTGGATGAGGGGCAGACCTGGATTCATAAAAGATTGCTTGAGGACAGCCCCGGCCGCTTTGAATATCCGGCGCTGGCCCAGGATGCGGATGGACTGATCCATGTCACTTACACTTTCCGGCGCACTCATATCAAGCACGTGGAAGTGAACGAGGATTGGATAAGGGATCGGCAGTGAACCTTCGGAAAGGTCGGCGGCGCAGGGAGGCGTTTCGACAGGGAATGAAAAATCTCCTGAAAATTGAACTGATCTTCCTGATAGCAACAGTGTCCGGCGTGTACCCGGCAGATAGTGAGAAGCCTTATTACCGCGCCGAAATGATCTGCAGCCCGACGCTCCGTTTCCCGCGCTGCCATTCTTCAAACCTTATCGCCCTGCCGGACGGCAGTCTTTTATGCGCCTGGTGGAGCGGCTCCGAGGAGGGCGCGCCGGACAATGTCATCCTTTCCGCCCTGCGGCCGGCAGGCCAGCGTGGCTGGCAGGCGCCCCGGGTTCTGACAGATACTCCGGATACAACCGACAGCAACCCCGTGTTCTTTCTATATAGCGCTGAACAGCTCTGGCTCCTTTATCGCACGGGTCTTCCCTGGGTCAGATTGATGCGGATCAGATCGAACGACCTGGGACTGACCTGGAGCAAGCCGGAAATTTTCCTGGACGAACCCGGCGTGACCCTGCGCAGCGGCATCCTGCGTCTGGAAAACGGACGGATAATCATCCCCCTGATGAGATATCACGACCGGGATGGTGCTCTGTCACAGGCAAAGTCGGTTTTTCTATTGTCCGCTAAGGCAGAAAAAGGCTGGGATTTCTCGAAGGAATTTGATTCAGCGATTCAGGGAAATGAGCCAGCGCTGGCTCAGCGGAAAGACGGCAGTCTGCTCGCTTTCATGCGCCCTTACGGAATAGACTCCGGCCGCCTGTTTATTATCAGGAGCGAATCTCGCGACCGGGGCCGCACCTGGTCCGAACCTGAATTAACGGACTTGAAAAATCCATCGTCAGCCGTCGACCTGCACAGGCTGCGCAACGGGCATCTGGTACTGGCTTTCAACGACAACCAGAAATCCCGCACCGACCTCAGTCTGGCCCTTTCACTGGATGAGGGGCAGAGCTGGAGTTACCGGCGGGTCCTGGAGAATGCTCTGGGCCGCTTTTCCTACCCGAGTCTGGCGCAGTCCATGGATGAACTGGTCCATGTAAGCTACACTTTCCGGCGCACCCATATCAAGCACGTGGAAGTGAACGAGGCCTGGATAATGGATCAACACTGAAACCCTAAGGACCGGATTTTCGGTGCTGAAACCTTAAATTACCGGACTGTGAACCTGATTAATTCAGGAAGTTGAAGGCTCTGATGAAAACTCCACTATTGTTCACCCTGCTGCTATTCCTCGCCATCCCTCTCGGTGCTCAATACAGCCTGGGAGAGCATCCCCGGCTGTTCGTCACCCGGGACATGTTGCCTGAGCTGGCTGAACGGGCGCGCGGCGGAGGCATGTTAGGTGGAGATTACGCGATGATCAAGGCGGAAGCCGACCGGGTGGTCGCCGAAAAAACTTTCCGGATGATCAATAGCGTCTGGCATCGCCCCACCGACATGCTGTGTGCCAGTCTGGCTTACCTGGTGGAGCGCGAGCTCGGCAATCCTCAGGCTGGCCTCTATGCCGAAGCGGTCAAGGAAATCTGGGGCGACGGCAGCCAGCTGTCGCGCTCGGACCTGAACAGCAGCGGCAGCGGGCATTTCGGCAGTTACGCTATCGCCTATGACTGGATTTACGATTCCATGACCGCGGCGGAGAGAAAAAAATTCGGCGACCAGCTCGGCGGCTGGCTTCTCTGGTACACGGATGCGGCGGAAATCACCCTGCGTTTCGGGGGCTGGCTGTTCAACCAGACCTGGGGGCCCTCCCACCTAAATACGCCGAACTGCCGGGACGGTATCACGCCGAAACTGTTTGTCGCCCTGGCTCTGGCTGGAGCGGGCACGGCTTACGAGAGCGACTGCCGGAGATTTCTCGACTCCTGGTACAACCGTATCCCGCTAGACTGCTTGTCACTATTCAACCGGATGGGCGGGGTCTGGGCCGAAAGCATGGGCCATGGCGGCTATGGGCCGGTGAAAGTCATCCCCTGGGCTTTCGAGGGCTGGCGCACGGCCACCGGCCAGGACTGGTTTCAGCTCGGTTCCCCAACCATGTATCTGAAGGAAATGAACCGCTGGATCGTCCATCTCCGGGTGCCTTTCAACAACATAACAGCCTATATCGATGACAACTCTGGCGGTTGGGACATGGAACAGGTGGCCCCGATCCTCGCCGCCCGGTACTCTGACCCGGTAGCCTGTAAACTAAGCGAGGAGTACGACCGGGGGAGCTGGCCGGAGAAATGGTTCTCCACTCCCTGGATCCGCTTTATCACCCACGATCCCGGAGTCCGGGCCAGGACGCCCGGAGAAATGGGCTGGGCCAGGGCCCGCCTTTTCACCGGCGCGGGTCACGTTTACATGCGCAGCGCCTGGGACGATCCGGACGCCACCTGGGCTTTTTTCGGCGCCGGGCCCGCATATGCACTTCATTCAAGGGATGACGAGGGGCACTTTCTGATTGCCAAGAAAGGCTGGCTGGTGCTGCGCGCCGGGGGGCAAGGCCATAATGACGATGACTACTACATCGGCGGCTCCCTGGCCTACAATATCGTAACCGTATTTGATCCGCTCGAGCTTTTCGACCGCCAGACTCCCTCCCCCGAAAGGCTGGCCCAGGGCGGAACTAAGAACGAGAGAGACGGCGGGATGATCCGCCGGGTTTACGCCGGCGGCCACCAGGACATTAAAGAACGCGGCCAAATTACCGCCTATAAGCATACTCCACAATACACCTATTCCGCCGCGGACCTTACGCAGGCTTACAATTCGAGTAAAATCAGCGAAATAACCCGCCAGTTCCTATACCTGCGGGGCGAACGCGAGTTTTTCGTCATATTCGACCGGGTCGAGGCCACCCGCTCCGATTACCCGAAGCACTGGTTCCTTCATATACCCGGAGAGCCGAGGATAGCCGGGACGCCGACCGAACTGGTGGCCGGGCACGTCTACTCCAGCGAGGCTCCGGAATATGTCACCTGGCTGAGCGATCCGGCGGGAACCGGGGACTACGTTTTAAGCAGCGGCCGCGCGCGGGCTTTTCTCAAGACCGTGCTGCCCAGAAGTACGGTAACCACCAAGCGCGGCGGCGAGGGACATGACTTCTGGGGCCATCCGGATGAGCCAACCGCTCAATATAACCATGTGGGCCGGAGCAGCAACCAGACGCCGGTAGTGCCCTGGCGTCTGGAAGTGCGGGCTCCCACCGGCTCGCAGCGGGATTACTTTCTGCACGTGTTGGAGATAGGCGACGAAAGCGACACGGCAATGTCCGCAGTCGCCACGCTCGAGGAAGACACCCTGCTTGCGGGTGTGCGTATCACGACAGCCTCAGGCGGTCAGGTCGAGGTCCAGTTTGGCCGCCACGGAGCGCCGTCAGGCCGGGTGCGGTTCGGCGGAGCGGGAAGCTTCGAGCCGCTTCAGACGGAAATCGACACCACCGGGCAACTGGGCTTGCGGGGCGATCTCGACCGGGACGGCCGGCTATCCATTCTTGACGCGGTCTCGATGCTGGTTCGCGGAGTGCGCGATCGCGCTGCTCCGGAATTGGATTTCAACGGGGATGGCCTCTATTCGCCGGCCGATGTGACGGGATTATTGGACTACATTATGGAGCGCCGGTCATTCACTGCCCTGGCCGGGGCGCCGGAAGCTGTCAGCCTCGGGTTGTCCCCTGGGCAAACCGGTCGAGCGCCGTAAACTCATAGTTTTTTCAGGCAGCCGGAAAACGAGCCGCAGGGCGATCTGAGCCTGAGGCAGCCGCTGGAGGAGAATCTTATAAAGCCAAGCTATAGGGGAGTTGAAAGCTTTTATTCACTGCTCATCTGGAGATTTATTTCTTATTGCTTGTCGGGTCCGCTGACGCTTAAAGTCGAGGCGGCGGACTAGTTTTGGTAAAATCCACAATCCAAAAAGGTGGCTGCCATGTTGAAATTCCATCTGCTGGGGGCCTGCGCTGTCGCGACATTTCTCTTGCTTCCTCCGGAGAGTTCCGGTCAGGTAGCCCGGAAGGAGTATTCCCAGATTGTTACGGTGAACGATTATACCTATGAGGTCGAGGTTGGCGGCTTCCGGGACCCGGCCAATGAAACTATTATCATCGAAAACCTGGGGGACAAGCCGCTGGTAAATCCCCGGATCACAGTCAACGGGGAAAAGGATTGGTTCGACGCTGAGGCTATCGCCCGGGAGGCCACCCGGGGCTGCCGCACCGATGAAGAAAAGGTCTTCGGGATTTTCAATTTCCTCAAAGATCAGTCCCATGCGCTGGGAGGTTCCGATGACCAGGAGGGCCTCAACCCGGTAGTCTTTTTCAATGTGTACGGCTACGGCCAGTGCGCTTACCATTCTGCGGTGGCGGTGGCCCTGGCCCGGGCGATCGGACTGAAAGCGCGGGTCTGGGAAGTGTTCGGACACACCGTAACCGAGTTCTGGTATAATAACGCCTGGCATATGATCGATACCGATATCGCTCTGTATTACCTGATGGATGACAACCGCACTATCGCTTCGATGGAACAGCTTTGGGAAGACCAGAAAATATCCGGCGGCACGCCGGAAGGCGCCAGGCTGACCAAATGGTCCGGCCGCAACCTGGCAATCCGTCAGATGTACCAGGACTATGACGGCAAGGACGATTATCTCTGGCAGGACGGGATCGAACAGCGGGGCTACCGTTATTTCTACGGCGATTTTTTCTGCTATGTTCAAAACGGCTATGACAAATATGCCTTCGAAACCCATAGCCAGGCGATGACCATCCGGCCGCGGGAAAAGCTGGTGCGGAATTTCAGGGGCGGTCCGAACAAGTTTTTCGAATACCGGAAACATCTCCAGGAATACAAGGAAAAAAACCAGCGTTGGCGGGTGCCGGTCACCTGGAGCGACGGTCAGCTTATCTGGAGCCCGGATCTGCGGGCGGAATATATCACCGATTATGTCAGCCGCAACCGCGGCCCCGCCTTCTCAGTCGAAGACGGCATAGAGCCTCCGCTGCATACGCGGCACCGTGACGGGAAAGTTTACGGTACGAGGACACTCGCCACATTTGAGGTCGAAACGCCCTATACGATCCTGGGCGGCAAGCTCCAGGCTAGGGTCTTCCGGGGAGCGGCCAACGAAAAGGACCGGATCACGGTTTCGGTAGCCCGGGAAAAGATCTGGGAGGCTCCCGCCGGGGCCACCGGCAGCCTGGAATTCGAGGTGGATCTCAATGAGGTCCTTTACCCCGGCGGCATGCGGGGAAGACGGGAATATTCCGTTGCTTTCGATTTCATGGCCGATGAAAAGAACAATCCACCCACCCAGACCGGGATAGAATCAATCCAGATAACCACCGACGTGCAGTGCGCGCCCCGCTCCCTGCCGGGCCTCTCGCTTGGGAAAAATATCATCCGCTACCGCGATGAAACTCCCGGCCCGCACCAGGTGAAAATCACTCATTTCTGGAGCGAGCGCACGGACAACCATCCCCCCCTGCCGCCCGCGGAAGCGGTATATCCGGCCAATGGCGCCGCGGTCGATGACCTGTCCCCCAGCTTCGGCTGGAAAGCGGCGCGGGAGAATGACAAAGGCGACCGGGTCGATAACCATCAGTTTACCATTTCCTTCGACCCGGAATGCCGCTGGCCGGTGGCTACTGCGCTGATGAGGGAAACCGGCTCGGGAAAACCGGAATGGAAACTCCCTGAGGGCTGGCTCAACCGGGACACCACGTACTATTGGAAAGTGAAGGCGCGGGACAACCGCGGAATCTGGAGCGAATGGAGCCCGGTGTTTCGCTTCCGGACCGCGAAGTGATATCCGGCAAAAGCCTGTTAATCCGTCTATTTTATAAGAATTTCCGTTAGCGTTTTAACCCGGATTATTTACAAACGACATTAACTATTGAATTTTATGAAAGTTAAGATAACCGCTGTAGCGGCGAAGCATGCGTCGCCCCTACGTTGGAATTTGCTCTATTCCTAATTCTGAAAAACCATTTTGACTTTTTATGAATAGAGCGTTTTTAAGTGGCGGATTTGAAAGCCGCCCCTAGCGGGATTCACGGTAATTTGTGAATAATCCGGGATAATGGAAATATGAAGCATCAATTGTCTCTTCCGGCGCTATTGCAAATGAAAAAAACGGCGCTCTATCTTTTACGGTTTTCAGTCCTCGCCTTTCCGCTCCTGCTGGGTGCTTGCGCCAGCGATCAGAACCGCGAGGGAAGCGGGATAATCAAACTGCGATTTTCTACCGTAGGCGTACCCAGGGATGCTCATACGCTCTGCCTGTACACATTCAAGGAGGAGCTTGAAAGAAGCACGGCCGGAAGAGTAAAGGTGGAAATCTTCCATTCGGGGCAGCTTTTCACCCAGGAGTCCGAACAGCTCGCCGTGCGGCGGGGAACCGTGGCCATGGTCTATACCGGGGCGCACTGGCTGGCTGAGCATGTGCCCTATTTCTCGATGTTCACCATGGGCTACCTTTTCAAGGATTATTCGCACATGGCCCGGGTTTTCAACGGAAGTTTGGGGGAAAGGCTGTTCGAGGACGTGGCGCGGAAAATCGGCGTGCGCCCGCTGGGAGCCTTCTACCTGGGAACCCGCCAATTGAACCTTCGCGACACCGGGCATGCGGTGCGCCGGCCCGAAGATTTGAAAGGAGTCAAGCTGCGGATGCCCAATTCGCCCTCCTGGCTGTTTCTGGGCCAGGCGTTGGGGGCCAATCCGACCACGATAAGCTTTTCCGAACTTTACATGGCCTTGAAAACCGGCACCGTGGACGGTCAGGACAATCCGCTGCCCACGACTTACAACGCTAAATTTTATGAAGTTGCCAAATACATTGTCCTGACCGGTCACCTGGTACATGCCGTCTTCCCCTGTATCAACGAGGGGGTTTGGCGGAAATTGGACCCGGAGCTCCAGGGACAAGTCCGCCTGGCGATCGAACAGTCTCGCCAGGTCTGCGACAGCCTCAATCTGAAAGCCGAAACGGAACTGATAGATTATTTCAAGTCCCGGGGAGTGATCGTTAGCGAGCCTGACCGGGAGGCTTTCAAGCAGCACGTGCGAAAACAATATCTGGAGAATGAAAAACTGGTCGGAGACTGGGACCAGGCGCTTTTTCGCGAAGTTGAGGCTTTAGCTGAATGAAGTCACACGGGATGTGAACTGTGCGCTTTCGATTTAATGTCTTTACTATTGGAAACCGACAAAAATGAGCAAGACAAAACGGATAAGGAAGATTTTTACATTCCTGTTGGATCTGCTGGAAATCTATATCCCAATAGCGGCATTTTCGGTCATGTTCTGCGTCTTTTTACTCCAGGTGCTGCTGCGCTACATTTTCAATGCACCCCTTAGCTGGCCTTATGAGGTCACCCTGATCTGCTTTATCTGGGCCGCACTTCTGGGAGCCTGCCTCGCCCGACGGCTTAACGCACACGTGGCTTTCGGAATGGTTTACGATGTTCTCTCACCACAAAGGCAGCTCATTTTCAGGCTGGCCGGGAACGGGATCATCATTGCGGCTTTCTGTATCGCTCTCTACCCGAGCCTCGCTTTTATCGCTTTCATTAGCTTCCAGAAATCAGCAGTACTGCGAATCCCTTTAAGCCTGGCCTACTCACCGTTCGTGGTTTTCCTGCTGCTGATCCTGGGCCGCACGGTTTACGATACTGTAAGCGACCTGAAAAAGCTTATCCAGGCGGGTCCCTGAAATGAGTCTCGGTCTGCTGGTAATTATTACGGTTTTTACGCTTACTTTTATTCTCAGGATGCCTATCGCTTTCGGTATGCTGGCCGGGGCGACTTTTTACTTCCTGGTGAGCGGGCAGGATATCAGCCTGGTCGCAGAACAGGTCTTGAGCAACCTTTACTCGAAATATATCATCCTGGCGGTCCCGCTTTTCGTTTTCACGGCCAAGGTAATGAACGTGGGTAAAGTCACCGACCGGGTCTTCGCCTTCGCCGGCGCCCTGGTGGGATCGCTGAGAGGCGGTATCGGGCACGTCAATGTCCTGGCCTCGATCATTTTTTCCGGGATGACCGGCTCTGCGGTGGCGGATGCATCCGGACTGGGGATCATGGAAATCCGGGCCATGCGAAAAGAGGGGTACGACGATGGTTTCAGTTGCGCGATCACCGCGGCTTCAGCTACGATCGGCCCTATTTTCCCCCCCAGCATTCCGATGGTTTTTTACGCGATGCTCTCCGGCGCATCGGTCGGCAGCCTTTTTCTGGGCGGTATGCTCCCCGGACTGCTGATCGGCCTGGCGTTGATGATCTATATCGCGATAATAGCCCGAAAGCGTAATTTCCCGAGAGGCAGAAGACATTCACCGGCTGAATTTTTTCAACATACTTTCAGGGCAATTCCGGCCCTTATAACTCCAGTGATCCTCCTGGGCGGAATCTATACCGGAGTCGTCACGGCTACTGAGGCGGGCGCGGTTGCCGCATTTTATGGCTTGCTGATCTCTTTTTTCATCTACCGGGCTATCGGCTTCCGGGAGCTTTACGAGCTGCTGGTAGATACGGTAAAGACCTGCGGAATTCTGGCTATTATTCTCGGTTCGGCGTTCAGCTTCTCCTATATCGTGGCCGTCGAGCATATCCCGGAGAAAATCGCCGGTTTACTGCTCGATATCACCACCAACAAGTATCTCCTTTTGCTTATTATCAATATCCTGTTCCTGATCCTCGGCATGTTTATCGATACATCAACCATCACTCTGGTGTTCATCCCGATGGTCCTCCCCCTCGTGGAACAGGCGGGGATAGACCTGGTCCATTTTGGAGTAATGATCGTGCTCAACAACATGATCGGGCTTACCACTCCGCCTTTCGGGATGTTGCTGTTCATAGTTTCCGGGGTTTCGGGCACGCCCCTGCACAAGATAATCAGGGAAACCTTGCCGATGATTTTCGTTCTGCTGGTGGTCCTGATTCTGATTACTTATTGCCCGGATATAGTGCTCTGGCTGCCCCGGACCTTCGGGAATTGACCGGAGCCGCGACAACTTGCTAATCGTCCGGGATACGTTTTCATCCGGGTGATGCATACGGAACCTGATTTGAAGTGAATCCGACCGGAAGAACGGCAACTGTGGTTACGCTCAATAAAAGTGTCTGGCCCACCATGATTACGCCTCTGGACGATGATTTCCAGATCGATTACAACGGCCTGGAACATCTGGTCGAATGGTACCTGGAGCGTGGTGTGGACGGACTTTTTACGGCCTGCATGTCGAGCGAAATATTTTTCCTCAACGCAGCTGAGCGCAGAGACATGTCCCGCTTCATCGTAAAGATCAGCAACCGGCGGGTTCCGGTAATCGCCTCGGGGAATCTATTGAATACCCCGGAGGAGCAGATAGAGGAAGTAAAGGCCCTCGCCGATACGGGGGTTGACGCAGTCGTTCTTCTCACGAACCGCTTTGTGGAAGAAAACGAAAGCGATGAAGAGTGGAAAAAGCAGGTGGATAATTTATTGACCCGGACCCCGAATATTCCACTGGGTTTATATGAATGCCCTTATCCATATAAACGCCTGCTGAGTAAACAGCTTCTCAGGTGGTGCGCCTCGACTGAGCGATTTGGTTTTATGAAAGACACCTGTTGCGATCTGCCGCGTATGAGAGAAAGGGTTGAAGTACTCAGAGGCAGTAATCTCAAGGTCTTCAATGCCAGCGCCTCCACCCTGCTGCCGTCACTCGAGATCGGTGTTGACGGTTATAGCGGGGTGATGGCGAATTTCCACCCGCAACTTTATGTCTGGCTTACCAGGTCCTGGGCCACTTCGCCGGAAAAGGCGGCAAGCCTGCAGAATTTCCTGGGCCTGGCCTCCCTGATGGAATGGCAGCCCTATCCGGTCAATGCGAAATACTATCTGGGGCTGGAAGGCCTGGAAATCAAGCTCAACTGCCGGAGCCGGAATACTGCCGATTTCACTCTGGCCAACCGCATCGAAGTGCAGCAGTTGCGTGCTTTAACAAACGAATATTGCAGAAAATACGAGGTCAGGATTTAAACCTGTCACTCCGGTATAAGAAGATGCTAAAGGAAAAAATGCTGAAAGGCCTCGGGTGCCTGGAAATTATGACTGCCGGCCCGCTGCTTGCCGGTTCGAGGGCCTCTATCGCTCTGAGATACACCGCGGGACCCAAGGGCTTGAAAAAAGGCGGCTCGTTGCGGATCACCATCCCGCACGGATTCACCACTCCACAGGTTGATGAGTTCTACAAGGAAGGTTTCGTAACCGTTGGATGTCCCAAAGAAGGGGTTTCGTTGGCTCCGGGTGTCGTTTCGAAGATTTTCTGCGCCTACCGGGCCGAGCTCGGCCACAGCGGGGCTTTCGGAAAAAACATCTTTGTCCGTCTCGAACAGGGAGAACTGCTGGAAGGTGAGATAATAGAAATCACCTATGGGGACATATCCTATTACGGGAGCGAGTCCTGGGGGCCGAGACCGCCGCGGGTTCCGGAACTTTCCGGCATTTTTGAATTTACAGCCGCGGTGGATTGCGACGGCTCCAAAGCCGGACCCGTGACCGGCTATTACCTTCTGCCGGATTCTCCCAAATTGGCCGTCCTGCCGCAGCGGACCCGGAGGCTGATTGCGCTGGCAGAGTCTAACACCGAGGAAAAGGAAAGAGTCAGGCTTAAAGTCATTCAAGTCGATAGGTACTTGAACCCGGTTCAGGCTGAGGCAGGAGAATTCAAAGTCGAATTTGCGGGCAAACAGCATACTTGCCATCTGGAGAACGGGGTCCTCGAGCTTCCTCCGCTTGGTAGCAGCGCTAACTACATGACTTACCAGGTCTCAATGAAAACCCGGCCCCGGGTCAGCGGGTCGAGCAACCCGGTAAAGAAGGGGAACTACATGGGGCAGTTCAACCTCTACTGGGGGGACATACATGCCCACTCGAGTTTTTCCGATGGCCTGGGTACCCCCGAGGACCTGCTCGCCTTCGCCAGGGACACCGCCGGTCTGGATTTTTCCGCGGTTACGGATCATGACGATATCGGCCCATATCTGGCTGAGAGCGAATGGGCCGAAACCGGGAAAGCCGTATCCTCATTTAACGAACCCGGGCAGTTCGTGACTTTCCTGGCCTATGAGTACCGCTCGGAGCTGGCGGACATGGTGGTTTACTATCCGAGCGGAGAGGGAAAGGTAATGTGCGGAAAGAGCCGGGAGTGGAATAGCCCTGAAAAGCTGCTTCCCAAGCTGAAGTCCCTGGGAGCTATGATAATTCCGCATCAGCATTTCGGCGCCGACTGGCGCGGATTCGACCCCGAGATCTACCGCGTAATGGAAATCTACTCGCAGCACGGTTCGGCGGAATACAGGGGTTGTCCCCGGCAGATTCCCTTTTTGACCAGGCAGTTGCAGAAAAACAGCGCCGGCAACCAGGATGCAACCTTTCAGGAGATCCTCGCCCTGGGCGCCAGGCTGGGCGTGACCGCCGGCTCCGACAGCCACTCCGGCCGGCCGGGCCTATCAAACTGGACCCGGGTCACTCGTACCTACAACGGCGGACTAACCGCGGTCTTCGCTGGGAATAAGACCCGTGAGGAGATCTGGAAAGCCATTTACAGCAGGCATTGCTATGCCACCAGCGGTCCGCGGATCTATCTGGAATTCTCGCTAAACGGCTTCCCCATGGGCAGCGAGCTGAAAGCGGCGAAAAGGAGTCTGAAAGCGTACTGCATAGGTGCGGGAGCGCTGGCCCGGGTAGAGGTAATAAAAAATACACGGGCAGTCAAAATAGTGGAGAATCCATTGCAGGAGTGCGTTTTTACAATGGAGGACACCCCGGAAAGGGACGAGGATTATTATTACGTCCGAGTCACGCAGCGGGATGGTGAAATGGCCTGGAGCTCTCCCATCTGGGTCGGGAGGGCTTGACCTCCGGGGCTGCTCTGCCGACGGTTGTGAATAGATAGAGCAAGTTCAGCGGAAATAACGACGAGGATTCCGGGTGAGCTTGTGCCAGCGCTCCACCGCCTTTTTCTTCTCTTCGGGGTTGGCGGGGTGAAGCGCCGAAACGAGGATAAGCCTGGCCTTGTGGCGCAGAGTGAGCTCGGCAACCCGTTCCAGGTAAACGCTCAGGTCCTCGGCCTCCTGGGCGGGAATTACTCCCAGGTAAGCTGTCCCTGTTTTTCCCAGCAGGGCGAACAGGCCCTCTAAATCATGTTTTTCCGGGTTGCCCAGATTCAATGTGGAGATAAGCTCCATTTCGCAGGCCATCTCCAGGAAACGATAATGCTGGCCGCAGAAGTGCAGGAAAGCCCTGCCGAACGGTTCAACGGCTTTACGGATAAAGGGGAGGCAGAATTTCTTCAGCATCGTGGGTGAGATCAGCGTACAGGAGTCCTCGGATATACGGGTCCCGGTATCCGGGAACCAGGTACCGGCCGGCATGCCGTGGCCGTGAACCATGGCGTTCGTTCCTTCGCC
>MFIX01000122.1:17752-21051 GCA_001780825.1 Candidatus Glassbacteria bacterium RIFCSPLOWO2_12_FULL_58_11 | reverse complement strand
GTCAGGTGAGCTTTGACCCAGGGCTGAAGCTCCGGCTGAACGACAATCTCCAGGCCGAGCCCGCTTGGCAACAGTGTCGTGCCCAGGTCGGCCCGGACTACCGGGATACCGTCATCGATCAAATCGAGATGTGGCGCGGCCTGAAGCAGGCTTTCCTCCAGCAGCTTTTCGACATCGCCGTGCTGTTGAACCAGGTCGTAGCGGAGATAGAATTTTCCGCGGGCGGCGTGCGGAGTGGAAAACAGGATGGGAAAAGGGCCGTCGCCGGCCCAGAAGTTCTCGAAAAACTCGAACTTTGCCTTGACCATATCAGGAATTGTTCTTTCAGCCAGCGGATGCACGGCCCGAAACCTCACGGTTGAATTGAGATATATATAAGCGGTTTGAGATTTGGAAATCAAGGCCTGCTTCATTCCACGGAGACCTGTTTGCCTGAAGAGCTGATCGGTAAATTCATGGATGAGAGAATTAAAAAGACCGGCCTAATGCTTTACGAGCTGATAAGCGGAGAAACCGTATCGGTATTCGACAAAAAGTACTGGACGGGCCGGGTGCTGGAGTGGTGCATGAAAGATGAGGCTTTCAAGGTGGAAATGTTCCGTTTCGTGGATGTCTTCCCTTACCTGTCTCGCGCCGAGTCGGTGGCCCGTCACCTCCGCGAATACTTTTGCCGTCCCGGGCTGGACTTTCCGCTGGCGCTGCAATGGGGGATAAAATCGCTGGCGCCCTCCACAGCCGCGGCCAAACTGATCGCCCGGAGTATCAGCAAAAACATCTCCGCTATGGGACGGCAGTTCATTGTCGGAGAAAATCCGGCCGAGGCCTTGCCGGTGCTCGAAGATATCCGGGGCAAAGGTATCGCTTTTACGGCAGACCTCCTGGGAGAAGCTGTGGTTTCGGAAAAGGAAGCTTCCGAGTTCTGCGGCCGTTACCTGGCGTTCCTGGACAGCCTGGCCGAGGCTCAAAAGCATTGGCTTCCTCTCGGCGGCGGCACCGGTGATCTCGACTGGGGGCATTCTCCGAAAATCAACCTCTCGATCAAACCCTCCGCGCTTTATTCCCAGCTCAACGCCCGCTCATTCGAGCACTCCGTGGAGGCGGCCAAGGAGCGGCTGCAGCCGATCTTCGCCAAAGCCGTGGAAATCGGAGCCTTCGTTCTGCTGGACATGGAGCACCGCGCCTTGAAGAATCTGACCCTGGCGCTTTACCGCAGTATCCTTGAGGAGCCTGCTTTCAGGGGCTACCCCCATACCGGGATAGCCATCCAGGCCTATCTGCGGGACAGCGAAACGGACACGACGGAACTCATGCGCTGGGCGGAGAAGCGGGACCAGCCTGTGACTATCCGCCTGGTCAAGGGCGCTTACTGGGATGCCGAGGTGATCTGGGCTCGCCAGAACAACTGGCCGGTACCGGTTTTCGCCAATAAATGCGAGACCGATGCGAATTTCGAAAAAATCACCCGCAACATCCTGAAGAGCCGCCGACTGGTCAGCCTGGCCTGCGCCTCCCACAACATCCGCTCCATCGCCTGCGCCATGGAGACCGCCAGGGAGCTCGAGGTCCCTCCGGAGCGCCTCGAGTTCCAGATCCTCTATGGCATGGCCGAGCCGGTGCGCAATGGACTGGCCCGGGCCGGACTGCCGCTGCGGCTCTACACCCCGATCGGGGAGCTGATCCCCGGAATGGCTTACCTGGTGCGGCGGCTCCTGGAAAACACCTCGAACGAGTCCTTCCTGCGCCGAAGTTTTGCCGAGAGTGTACCGAAAGAGGAGCTGCTGCGAAACCCGCTGGAGCTCTGCGAGCTTGAGCGGCCAAGCCGGAGCCGGCTGGAAGAGCCGGCTAGAAAAAGCTCTCCCGGCGCTTTCGCCAATGAGCCGCCCCTGGACTGGACTCTGGCTGATTGCCGGAAAAATTTTGCCGCCGCCCTGAAAAATATCCGCAAGAAATTTCCTTTTTCAGTCCCGCTGGTTATCGGCCTGGAGGCAATCGACACCAGCCTGCGGATTGAATCCACCGATCCCAATGCGCCCCGCCGCCTGGTCGGAACGGTAAGCTCCGCCGGGGTTGCGGAAGCCGGCAAGGCGGTGGAAGCCGCCTGCGCGGCTTTCCCGGCCTGGAGAGATACCACCGGGGAAAAACGCGCCGAATACCTTTTCAAAGCCGCCGCCGCCACCCGAAAGAGACGCTTCGAGCTGGCTGCGTTGCAGGTTTACGAGGCTGGCAAGACCTGGAACGAGGCGGATGGCGATGTCTGCGAGGCGATCGACTTCCTCGAATATTACGGCCGTGAGATGTTGCGGCTGGCTGTCCCCAGGCGAATGGGCCGGGCGCCGGGCGAGCTGAGCAACCTGTCCTACGAGCCCCGGGGCGCCGGCGCGATTATCGCCCCCTGGAACTTCCCCCTGGCGATCTCCGCCGGGATGACCAGCGCGGCTATAGTTACAGGTAACACCGTAATTTACAAGCCTTCTTCGTTTACCCCGGTAACCGGCTACATGCTCTACCGGATATTCGAGGAGGCCGGCCTGCCAGCCGGTGTGCTTAACTACGTGCCCGGCGCGGGAAGCGAGATCGGCGATTACCTGGTCTCCCACAAGGATCTCCTGTTTGTCGCTTTCACCGGCAGCAAAGAGGTGGGTCTGCGAATCATGGAATTGGCTGCAAAAACGCCTGAGGGCGCTGCGGGCGTGAAACGGGTGGTCGCCGAGCTGGGCGGCAAAAACGCGATCATCGTGGATGCGGACGCGGATCTAGATGAGACGGTGGTCCAGGTTCTGCAATCCGCTTTCTGTTACCAGGGCCAGAAATGTTCGGCCTGCTCGAGGCTGATTGTCCTGGAGGAAAACTACGAAAAGCTGATCCGCCGGCTCAAGGAAGCGGCGCTCAGCCTTCAGCTCGGCAATCCCGAGGACTCCCGCACTTTCATGGGCGCGGTGATCTCCGCCGGCGCGCGAAAAAAGATCGAGGAATATATCGCTATCGGGAAAAAGGAGGGCGAGGTCCTGGTCGAAAGGACTTTTCCGGCGGGTGCGGGACACCTGGCGCCGCTGATGATATTTACCGGCATTCAGCCCGGGCACCGTCTAGCCCGGGAGGAGATTTTCGGCCCGCTTCTCTCCGTGATCCGGGTGCGGGACATCGGCGAGGCGATTGCGGTGGCCAACGGCACGGACTATGCCCTGACCGGCGGCCTTTTCTCCCGCAGCCCGGAGAATATCGCCAGGGTGAAACGCGAGTTCCGGGTCGGCAATCTGTATATCAACCGGGGCTGCACTGGGGCACTGGTGGAGCGCCAT
>MFIX01000122.1:0-17744 GCA_001780825.1 Candidatus Glassbacteria bacterium RIFCSPLOWO2_12_FULL_58_11 | reverse complement strand
CGGCTTCAAGATGTCGGGGATCGGCTCCAAGGCCGGCGGTCCGGATTATCTCATGCAGTTCATGGTACCGCGGAACGTGGTCGAAAACACACTGCGGCGCGGGTTCTCCCCTGACCGGGAGCCTGGCCCACGTCCTGATTGACAATCTGAAAATTTTTCGTGCGTGGCAAACTTTTTAACCCGGAGTCTGGATGAAAACCCGTAAGCTTTTAGTGGTTCAGGTAATTTTAGCCCTCCTGCTGTATGCCTATTCCCCGGGGCGTAGCGCAGGGAGGTTTATCCTCGATTCGCACTATCACGCCCGGGATACTGAGGAATGGGTACAGAAAACCGTCGAGGTCTACCGCAGGCATAACGCCATGTGCTGCACCCTCACCCCGATGAGCAATTTCGCGCTAGTGAAGAAAGCAATACAGGATTATCCGGACGTATTTATCGGTTACGGGCAAGTGAAGCCGGATGATCCGAACGCGGTTCGGGAGATCGAGGAATTCTACCGGGCCGGTTTCGTGGGAATAAAGTTTCACTCCCCGGAGAAAAACTGGGATGACGAAAAGTACTTTCAGCTTTACCGGACCTGTGAGAGCCTGGGCCTGGTGATGCTGTTTCACACCGGGATCACCGGCCGCTTTGGTGTCACCGATAAGCCTGTCCAAAGCTCCTCGGCGCGGATGCGGCCGATTTATCTCGATTTGATCGCCCGGGCATTCCCGAGAACTATTGTCCAGGGCGCGCATTTCGGCAATCCCTGGTTCGATGAGGCGGCCGAGGCCTGCCGCTGGAACCCGAACCTTTATTTCGACATCTCGGGCTCCAGCCTGATCAAGCTCGAGATGACCGGCCAGCTTGACATCTTCCGCAAAATCCTCTGGTGGGCTAAGCTGGGTGGCAAACCCGGCGCTTTCGAGCATATCGTTTTCGGCAGCGACACTCAGGTGCAGATGGTCGAGGAAAAAATCGGGGAGTTCGAGCGGTTCCTGGAGGCCAATCAGGTGCCGGAGGAGATCAGGGAAGGTATGTGGGGCCTGACCCTGGCCCGCTTCCTGGACCTCGATCCGCAGACACACCGATTCAAGAGGCCGCGGCCCCTGCCGCCGGGATCGTATCCCTTTAACTCAGAGGATTTCAAGAGGTGATTTTCCGAAAATCTTTTTCCTGGTTTTCAATCCAGGCGAAGCGGCTGACTAAGCCTGGCTGCCTTGAGAAGCGCGTTTAATTATCATTTGTGATTTCCTGGTTGAGGCATAAAATATTTAACAAGAAGCCGTAACATTTGAATTATCAAGCAATTGTAGGGGCGGTTCGCGAACCGTCCCTACGGCACCGGGGCATAACCAACCCGATAGAAAATATTTCAACACACCTCTCGAACCCGATTGCTTTTGCGGAAGGAGAAGAACTGATGCGGAACGAACTCAGCGTCGGCAAACAACCGGCTGCCAAAGGGGCGAGATATCCGGCAGGCCTGAGCGCCTTTGCCCGGGCCTTCCTGCCGGCCTTCGCCCTGTTAGCTATTACCTGCCTGCCGCTGGCCGCCGAAAATGCAACTGTCGCTGGTGCGGTCAGCACGCCCTATCCCACAATCACGAACCTGGCGGTGGAATGGCGAATCGAGGGGGACGAAAACTTGAACGGGGTTGTCGGAGTGGAATACCGGATGAGCGGCCAGGAACAGTGGCGCAAGGGGATGCCGTTGGTGCGGGTCCCGGCCGACCATCCCATGGAGCCGAGGCTGAGCGGTCCGCTCTACCGCTGGGAAAATAAACATTCCGGCAGTCTTTTCGACCTGAAACCGGACACTGAATACGAAATCCGGCTGACACTTAATGACCCGGACGGCGGCTCGGCGCAAAAAGAAGTCAAGGCGCGGACCCGGGCCGTACCGAAACCGGCTGCGGACGCTCCGGTCAAAAATGTCAACCCCGAGACATTCCGGGACTCGCTGCGTACGGCCCGGCCCGGAGACATCCTGCTGCTCTCCCCCGGCTACTATTTCGAGACGGCCATCGACCGCAGCGGCGAGCCCGGCAAGCCGCTGGTCATCCGCGCCGACAACGCGCACCCGGTGATCGGCAGCAACTTTGACGAGCTTTCCCTGGAACGCTGCCGTTACCTGATCCTCGAGGGGCTGACTGTCAACGGCAGTCTTAACCTGCGCTTCGCCGAGGATGTCAGCGTGCGCTTCTGCAAAGTCAACGCCAGGTTCGGAATTATCGCCAAGCAGCCGCCGGGCTGCCGCAACTGCTATATCGCCGACAACGTGGTGACCTACAAAATACCCTGGGTCAACGAGAGTATCGGCTCGCGCAGTATCTGGGGCGGAGGGGCCAACCAGGGCGAGGGGATCGAGATCACCGGGCCGGGCAACGTGATCTGCTACAACCGGGTCTCCGGCTACCGCGACTGTATCTCTACCATGGAAGGCCATTGGGTGAGTGACCAGATCTGTATCGACATCTACAACAATGATATTCTGGTCGGCCCGGATGACGGGATCGAGGCGGATTTCTGCATGAGCAACTGCCGGATCATGCGCAACCGGATCACCAACTGCGGGATGGGCCTCAGCTCCCAGCCGGGCCTGGGCGGGCCGACCTATTTCATCCGCAACGTTATGTACAATATCGCCATGTATCCTTTCAAGCTCGAGCGCCACAGCGTGGGCAACCTGTTTCTTCACAACACCTCGCTCAAGGCTGGGGATGGATTTTCCGAGCACCACGGCCAGGGCGCCTATTCGCGCACGATCTTCCAGAACAACCTCTGTATCGGCGGGACCGGCGGCGGCCAGCAGGGGCGCTATTCGAGCGGCACCGGGCGGGCGGTTTACCTGCCGGGATACAATAGCAGTTGTGTCTTCGATTATAACGGGGTGGGGACTTACAAGACTCCTTTCACCGGGCTGTTCGGCGACCGGGAAATCAGCAGCCTGGCGGGCCTGCGCGAGCTCACCGGCGGCGATCATTCGATTCAGGTTGACCTGGGAGTATTCAAGGAGGGTGTCAGTTTCCCAGATCCGGTTTACCCCGAGCGCCTGCCCGCTGACCTTCAGCTCCGGCCCGGCTCCGCGGCGGTGGATGCGGGAGTGGTCATTCCCGGGGTGAACGACAATTTTTCCGGCAAGGCCCCCGATCTCGGCGCTTACGAGCTGGGGCAGGCGCTCCCGCACTATGGGCCGCGGCCGGCCGGGGTAGATGAAGAAACCCTGTGGTCGGGAAAGCAGCGCTGATCGATGCTCTTCCGCCTGAAACCGCGCTTGCCGATAAGTGGTTTTTACTCTTGGAGACCACAATGGTAAAAGAAGGTCTGTCGAAAAGAAATTACGGCCAGGGCCGGACGGTAAGGAACCATCTTATGCGAGCCGTTTTATTTAGCCTGTTGATTACGGCAAATGCCGGTCTGGCGATGAACGCGACCGTCCCGCGCCAGGTCAGCACACCATACCCGACTCTGACAAACCTGGCAGTGGAGTGGGTTATCGAGGGGGATGATAATCTTAACGGCCGGGTCGAGGTTTCCTACCGCCGGACCGGAGAAAGCCGGTGGCTTCAAGGGATGCCCTTGCGGAGGATTCCGGCCGGCGAGAACCAGGGCGTCCGTCATAACTTCCTGTGGCGGAACAAACATTCCGGCAGCATTTTCGACCTCCGGCCGGGCACGGAGTACGAGAT
The DNA here is from genome assembly GCA_001780825.1 of Candidatus Glassbacteria bacterium RIFCSPLOWO2_12_FULL_58_11. Taxonomy (GTDB): domain Bacteria; phylum Gemmatimonadota; class Glassbacteria; order GWA2-58-10; family GWA2-58-10; genus GWA2-58-10. Next base: position 14,073 of record MFIX01000122.1, on the reverse strand, counting down.
CCGCCTCCGGCTCCATGACCCGGATGGCGGCGCGGCGGACACCACGCTCCAGGCCGGCACCAGACCGGTTCCGCGAGCCTGGCCGGATGGCCGGATCATAAAGGTCAATCCCGACAACATCCAGGTCGAGGCGATTAATGCCCAGCCTGGAGATATCCTGCTATTGGCTCCCGGATATTACGGGGATTTTACAGTTCCCTGCAGTGGAGAGCCCGGCAAGCCGGTCGTTTTCCGCTCCGACCGCTCCCACGAGGTGATAAACAGCACCTTCGACTCGATTTCGCTCCTGCGGCGCCAGCATGTCATACTCGAGGGGCTGACGGTCAACGGCACGGTGGATCTCCTTCACGCCGAGGAAGTGGCGGTGCGCTACTGCACGGTCAATGCCAAGTTCGGAATCGTGGCCAGTAGCGCGCCGGGCGCACGAAACTGCTATATCGCCGACAATCTAGTGACCTACAGCATACCCTGGACAAAAATGGGAATGGGCTCCCAGATGGTCACCGGCGGTGGGGCGAACCAGGGTGAGGGGATCCAGATCACCGGGCCGGGCAACGTGATCTGCTACAACCGGGTGAAAGGCTTCCGCGACTGCATCTCAACCATGGAGGGCGCGGATGTCTTTGAACAGAAATGCATCGACATTTACAACAATGACATCTACGTGGGCGCGGATGACGGGATCGAAGCCGATTTCTGCATGGACAACTGCCGGATTATGCGCAACCGGATCACTAATTGCACGATGGGCCTCTCCTCTCAGCCCGGCCTGGGCGGGCCGACCTATTTTATCCGCAACGTCATGTACAACCTGACCCATTCGCCGTTCAAGCTTTCCCGCGGCAGCCGCGGCGATGTGTTGCTGCATAACACGGTGCTCAAGGTGGGGGATGGCTACCGGGTGGTGCACAACCCGCAGTACGTCTACTCCAGGAACAACCTGGCCCTCGGCGGGAGCGGCGGAGGGCCTATCGGCAAGTATGATACCGGCACGGGCCTGGCACTGTTCTTCCCCGCCGCTGACTCGACTTGCGACCTGGATTACGATGGTCTGGGAGTTTGCGGCACCCCGTTCGGGGCCCTGATCGGAGGGCAGAAATTAATCAGCCTGGAGCAGCTGCGAAAGTCCATCTGGGAAAGGCATGCGATAGGAGTGACCATGGATGTATTCGCCTCCCGGCCGCCTTTTCCAGATCCTCCGGTGCCGGAGCGCGAGGTGCCGGACCTCAGGCTGAAAACCGGCTCCGCGGCTGTGGATGCCGGCGTGGTCATTCCCGGAGTCAACGACAAATTCGCCGGCAAGGCTCCGGACCTTGGCGCTTACGAGCTGGGGCAGGCTTTGCCGCACTATGGGCCGCGGCCTGCCGGAGTAGATGAAGAGACCCTTTGGGAAGACAAGTAGCTTTGATTGATGCTCCTCCGGCGCGAAAGGGAACGGCCCGCGCGAAAAACAGCGCCCTGAATCTTTCTCCGTGGATTCGAATCAGAGAGGAATAGCTATGGCTTTTCAGTTGCCCGATTACCTCACTCCCGAATTTGATAAACCGCCTTTCAATAGCGCTCCGGAGGCGAAAACCGCACCGGTGGAAATTGACTGCGTGGCGCCGGATAACTATCACGCCACTTCGATCTACCCTGAATACTTCAAGATCGACGGCTGCTGGGTGCTGGCCCAGAATAGCCGGATGGATTGCGTTGCCGTTATCGGCGAGGGGCGAGTCGTGGAAATAAGGGAGTTCAGGAGGCTGAGGAAAGGCGACCGGGTGGTGATCGGCAGGAGCGAGGACGGAACCGAGGGTATTTACGTTCACGAAAACGGTTTCAAAAGGAACAACGGGCCGAAGGAAAAGTTCGCGTTCAGAACCTCCGATTCCAGGGAAACCTCCAAAGCGTGGGATTACGACCGGCTTTACGATATTCTCAGATACGAGAAGGACAACGGCTATATCGTCTGGGTCCTGGGGCCTGCAGTCTGTTTCGACCGGGATGCCCGGGAAGCGATGACCGGCCTGATCGAAGAGGGCTATGTCCACGCCGTGCTGGCCGGTAATGCCCTCGCCACTCACGACCTAGAAGCGGCGATTTTCCGGACCGCCCTGGGTCAGGAGATTTACAGTAAAATTACGGACCAGCACGGCCACTACCACCACCTCGACGTGTTGAATTACGCCAGGCGGGCCGGTTCTATCGAAGCGCTTCTCAAAAGCGGGATAGTGAAAGACGGAATAGTCTATACCTGCCTGAAAAAATCGGTGCGCCTGGTATTGGCCTCCTCGATTCGTGACGATGGTCCCCTGCCGGATGTGATTACGGACATCTCGCGGGCACAGGACGAAATGAGACTGCACGCCGGCCGGGCAACTACGGTGATCGCCCTGGCGACACAACTGCACACTATCGCCACGGGAAACATGACTCCTTCCTACCAGGTGGCCGGCGGCAAGGTCAGGCCGGTGTTTTTCTATGCAGTGGATATGTCGGAGTTTGTCCTGAACAAGCTGAAAGACAGAGGCAGTCTGGAGGTGGCGACTATTGCCACCAACGTGCAAGATTTCCTGTTCATTCTGCGGAAAGGATTGTTGAACAATCCCGGGGAAATGGCGCCGGCCTTGATGTAAAGCGGTCATTGGCTTAACAGCAGTCCATAGAATCCCGGGAATGCTTTAAACCTTGGGTAATCGGCGTTCGCCGACGGGAAGTCAGCATGCCAAAGCTTACAGTCAATCTTGACAAGCTGGACTACAACCTGACAGCTCTCCGTGGGTTTTGCGCAGGCAAGGGGCTCGAGCTGGCGGGAGTGCTGAAATGCGGGCATTCTCTGCCCTGGCTGCTGGAGCGCTTCCAGGAGAGCGGAGTGGGAGTAATCGCCTTCTCCAGGGTCCAACCGGTAATCGGGTTGAAAAAGATGCTGCGAAGCCGGCCCCTGCTGATTGGCCTGCCTTCCCCGGGACAGGCCAAGGCTGTCGTGGCTCATTTTTCCGCCAGCTTCAACTCGGAGAGCGAAACCATACGGGCTCTCGCGGCCGCAGCAGCCGACTGTGGATTTGAGCATGGAATATACCTGATGGTGGATATCGGAGACCTGCGAGAAGGAGTGCCGCCTGAGGCGGTGTTGCCAATGTTGGACGATATCGGTCACCTTTTCGACAGCCGGTTCGGGTTGGCCGGGCTCGCCGCGAACCTCGGCTGCGGCAGCGGAACTCTGCCGGATGAAGACAACCTGCGGATACTCGAGCAACTGGCCGCGGAGATAGAACGGCATCCGGGCCTAGCGGTGCCGAAAATATCGATTGGCGGGACAGTGGTCTACCCCTGGGTCAGGGAGAAGGCTCTTCCAGCCAGGATAAACCAGCTTCGCCTCGGAGAAGGAATTCTCTGCGGCCATTGCCCGGGATACGACGTCCGGATCGAGGGCCTCCACGATGATGTTTTCCTGTTCAGCGCCGAGGTGCTCGAGGTAAAAGAAAAGGTTTCGCCGCCAAGTGGGGAGAGGGGTACGGATGCTTTCGGATGCGTGCCATCCCTGGGCCCGGCGGGAAGACGCCGGAGAGCGATCCTCGATTTCGGACTCGTCGATACCGGGTACAGCGGACTGACTCCAATTCTTCCGGGCGTTCAGTTCATCACCGGCAATAGCGAATATACGGTGGTTGATGTCACGGATTGCCCGGAAAAGATAAAAGTGAATTCCCGGCTCACTTTCAAAACCACCTATGAATCAATGACCCGGGCGCTCATTTCTCCTTTCGTGGAAACTGATTTCTCCGGGGAGAATTGCCGGCCGAAAATCTCCGGCTAAACTGATGGAATGTATGCGTAAAAAGAAAAAAAGAAATTTGATTCCTTTCCGAAAAGACAACATCTGAATTTCACTCTCAAGGTGGAACGCACAATGGGGTCCAAGACACAAAGGGTCGGCTTGAGAAATCGCCTCGCTGGAGGGGTGCGCAGAAACCTCAATCAAGAGGAAATGATGGCAAGCAATAATAATAAAACGCTTATGTTTCATGGAGGCGCCTTTGCGAGCGTGATACCGCTGCTGGTATTTCTCGCTATCACGATTGTCCTCGTGTTCAAAGGAGCGGCTCAAGTCGAAGGCATGATCATCGCGGTGATGCTTGGCATTTCAGTGGGTATGCTGTTCGCCCTCAAACCGGCGGAATACAGCGAGCAGGTATTTTCGCTGATGGCCAACCGCATTTGCACGGTGGCAATAGTCTGTTGGCTCTGGGCCGGCGCCTTTTCGGGGATACTTGCGGATTCGGGCCTGGTCGAAGCGATAGTCTGGGTCGGCTGGAAATTAAATTTGACCGGCAGGACTTTCACCATGGTGGTCTTTATCGCTTCATGCCTGTTCGCAGTTTCTACAGGAACAGGTTTTGGAACGGTAGTAGGGTTCATCACGGTGATGTACCCGGCCGGTATCGTGCTTGGCGGCGACCCAGCCGCCCTGACCGGGGCGATTCTCAGCGGCGGGGCTTTCGGCGACAACCTGGCGCCTGTATCGGACACCACTATCGTTTCAGCGGCGACTCAGGAAACCGACGTGGGCGGGGTGGTACGCTCCCGGCTGAAATACTGCCTGATTGCCGCGTCGATTTCCTGCGTTTTATTCTATCTTTTCGGGGACGGCCAATCCAGTATCGATCCGAAGGAAGCGGCCCGCCTGCTGGAGGAAACCGCCGATCCAAGCGCCCTGCCGATGCTGATCCCCGGCATCGTGGTTTTTATCCTGGCGGTAAACAGCTTTCACTTTCTCACCGCGCTCAATATCGGGATTGTCACAGCCGTGGTGATCGGCCAGGTTACCGGTGTCTTTCCGCTCGAAAAAGTGTTCCAGATAACCGCCGATGGCTCGGTGGCCGGAAGCGCGCTGGATGGCGTGCTGTCGATGCTGCCGATAGCCATTCTCGCCCTGCTGCTGGTCACGGCCAACGGACTTATGGAGGCGGGTGGGTTTCTCGACTGGCTGATTAATAAACTGAATAAAACCGTGGCCCGGACGGTTCGTGGAGCAGAGGCAGCAATCGTGGGGCTAATCTCACTGACAAACATTTTCGTACCGATAAATACCATCGCCATGATAACCGTAGGGCCGCTGGCCAACCAGCTTCGTAAACGCCACAATATTCATCCTTATCGCAGCGCCAATCTCCTGGATACGATTTCCTGTTCTTTTCCGGCTCTGTTACCGTATGAGTCCAGTCTCGTCGCCGCGGCAGCGGTCCAGCGCTCGTTGCTGGAACGCTACGACTTCGTGGTGGTAGTTCCCTGGGCGCAGGAAGCTCCGTTCATTTTTTACGGGATAATCTTATTCCCTCTGATGCTTATTGCGGTGGCTACGGGTTTCGGGCACAGAAAAGGCTAGCATGGAGTGCGGAAAGCAAGTTTTTATAATTTTGCCGGGGCGCGGAAGGCCGCGCCCGCGGAAAGCCTGCAAAGCCATAAATTTAGCACGGGGTTTTGAAGTTTTCTTCAACGCTCCGCATCAAACAGAATTCTTTCCAAAAGGAGCAGGCCATTGCATTCAATCGGCGCCTTGGACTATGCGGTCCTGGTTACATATTTCATAACTGTAATCCTGATCGGCCTTTATTTCACCCGCCGGCAGACTTCGACGAATGAATATTTTCTGGCGAGCAAGTCGATCCCCTGGCTCCCCCTGGGAATCTCCATGTACGTAACGCAGTTCAGCTCGATTTCCCTGCTGATGAATCCCGCCGAAACCTTTCAATACGACCTGCAGTTCCTCTCATATAACCTGGTCATACCCCTGGCCGCTGCTGTCACTATCGTAATATTTATCGATTTGTACTCCAGGCTGAGTATTACCACAGCCTTCGAGTATCTGGAGCTGCGCTTCAATGGCGCCCTGCGTCTGCTATGCTCGGTTATCTACCTGCTGGCCCGGGGACTGTATGCGGGTATCGTGCTGTTCTCGCTGGCCCTGGCTCTCAGTGTGGTCACCGGAATCGATATCGTGATCGTGCTCCTGCTCGTTGGAACTGTCTCGATAATTTATACCCTGTTGGGCGGAATGCGGGCGGTGATCTGGACCGATGTCATGCAGTTTTGCGTGTTGTTCAGCGGGGTGCTTTTCTCGCTCTGGCTTATCGTCAACAAGCTGGAAGGAGGTCTCGGGGAACTGATCGACCTGGGTCTGGCGCACAATAAATTCAGGCTGGTGAATCCAGCTGAATTTTCATTCAGCCAAAGATATACTTTCTGGGGTTTGATGTTTTTCGGCATGACTCTATTCCTCTCGCACAAGGGCACCGATCAGCTAAATGTGCAGCGCTACCTCTCCGGGAAATCGACCGCGCATAGCAAGGGCGCCCTTCTTTTCTCCGCCTTTGTCTCTCCACCGATACAGGCTCTTCTTTATTTCCTGGGTATCGGGCTATTTGTATACTATCTCAAACATCCAGACCCTCACGTCACTCATCTGATAGCGGATAACGATATAAAATCAATCTATCCCTATTTCATAGTCAGCCTGGTCCCGGCCGGACTTCGCGGGCTGCTGCTCGGTGGCTTGCTCGCGGCTGCCATGTCGAGCATCGATTCGGTGCTCAATACGCTCTCGGCGGTGACGGTTACCGATATCTACAAGCGCTGGCTGCATAAAGGCGTGGATCCAGTGAGGGAACTCCTGGTCGCTAAATTGATGATCGTATTATGGGGGCTGGTGGTCACCTCCTTCGCCTTCGCCATGATGGATGTGCAGAGCCTCCTTGAAACTGTTAACACTGTACTGTCTGTCTTCCTCGGGCAGTTGCTGGGAGTATTCCTGCTGGGGGTGCTGTCCAGCCGCGCCACTGGCTGGGGGGTTCTGATCGGCGCGGCATTGGGCCAGCTGACGATCCTGCTGATCAGGTACAACCTGATACATATCCTGGATGGCCGGCTGGTCTTCTCTCTTTCCTCCGGCGTGGGAGAGGGTTTATGTGGAGAGAGCATATCTTTTATCTGGTACTTGCCCGCGGGAGCCACGGTCACTATTGTCGTAGGTTACCTCGCCAGCCTGCTCTTCGCTGCTCCCGAGAAGGAAAAAATCAAGCCGTATATGTGGAAGTGGCTGGGTTGGCGGAAAGTGGTCAGTTAGAATGAAGGATTTCGCTTTACAGGATAATTAGATCCAGCAAACTCTCCAAATCAGGAGTGCCTTCAGATGAGTGCTTTCAGAGCAAAGCTTGACAGCGCAGAGGCTCTGCTGGGATGCGTGATCACGTATCCATGCTCCGGAATGATCGAGCGCCTGCGCGATGACTGGGATTGGTTCTGGATCGATGGGCAGCACGGCGAGCTGGATTACCAAGACATCCTCGAGCTGGTGCGGGCTTGCGATGCTGCCGGCCGCGGCTCGCTGGTCCGAGTACCCTCGCACGAGCCGGGCTGGATTAGCCGCGCCCTCGATACAGCCTGCTCCGGGATTATGGTGCCTCAGGTGGAAAATGCGGTCCAGGCCGCGGAGGTTGTGAAGGCGGCCAAGTTCCCGCCGACAGGTAACCGTTCCTGCGGCGGCCGGCGCCCGATAGACATGTGGGGGCGTGAATACGCCGATTCGGCCAATTCCGAGACCCTTCTGGTGGTGCAGCTTGAATCTCCCGGAGCGCTGGAGAATGCCGAGGAAATCGCTTCAACGGAAGGGGTGGACTGCGTGCTTATCGGCCCGAATGATGTCAAACTTCGCTTAGGCTACTTGATGAACGAGCCGCGTCCCGCAGCTGAGGAGCTGGCCGAGATAGAATCCCTGGTGCGAATCTGCCGCAAACACGGCAAATTGACAGGAGTTTTCGGCGTGGAGAAAGAGCAGCTGGCGCATTGCCTGTCCCTCGGAATCAACCTGATTGCCAATGGTATCGATGCCCGCTTTTTGTCTGAGGGCTCCAGGCGGCTGAGTGAAGAATCACGGGCTATAATTAAAAATCATTCGAGTTGAAAGACTGCCCTCCCATTTCCCGGATAAGAAAGTTCAATATTGCCGGATCAGTGTTAGTCCGGAGTGCTTACCATACAACTGGAAATCAAAATGTCTAACCGCATTCAGACACGCAGGGAGTTTTTCCGCACCGCAGCCGCAGCCGGCGTTTCCCTGTCCCTGTATTCAGCCTGGAATACCCTGATACCCGGTTGCAGCACAACAGCCACCTGGAACAAAAAGCACCGGCCTCCCAATTTTGTCATTATCTGTGCGGATGATATGGGGTATGGCGACTGGGGCGGGGCGGGCCATCCCACCATCCGGACACCCAATCTGAACCGTATGGCGGACCAGGGGATAACCCTGACTCAATTTTACTCCGGCAGCCCGCTTTGTTCCCCTTCACGCTCGGCCCTGATCACCGGCCGGAACCCGATCCGCACCGGAGTACTCGATGTTTTCATCCCCGGACAGGGAACAGGAATGCCGCTGGGCGAAATAACTCTGGCCGAAGCCCTCAAGCCTCTAGGCTACAAAAGCGTCTGTATCGGCAAGTGGCACCTGGGCAGTGTGTACGAGTTCAGGCCCTTGCGACAGGGTTTCGATTATCACTTCGGCCTGCTCTACTCCAATGAGAGTATCAGCCCGGACCTCTGGCGCAACGACGAGCGCCTCGAGCATCCCTCCAACCAGGCAACTCTGACTAGACGCTACACCGAGGAGGCGATCGCTTTTTTAGACAGTGCCGGCAGCCAGCCTTTCTTTCTTTATCTTCCCCACACCATGCCGCATGTCCCTCTGGCTGTCTCCGAGGCATTCGCCGGAGTTTCCAGGCGGGGTCTTTACGGTGATGCGATCGAGGAGATCGACTGGAGCGTGGGCGAAATTCTCGGCACCCTGGATCGCCTGGGTTTAAGTGAAAATACCCTGGTCATCTTCACCAGCGACAACGGGCCCTGGAAGATCGAAGGGTTGAGCGGCGGCTCGGCCGGCCTTTTTCGGGGTGAAAAGGGCGAGACCTGGGAGGGCGGTATGCGGGTGCCTTTTATCGCCCGCTGGCCGGGTATAATCCCACCGGCTGTCATCTCAGGCGCGGTGGGTTCAGTGCTCGATTTCTTTCCTACCTGCCTGGCTCTTGCCGGTGGCGTCCTTGCCGAAGACTGCCCGCTGGATGGAATAGACCTGCTGCCTGCTCTGACCAGTGGAGCGGAGCCGCTGCGCGCGATTTATTATTTTTACAAGGATAAGCTCCAGGCCGTGCGCCATGGTAAATGGAAACTGCATTTCTGCTACCATGACATGTCTATCGGTACGCGCCATGTAGCTGAGAGCTGGATTACGCCCGAAAGGCCTTTGCTCTTTGATCTCGAGGCCGATCCTTCGGAAAGGTTCGATCTGGCCGCAGAAAATCCCGCCATAGTGGCAGAGCTGGTAAAAATCGCAAAGGATTACAAAACGGAAATCTCCAGGCTGGATGAAAACAGGGAGCTGAAGGATTGGTTTCTTAGCGATAAATGGGTCGACAAATCAACCTCTCCCGACTCTCTCTAATCGCTTGTCAATTTTTTCTAATAATTTAATGGTCAAAAGCTGGAGACAAAGTTTCATAGTTACTTTTCGAATAGAGAACATCCGATAAAAGCTGCCAGTTGGTGATCGGTCTTTTGCGGTAAAAGCATATGACCGGTTTCAGCAATGGAGCCATAGTGGCCCCGGTCAAAGAGAATCCATACATGCAGGTTTTTTGGGGAACCGAATAGAAAGAAAAATCTCATGTCACTTTTACTTTTCGTACTCCTGGCAATTTGTATGTTTGGTAACGCTGCGGTCTTTTCCATGCTGGGCCTGGGCGGGGGTGTGTTATACACTCTGATTCAGGTTCTTTTTGGTATCGATTTTCACACCGCAGCCACCACTAGCCTGTTCCTGATAATCATCACTTCACTCTCCGCGACTCTGGTTTTCCGCAAATCCGGACGCGTGGACTGGCCGATGGCCCTGGTGCTGGAATCTTCGACCATGGTGGGTGCGTTCTGGGGCGGTTTGTTCTCGCAATACTTCAGCAGCCGCAGCCTGATTCTCCTCTTTGCCGCGGTTATCGTCAGCGCCGCCACGTTCATGATTCGGGACTTTAATATGAAGCCCGTCTACAAACCGGAGGAAAAGAGCCCTCTGGTGTGGCACCGTAGTTTCAATTCCAGCCATTATTGTATCAACTTATTTCTGGCACTGCCGCTCTCATTTCTGGCGGGAGCCTTGAGCGCAATGGTCGGTGTGGCGGGTGGAATTCTCAAGATCCCTATGATGGTTCTTCTTTTCGGTGTGCCAATGGACATCGCAGTGGCTACCAGCTCGTTCATGGTTGGCCTGACTGCTGCCGGTGGATTCCTGGGCCATTTGACCGCGGGTCATTGGGACTGGAAAACCACCACTCTTCTGACTGTAATCGTTTTCGCCGGTGGGCAGCTTGGCGCGCGTGTCTCGTTGAATATCGATAATCACAGGATGAAAAAAGGTTTCAGCTGGTTTCTTTATTCTATGGCCATCCTGCTTGTGTTCAGTTTATGGCTATAAATCTATGAAAGTCTAGCAGATAGCATTCAACGCTCAATGGACAATAGCTAGATTTGGACTGCACCCATATGGTTAGCCACTATGCGTTGGAAATAAGTACATAGCAGGAGGCTTAGTGGTCAGGGCTTCGAACTCGGCTGGTGGCTGGTAACCTAGGGCTGGTGAAAAGTTGGAGGAGAGAATATAATCAGATCAGACCTCGCGGTTCTTCGGGCTATCGGCCACCTGCTATGTAGACCTTTAAACCCCCAAGCTTGAGAGCCATACCCAGACCTTTAACTCCGTTCTCAACCCACTAGTTCTCTCATAATTAGTGATAGTGTTTTTTGGGGGCAGGTTGCAATTTTAGGCTCTGCGCGCCTCCCACTGAATCCCGGCACGGCATCAGATAAATTTAACAGGTCAACTTATAGAGGATTGGCCCTTTCCCCTCCGATGCCGGGTTAGTATGGGGTGGGTTTTACATTCGTTGCCAATCGCCTTATCTAATCAAAGTCCAAGTCTTGTCACACCTTGGCAGGTACTGTGGGAGAACTGTCTTGCCTGCCAGGTCAAACCCAGTAACCTGGATTCTACTTATTAATTGAGATCAGCTGACCGCATTAAAGGCGCTACCGGCAATATCAAACACCAAAACATGGCTTGCGTGTCTTCCACTTGCCCTTGGTAAAATCCGGGAACTCAACCGGGGCACTGCCATTGGCGATAGATTTTTCCGATAGCGGGCTGATTACACTCCAGGCAACAGCATCGTAGACATCAATGGGGACCGGATTGCGATCCTTGACTGCGTCGAAGAAAGAGCGCAGCTTGAGGTAGTCGGTGCCGCCGTGCCCGAAGGTTGCGCTGATTTTCTGCCAGGCGGTCCACATGGGGTGCTCGTATTTCTTCTCGTAAGCATCGAACGGCTCCCAGCGGTGCATTTCAGGGCTGAGGTCCTCGAAATAAACACTGCGATTCAATTCGACATAAAGTCCCTTGGTGCCTTGGATTTTAGTCATATTTGAATACGGCCGCGGAGACTGGGTATCGTGGTTGATGGTGATAGTGCGACCCAGGCGGGTACGGATAACCGTGGTGACCACATCCCCTAGTGCGTATTCGCGGGTAGCGTTGGGGTGGTTCTTGCCGAACCTTTTGGCAATCTCGGTATTCATACCCCGCGAGATTGTGGCGGCGGAAGTGAGATAATGGAACTGGTCTCCGCAGTTGATATCCATCCAGTGGGCTACCGGGCCCAGGCCATGAGTGGGATAGAGGTCGCCATTTCGGGTGATCGCATGCTTGCCGCGCCAAAGCAGCTCGCCGTTCGCACCAATCTTGCCCTCTTTGCCGCCTAGATAACGCACATCGTGTTGGTAACCGCACTCTCCATGCAGCAGTTCGCCGAACAGACCAGCCCGAACCATTTGTAGCACGGCGGTATTGTTGAGCTGGTAGCAGTGGTTTTCGAGCATCATCATGGGCATGCCGGTACGCTCGCTGGTCTCAACAAGGTCCCAGCAGCCCTCCACCGTATAGGCCGCGGGCACCTCAGTACAGGCGTACTTGCCTTTGTTCATCGCATCCACCATCACTGGCACATGCAGTTCCCAGGGAGTGGCCGTCAGCACGGCATCCAGATCCTCCCGTTCAGACATGCGCCTGTAGTCCTCGGGGTCGGCCGAATATCCCTCCGGCCTTTTTCTGCCGGATTTTTCCACCAGATCCAAGGCGTGCGACAAGTTGTCCTTGTTGATATCGCAGATCGCCGGGACCTCGATATCCTGCATGGCCAGGGAGGTCTCCAGCAGGTTGGTGCCCTGGTTGCCAACGCCGGTGAAACCCACTCTTACTTTGCCGTCTTTAGCTGCATGTGCCTTTCCAGATTTGATCATAGATGAGGCCAGGCCTGCCGCAGCAGAAACCTGCAGAAACTTTCGGCGATTGATTCGGTTTTCCATCTTGGTCTCCGGTTTAGAGATACTTGAAAATGGATTTTTGATATTGATCCGAAAAAATGGCCCCCCTGTTAAGTGGCGTTTTGGAGTGAACTCCTGGACCGGACAAGGAGTTCACTCCATTGAATATCCTAACAAAAAAGGGCTTGGGAAAAGCTCCCAACCCCTTATTATCAATGGTGGGCACTACTGGATTCGAACCAGTGACCTCCTGCTTGTAAGGCGTATTTTCGCAATTTATCTAACTTCTTATAAATCAAACATGTCCGTACAACCACATGCCAAACCAACATTTAAAATAAACAAGATATGCAAGATATGCAAAATATTAAAGATATGCATCGAAAAAATGGTCACAAACCGTCAGAAAAGTAGTCACCAGATGAGAATAATAGTCAAATAGCCGGGCAAGGCAGCCACCTTTACCTTTCAGGTGAGTCAACAATTTAGCACTTTCTCTAACAATTTCTGGACTTGTTTTCAGGGGGAAGGTCAAGGGCTATTTGCCTTTGACTCCTCCGGGTCTTTCTGTCTTGTAAAGGACAGCATCGTTGTCAAGCGTGGGCGTAAACATCAGACTGCCTCAAGCAACCTTAAATGTCTCAATGAATTCGACAGTGGTAGTCCATAAAGAAGCGCTTTATCCGGCCTGTTTTATTCGCAACTCATTCGTTCCAGTTCAACAGTTCCACCATCACCTCCTGGCCCTCTTCAAAATGAGTCTGTGAAGCCGGCAGTTGAATAAGGCAGTTTGCCTCGGCTAATCCCCCGAGCATGTGTGAGCTCTGGCCTCCGGTCGGCCAGACCATTATTTTTCCATCTTTAAACCTTACGACTCCCCGAACCCATTCCAGGCGTCCGGCCTTTTTGTTCCTTGGCGCGGCAAGCCTGGCAGGCAGGATAATCATCCGGGGTTCTTTCAGACCCGTCATTTTATGTAAAGCGGGTTTCACCAACTGTTGAAATGCAAGCAGGGCGGCAACCGGATTGCCTGGCAGCCCGAATACGAGCTTTGCCCTCTGTTTTGGGTCCGGTTTCCCGCTTTTTTTTGCATGCTTGCTGGGTACGTATCTGCCGAACATTACAGGCTTGCCGGGCTTGATCGCCGCTTTCCAGAAAATTTGTTCTACCCCGAGGTTTGAAAGAATTTCTTTAACCAGGTCCAACTCTCCTACCGAAACTCCGCCCACTGTTAGTATTACGTCTGAGTTATCCAGTTCCTTCTCGAGGCTTGTTCTCAATTTCCGGCGGTCATCTTTCAGCTGGTTCAGGCTGATTTCTGCGATTCCCATCCCTTTCAATGCAGCGGCGAGGGTGTAAGTATTGGAGTCGTATATCATTCCTCCTCTACATCGCGCTCCAGGAGTGAGCAGCTCATCACCGATTGTCAAAATCGACACAGCGGGTTTCCGATACACTTCGACGGAACTGTTGCCGAACGTGGCCAACAGTCCCACTGCCGGGGGAGTTAGCTGCGTGCCCGCATCGAGCACCAGCGCACCTTTCTTGAATTCTTCACCCCGTTTTCTAATATTTTCTCCCGGTTTCGGAGAATATGCAATCAACACTTCATCACCTTTTTGCCTGCAGTATTCCTGCATTACGACTGCATCCACTCCCAAGGGAAGCCAGGCG
>MFIX01000121.1:39195-52773 GCA_001780825.1 Candidatus Glassbacteria bacterium RIFCSPLOWO2_12_FULL_58_11 | reverse complement strand
CTTGGTCAACGATTCGATCGCCAATCCGCCGCCCAGGTTCACTACCCGCAATGTGGTGCGGCCGAACGGCACAGTCGTGAATTATACGAAATCCGGCATTCAGTTCAGTCCGGATTCGCTGTTGTCCTACAGCGAAGGTGACAGCATCGTCATCACATTCAACGCCACTGATCAGGACAGCGCCCAAGGCGGCGGGCTGAACCAGGCCTTGACTTTCGGTGTGCCGAACTGGGCCAGGTTCATCAAGCGCCCGTCCAGCCATACTGATTCCCTGGCTCTGGATACAAACTCGGTCCTGGTCAGCGGAAGCCCGCGGGCACTGAAAGTGCGAATTCAGGTGGGTTATAATGTCGCTGATACGCTCGGAAATAACCTGCCCGATACAGTTCGCCTGGTGGTATCGGTGACTGATGAGTCGGCCAACGCGGTCAACGACACGATGCTGTTCAAGATCGCCAACGTCAACCGTCCCCCGATCTGGGATGCTGACACCAGCTCCAAGCCTTCCGACAGCGCGCTGGTGTACTCGTTCAGTCCGGCCGCTGTCGAGCCGGACAGTGTTGAGGCTTTTACGCCTATCCCGGTGACCAACGGCGTGACTGATTCGCTGTATTTCAGCCAGTACATTTACGATCCGGACCCGCTGGTTCGCGATTCGCTCGGACCGGGACTGACCTATTCTACGACTTCCAATCTCGGCTCGTTCTTCTCGACAACCAGCGGACTGCTGGAAGTTCTGCTGACCAGCCTGGATACGCTGAGCCAGACCTTCCCGATCAGCGCCACTGATACGGATCCCAACTCGCCGAAGACCGCGACCGTTACTCTGACTCTGCGTGTAGCGCCGGAGCCGGAAGTCGCGGAAACATATCCGCTCACCGGATATCCCGGGCAGGATATCACGATCTTCGGCAGCGGCTTCGGCCTGTTCGATGATTCCGATTCAACGGCGTTGAGCAAGGTGGTCTTCCGCTCGCGTGACAGCAACGGCCAGGCCCAGAACCTCCGGGCGACCGTCAACTCCTGGAGCCGGGACCGGATCAACGTCACTATTCCGAGGAATGCCGCGGTTTCTCTGTTCAGCGTTCCTTTGCAGCAGATAATCCCAGACACGATCGAGATTTCATCGTCGGTCTTCACTTCGCCGACACTATATCCCTTCGTGATCACTCTGCCCGATTCGACTACGATTTACCAGATGGAGTCCTCGAATATTACTTCGACCTCCGCCGTAGTCAAATGGAGGACCGCGTTCACCGGCAGCGACAGCGTGATTGTCGCCACTGTCCAGGACACACTGGATGTTACCGGAACCAACGTGAACTTCGATATCTTCAAGGATTCGAACGGTAATTACTGGCCTTATTTCGTGATCCCGAATGCGGACACCTTGACTTACACCAGGTCCACGGTGCAGGTGTTCAGAGGCTCGACCTCGACCACGGACCAGGTCCATGTCATCACGCTCGAGGGCCTCGTGCCGGCGACTAAGTACCAGTTCATTATCGCCCTGAAAGACGAGCTGTTCTTCGGCGATACGCTCCGGAATCTGAATGGTCCGTACGCCCCGGCCAAGATCAGCCGCGACAATGTGGGTAACGGCGCGATCAGGGGCTTCCTGCTGGAAACCCTGCCGGAGCAGAACAACAATGGCCAGACCTTCGCGGTCGCCGGTAAAGTGGTCAATTCCAGTGGATCGGCGGCCATCGGCGCAGTGGTCACGCTGCAGGTGGTCGATAAGGACAATGTCGCCGATACGACTCTGCCCCTGACCTCTACTGTCGGCAGCGACAGCTCGTGGGTTGTGAACCTGGGTAATGCCGTGATCGACACGACCTCGGACGTTAGCGACCGCCTGTATCAGCACAAGCAAGGCGATTACCTGGTTATCTCTATCGCTGCGGATAAGGATGTTGGTTTCACCAAGTTTACCACTACCCGCGCGGCCACAACCCCGCAGATCGTCAACCTTAACGGCGCGACCACGCTGCTCGTGGCCGCGGTGGATTACGACATCCGTCTGAAAGTCGGCCTGAACCTGATCGGTATCCCGGTGAACCTGTTCCTCACCGAGCCGCAGACCGCCAAAGCGGTGCTGACGGAGATTACCGGCGGGACGCCGTCGATCACCCGGTACGTCACTTCGACCGCGACTCAGGAAACTATCATCAAGACCATCGCCGGCGGCTCCAACCAGTTTATCGGCGCCAGCGATTGGAACCTGGTCGACAGCGATGGAAATTACTACGATGCATACTTCCTGTCGCTCGATCAGCTGAACTTCCTGAATTTAAGCGGAAGCGTGTACGGTACCGCATTGCCGGTGAAGCTGTTCCCGGCTCCGGGACTGTACTGGATCGCTCGTCCGGCCCAGTCCTCCAGTCTGTTCTACGCCTGGAGCTCGAGGACCATGCTGTCCAATATCGCGAACGCTACCGAAATCTTCAGGTACAATCGGGATACGCAGCAGTATGATACCGCGGTTATCGACGGTTCTACCAGCGCCTTCATCGGCACCGACTTCGCCATCGATGTCAGCGAGGGCTATATCATCGATATAACCGCGGCCAGCCAGTGGGATATGAATACCCCGACGGCGACGCAGATGGCCAATGCTTCCGTGATGTTCGACAATATCAGCGGAGTGACGCCATCCCTGACGCTCGATCTCAGCCAGGCCTCAGCCGCGGCCGGCACCGGCGCGCTGCGCAACATCCGCCTGACTGACATCACCAGCAGCGCGGCCAAGATTTCCTGGGTCGGCAACACCTCGATGAACGTCCAGGTTCGCTACGGCAAGGCCGCCGAAGGCTTAACCAGCGTGGCCCAGTTCAAGGCGAGCGATCTCAAGGGCGGGGTCGGCGTGCTGCAGCTGCTGGGTCTCAAACCGGAGACCGAGTACGTCTATGAGATAGTCTCCAACGGTATTACCTATAATAACAACGGTAATCCGTTCACCTTCAAGAGCGCCAAGATCGGCATCGGCGATCCTTACACGGTGTACGGCCGTCTGGTCGATGAGACCGGCCAGCCGCTGGCCGATGCGGTGATCTATCTCAGCGCCAAGAGTAATGACGAGGTCAGCTCCACGATCGCGGTACTCACCGATGAAAGAGGCTACTGGACCGCCAACCTGGCCAACCTCAAGCTGGTCAGCAGCGGTGCGGTCTATGCCTGGAAAGCCGGTGATGAGATTAAGGTGACCGCGGTTTACGGTGATGCCTCGACCTCGTTCCGTACGCTGGTCAGCGGCAACAGCCCGCAGAACGTGATCCGGGTCTCGGATACCGATGGCGTGGCCTCGACGGACAAGAAGGAAGCGGCCAGGGTCGCTCTGCCCAAGGCTTTCGCTCTGGGCCAGAACTACCCGAACCCCTTCAACCCGTCCACGACCATTGCCTTCGATATTCCCGAAGACAGGACCTCCGGCGTGCAGGTTGAGCTCAAAGTCTTCAACGTCCGCGGACAGGTGATCCGGAACCTGGTCAATGATACCAAGCAGCCCGGTCGCTATGTCATCCAGTGGAACGGCGAGAACGATAACAATGAGAAGGTCGCCTCGGGCGTGTACTTCTACCGGGTCAAGGCCGGCGATTACGTGGCTACCCGCAAGATGGTACTGCTCAAGTAAGGCCTGAGCTCACCGCAAGGCGGTAACAGAAAGCGGCCGGGACAACTGCTGTCCCGGCCGCTTTTTTTCTTTCCAAATATGTTGAATCCACGTTTCATCGAATCCCCGCTACAGAAAATTGCCAGTCTTGGTTCCCGGGATCACTCTGCCCCGCCCTACAGCTCGTCCGGTTAATCGATGCAAAACAAACCTGGGCGAACGGCCCTTGCCCGCCGGACATGACCGGCCGGCTTGCTTACCCGGATATTGAAACCGGATTCTTTGCCAGCCTGCAAGCCTGAAGCACGAACAATCACCGATCCATGCCTGTGTCAGCCCGTCTCTGATCGGTGGCAAAATTCCGGGAAGATACGGCAAAAAATGCCGATCCCAGTAAAATTTAATTGAAAATATGTCGGTAAAAAGTGCCATTAATATAAAAATAAAGGAGATAATATTCCGCGGAAAAATTGCATCTCTTTAAAATACAAGAAGATAACATTTGCAAGGCAATACTGGCATATATGTTGCCCAAGGTTGGCAGAACATATCGGGCAAATAGTATTCACGATCCTGAAATATTACGTCTGGTTTAACGGATTAAACTACACTTCTCAAGGAGAGGATGCCATGCTCGTTCGATTCCGAATGGCGATGTCCGCCGCAGCAGCTTCGCTGGTCTTACTGGGGGCCAATTTGTTGCTGGCCCAGAACACCGCGCCGGTTCCGACGACCTTTAAGATCGTCACTCCGGACGACGGTAATGCCGCCAGTCTGATCAACAGCGATTACTCCGTCAACCACAAGGTATTCTACGGCGGCGATTTCGCCTACAGGGGGGCCAACAACAATCTGGGGTTCAAAGGATATACAGTCGGAGGAGACCCGAACACGAACCGCAAGGCTCGGGGCAATGACAGCGGCAGCCGCCTGACCCTCGGTGGCACTGAATATGGTGCGGATTCGACATTCCCGGCTTATGGGCTGGCCTCCGTTGCCTCTCTAGGGGCCTTTGCTCCTGTTACCGGCTGGCCGACCAACAGCTTCGATACGGATGATCTCGGCGGCAATGGCTCTTATCCCAATTATACCGGCGCCAACGGATTTATCGCGATCAATGAAGGCGATACTCTGGAGATCGACATTACCGGCTTTATCGATCCCAACAACAAGATGGTCACCAGCTATGATGCGGGTGCGGCTGATGGCAACTATACAGGCCGCAACTTCATGAGCCAGGATGGGAACGGAACGGCTGGCAATGACGGCGCAAACAATGTGACTTATGAGATTTTGAACAAGCCGGCGGGCGCGAGCTTTACCGCCGCGGGTCAGTTCCGCTGGGTACCCAGTTTTGTCCAGGGCGATGGCGGAACGGACGATTCTCAGCATGGCGGCCTCTGGTTCATTGACGCTAATATCTCAAACGGCACGACAACCAGCGAGACAACCGCCGGTAATGAAACCGGGGCTGTGGGATACGCCTTGGGCGAGCTTAAGGACAGCCTTTACGTGATTTATTTCAAAGCCGTCGATGATGGTACGGGGGGCAACAACAGCGCCATGGACAGCCTGTTTATCCTGGTTAACGATTCGCTGCCCAATCCGTCTCCCAGGTTCACCAGACGGACATTGCTGCGCAAAGATTCCCTGGGGATCCAGCAGACCAAGACCTATAATTATCTGTTAGGGCAGCCGGATACCCTCTGGAGCGTTTTCGAGGGTGACAGCATTATTGTAACTGTTTATGCCGAAGACCAGGACAGCCTCCAGGGTGAAACCAATGATATTATCGGGTTCGGCATGCTGGGTGGGGGCACTCTCCTGGGTGTGTCCAAAGGCAGCACCTCCGCAGACAGGATTGCCGGATTCAATCAGTTCATCAAAAGGGCCGGTACTGTCGATACGCTGTTAGCCGATACTACTTCCACGGTGTCCGGCAATGGAACCGCGACTTCTATTAGAATCCGCCTGCAAATCCCCTTTAACCTGGCTGCCAGTGTTGAAAAAGCGGATACCCTGGTCGTAATGGTTTCCGACGGGACCACGATAAAGGCGGATACTTTTGCCCTCAAAGTTCGCAATAAGAACCGCGCGCCGATCTGGGATGCCGATTCTTCCAGTACCCCTTCGGACAGCACTCTGGTCTATAGTTCCAATCCGGCCACATCTCAGCCGGACAGCGTACAAACGGTTCAGCCGTTCACGCTGAATAACGGCCAGACAGACAGTACATATTTTTCGCGCTACGTTTACGATCCCGACTTTTTGATCGGGGACAGCCTGGGGAATCCGCTGACCTTTACCCATGGCGGCAATCACCAGGGTACGCTGAACGCCAATACCGGCTTGAACGTCTTTACGCCCAACGTATCGGATACGGTTACCTACAGCTTTACGATAACCGCGAGTGACAGCTACACCTCGGATCCGAAATCGACCCAACAGACAATTCTGTTCCGGGTAGCTCCGGCTCCGGTCATTTCCAAGGTGGACCCGGCTTCGGGGTCAATCAACCATCAGTTCACCATTTACGGCAGCGGATTCGGCCTGTTTAACAAGAGCGGACCGGATTCCAGCCAGGTGGTTTTCTACGCCACCACCAACGGGGTGCGGCTGAATATCCGGGCGAACATTATCGCCTGGTCCAAAAATCAGATTGTCGCCACTGTTCCGTCTGGCGTGCCGCCGGCCAAGCTAGATTCGACACAGAGTTACCTGGTGGCGGATACGATACTCGTAAAGACCGCGATTTATGGCGGATTCACCACTTTCCCGTTCACCGTGCTGGTGGATTCGGCCGGCTTCGAAAACCTTGAAGTGGTGAGCATAACTTCAACCAGCGCGACCATCCGCTACCGCACCAATTTTACCGGTGCCGACAGCGTGGTTCTGGCATCGGTCAGCGATACTCTGGATATTCACGCGGGAGGCGGAAGTTATTCTGTCCCGACTTTTGTGGAAAACGATAACGGTACGATGACGCAGATCCCCGCTACGGTGCAGGTCTTTCACGATGAGACCGCTTTCACCGACGGGGTGCATGTGATTCAATTGACGGACCTGCTGCCGTCCACTGTTTACCGCTTCTTTATCGGTTCTTCCAACGGGATATACGTAGCCGACAGCCTGCGCAACGAGAACGGCCCCTACAGGCCCAAGAAGATCGATATTGCGACTGTGGCCAACAACAGTCGACTCGACGCTTTCCGTCTGCATACGCTGTCTTCGGCTGGCTCCTCGAGCAACCTTTTCAGCGTGCAGGGTAAAGTGTATTACTCCGGCGGAGCGGCTACCGATGCGGCGGTAACCGTGCGGCTGGTCAAGAGCGACGATCCCGCGGACACCTCTCTGCCGATAGTCACGACTGTGTCCAGCGACAGCACCTGGGTGCTGGAACTGGGCAACTTGAAGAAATCGGACGGCAGCAGCTTCAACCACGCTCAGGGCGACTACATGCTGTTCGATTTCGATGGCGCTGAAAAAGGCTTCCAGCAGTTGCAGGCCACCCGGGCCGCCAGCGGCCAGACGCAGGTCGTGGCGAATGCCAAGCTTGTGCCTCTCGTGGAATTCAATTTGTTGCTCAATACCGGCCTCAACCTGATCGGACCGCCGCTCAAACTTAATCGCGGCGAGCCTTCAACCGCGCATGCCTTCCTTTCAGAGATCAGCGGCGGCACCCCGTCGATAACTCGCTATGTCGCCTCGACCGCCACGCAGGAATCGATCACCCGGAGCGCGCAGGGCACTTTCATCGGTGCGTCCGATTTCAGCCTGGTCGTCAATCAGGGCTACTTTGTCGAGGTGAGCAGCGAGACCAAAGTGAAATTGAACGGCACGGCGTACACGAGCCAGCTGGGTACGGTGAATTTTGCCGCCGCCGGACTCAATTTCATTTCGCTGCCGGGGATGGACAATCAGTTGTTCTACCCCTGGGATGCCCAATCGATTTTGCAGAACGTGGTATCCGCCACGGAGATCATTCGTTTCAATTCTCAGTTGCAGAATTATGAAACCTTTCTCAAGAATGGCACCACTTTTATCGGTCCCAATAATTTCTCCTTCCAGGCCGGCGAGGGTTATATCCTCAGAGTGACTGCCGCCACGAGCTGGAACCCCAACGGTCCCACTCTGCTGCTGGCCTCGACCAACGACGGCGATGCGGCGGGGAATGATGTCCCCGGCGCCATAGTCATCGATCTGGCCGGCATGGAAGACGGCAAGGTTTCCGCCGCAGTGGTGAAGGTCACCGATATCTCCAGCTCGGCCGCGGTGTTGAGCTGGATGACCGGCAGCGCCGATCCCGGAAGAATCCGGCTCAGCCGCAAGGACGCCGCGGGTGAATTGGTTATAACCTCCGCGCCGAACAAGCTCGCTTTCGGCATGAGCTATGCTCAGGTAACCGGGCTGAAACCCGAGACGGAATATGTTTACCGCCTCGAGAATTCTTCCGGCGCGCTCGTTCAGGGTAATGCCGAAGGCAGCTTTACCACCGCGCCTATCGGCACAGGCATGGTACCATACAGCCTGTACGGACGGCTGGTCGACACGGCTGGACATCCGCTGCCCGGTATGCTTGTCCTGATCAAGCTTACCCGCTCGGCGGGTAACGGCGAAAGCAGCTACCTCAGCGCGATAAGCGACAAGGACGGTTACTGGCTGGTCAACCTGGCCAACCTAAAGGAGAAAGGAACCGGGCTGGTGTACGCCTGGCAGGAGGGTGACAAAGTCGAGCTGACAGTCATCGGCGGAGCTTTCAGCGCGGTATTCGCTGCCACGGTCAAGCCCGGCAGCCCGCACAATATCGCTCTCGACCTCCAGAATGGCGGCCAGACGGATCAGAACACGCAGGAAAAGCAGCCTGTTTCCGCCAGCCTGCCCAAGGCCTATGCACTGGCGCAGAATTTCCCGAATCCCTTCAATCCTTCGACGACGATCCAGTTCTCGATTCCGGAGGGCTCGGGTCCGGTGGCGGTCCGGCTGGACATTTACAACCTTCGCGGACAACTGGTCTCCACCCTGGTCGACCGCCGGATGGAGCCCGGAGACTTCCGGGTCCAGTGGACCGGAACTGACGGCGCCGGGAAGCAAGTTCCCAGCGGGGTCTATTTCTATCGCCTGACGACCCCGACTTACAAGGCAACACGCAAGATGGTCATCTTAAAATGATCTAGGCTGGATGGGGGATTCGCCTGAAGTCTTGCGTCGCGAGAGGGCGCCTTTCCTGAACGGAAGGGCGCCCTTTTTTTAACGTGTGCAGTGAATAATGTCCGATTCTGTCAGCGGCCGCTGGAGCTGGCGGGGAATAAATGCATAAAATTTCAGACCTCCGAAGGGAATTTCCAGGGCTCGGATTTTTCAATTTCAACCGGCTCAGGTAGGCAAATAATGTAGCGCAGCTTTGACTTCCCGGACGATAACTCGATTGTATGCAAGGGGATCAATTTTCCGTGATGATTGGTATATATATTGCAGTTAATTCCACTGAAAATAATTCCGGTATAAGCAGTCCTTTTTCAAAGTTCACGAATATTTAAGGGGAACGCGGAATGAGCCTGAAAGCGCATTTATACTCTTCTATCCCGGCCGCGCTTCTGCTGGCGGGCGTGACCGGTCTGCCCGGGACGGCGCGGGCGGCGGATATCGACATGAAATTCATGGAGGTCACTAATCTCACCTTGAGCACCGCCGTGGTATCCTGGGTCACGGACCAAAAAACCACCGATAACTGGGTTGAAGTGAGTTCCACCGATACGGTGATGACCTTTAATGATTCATATTTGTCCCTATCCGTGGTCCACTATGTCGAGTTGGTGGACCTGAAACCGAATACGGATTACAAATTCCGTTTCAGCTCTGGAGGAGTCGTCTGGGACAACGGCGGCCAGATGTATTCTTTCAAAACCCTTCAGACTTCCAACTACGCGCTGCCGGCATCGGTGCGCCAGCTGGTGGTAGACGAGAACAGCAATGTTCTGGGACGCGTGCTGGTTCGCATCAGGGTTGCGCGGCAGGGAGACGAACCGTCACTGGCCAGGACGCTGCTCACCATAAGCAATATAGCCGATGGTCCGGGTTACTGGATCACCAACTATACGGACTTTCTGGCCCGGGACGGCTTGCTTTATTATCCCTCCTCGGGCGACATGTTTTATATCGATTACATCGCCAACTACTGGACCGCGGTAAGCGACAGCTCCTTTGTCGTGCCGGGCTCCGGCGGTTCCGCGCTTCAGCCGAAAGTGATCGATGTCTTCGATCCCTCCGGCGTGATCAAGGGCGATATCGATGGAAACGGAGCGATCAATATTTTCGATTTGCTGAATCAGCTGAAAATCCTCGGCGGCTCCCAGGTGCCCGCGGATGACCGCGAGTTCGGGGCCGCCGATGTGGATTCCAACGGGAAGATCAACATTTTCGATCTGCTGGAGCTTTTAAAATTACTGAAACAAACGGCCTGAGACAGAGGGAAGAATCTTAAATTAATCCGGGAAAACAAACATGCGCTGTCCGCTGAAATCCTTGTTGAATATATCTTCGTTTCTCACGCTTTCCTTATTCCTGACCGTTTCCGGTCTGATGGCCCAGACTGTACCGCTGCAGATTAGCGACATCCAGCTTTCCAATTTCAGGGGCAACACTTTCACCATTACCTGGCGCACCAACCGTCCTACTACGACCAACCAGGTTCTTTACGGCAAATCGCCGTCCAATCTGACCCTGGTCAAGAGCGACAGCCTCCCGTCGCCGAGCCTCGTGCACTTCGTTCATATAGCTTTACTGGATATTGATTCGACCTATTACTATAAAGTCCGCTCGGATGGACTGGAAAAGGCCAACAGCGCGCTTTGGTATGATTCCGTCCACACGGTGCAGCAGGAACTGCCGCCCACTCCGTTGCTGCTGGTTGGTACCGCCGCGGACCAGTTTACCAACCAGCCGTTGGACAATGTAATCGTGCTTTCCTATTACAAGTGGTTCAGAACAGTGAGCGGCAATGTTCTGGTGGACAGCACGGGCTGGGTAGCGGTCCTGACCCGTTCGGACGGCGGATTTGTCATGGACATCGCCAACTACCGCCAACTGAACGGACAGACCGCCCAATACTTCGCTGGAAGCACCTGGCTCTACCTCAAGTTCCTCAGCCAGAGCCAGGGAGTACTTCAGGACAGCGTCCTGCTGACGGTCCAGCGCGGCACCGGAAATTTTCAGGACCTGGGTATCTTTAAAGTCACTGATGAGCGCAAGGGGGCGAACCGCGGAATTATCACCGCCACCGGGCCGGTGCTGGCCAACAATATCAGCGCCTCGGTGGTCAACGTTACCGTTCTGGATAAAGACGGCCAGCCTATCCCAAATGTTGAAATCGCTATCCGGGCCACGCCCGACCGGGGTGTACGATATCTTCAACCGCAGAAACCAACCGATGCCGAGGGCAAGGTCTGGGGCCTGGTCTATTCGGATGTCGCCGAGCCGAAAAGTATAAAAGCGCTAAACATGTCCGCTCCGGACAGTACCGCTCTGGATACGTTCGCCACGGTGGAATTTATCACGCCGCTGAATGCGGATATCGCCCTGGATACGGTTGCGCCGTTCATTTATTTCACCACCGAGTATCCCAATACCCAGGATAACGCCGGACCTTACCGGATAACCAGCCGGGTGGTCGATAATTTCACGGTCCGGACCGAGCTTCTCTGGACTATTCAACGCGCGATCTATGCCGACACCGTGGACATGGTGCGGGCCACAGGCACGGACAACTTCAACGGCGATATTCCCGGGCAGCCGGTAAACTCCGTAGTCAACTATTATGTCGTCGCCCAGGATACCGCCGGACACCGTTCCTCCAAGCCGGACAGCATTCATGCCAGTACGTTTATTCCGCCCTACCGGTTCGAAATCCTAACGGAAGGTGGCACAGGGGTGCCCCGGATGGGTATCAACCGGACGACCGATGCGCTGAATACGCTTAATTCCATCCTGCCGGTGCGGATCGAGACCCGGATCAGTTCCAATGTCGGGATCCTCTCCGCTGTTCTCAAATGGCGCAACTTGGATGAAGGGCCGATATTTTTCGATGTCAAGATGCAGCAATTCGGCTCGGCCTGGTGGGGCTATATCCCCAACCGGCCGCCGGGGAGCCGCGTCGAGTATTTCATCCAGGTAAGCGATTCGCTGGGCGGAGTGGAGCGGGACCCCCGGTTGGCGCCGAATTCCGATATATTCACCTATGAAGTGCTGAGTTCCGGTTCGCTAGGCAGCGTGACTTTTGCCGATACCACCGCACGCCTCGGAACAACGGATGTCACCCGGAGTTGGCACGCCGATTTCGGCGATTTCAACGATGACCGCAATCTCGATATCGTGGTGGCGAACTACGGCCAGCCGAACAAGGTCTATTTTTTCAATCCCGGTATCGGCCTGCAGGACAACACATTCGATGCCCTGGGCAATCAGCCCTCTGAAAACACCACGCATGTGGCGGTGGCGGATGTCAACGCGGATGACTTCCTCGACCTGATATTCACCAATGATGGCAGCCAGAGCCGCCTGTACCTCAACAATGGCCGCGGCCGGTTCGAGAATGTGACCCTGAATCTCTACGCGCCGACCGGCACAACTTATCTGCCGGTGGAAACCTGGAACTCGACCTGCGTGGTGGCTGAGGATTTCGATGGGGACGGGGCGGTCGACCTCTATATCGCGAACAACGCTCCCGGAGGCCAGAAAAACCGGCTCCTTTTCAACAACCGGTCCGGAATTTTTACCGATG
The DNA here is from genome assembly GCA_001780825.1 of Candidatus Glassbacteria bacterium RIFCSPLOWO2_12_FULL_58_11. Lineage (GTDB taxonomy): Bacteria > Gemmatimonadota > Glassbacteria > GWA2-58-10 > GWA2-58-10 > GWA2-58-10. The sequence continues at coordinate 40,387 of MFIX01000121.1, read as the reverse complement.
TCACCGACCTGAAGATTGCCAATGAGCCGCTCAGCCAGAGCGTCTGGACGGTCACCGGAGACCTGGACGGCGACAAGGATCTTGATATCGTGGTGATCAACCGGGCGCAGGAGCATTACTGGCTGCGCAATGCCGGAAAGGGAGTCTTCCAGTACCGTCAGCTCTCCAGCGGCGCGGCCCCGACCGCGCGGGCCGGCGATCTGGCCGATGTCGATAACGATGGAGACCTTGACTTGATAGTCGGCTGCAGCGAGACCCAGCAGAATGAGCTTTACATAAATGACGGCAAGGGAGCGTTCGCCAGAGACCAGAGCCGGCTGCCCGCGGAGAGCGACAACACTTTCGGCGTGAAGTTTTTCGATGCCAATGCGGATGGCTACGTGGATATTTATTATTCCAACTCCGGCCAACCCAACCGGCTGATCCTCAACGATTCGAAAGGTTTCTTTTACGAGGCCCCGGCGGAAATGATGCCCTCCTACAGCGCCAATTCGCGCTTCGCCGCGACCCTCGACATCAACAACGATAATCGCCCCGATCTTTATGTGGCCGAGGAAGACCGCCGGAACACCCTGATTTTCAGCCGCTCCTTCGATCCCAACAGCGCCGATCTGCCCTCGGTTTTCGACCTGGTCAGCCCGCGCAACAACGATACGCTCAACACCACTACAGCGACTTTTATCTGGAAGTCCAGCGACACCCAGGATTCTACCGAAGTCCTGCGCTATGATTTCCTGCTGTCGCTCGACAGCCTCTTTACCTTCAACAACGTGGTATCGCAGGTGGAGAACCTGACCGATACATCCCTGAGCGTGTCCAACCTGAACGACAATACCAGCTACTGGTGGAAAGTGGTGGCGCGGGGAGCCTCGGGGTTCCCGGTCAACTGCCGTAGTCCGTTTAAATTCAAACTCCTCACTTCCTATCAGGGTCAAGGTCCGGATTTCGTGGTTTTGCTCAGCCGCAATCCGGTATTTACGGGGCATATCACGATTTATATAATCGCCTCCGAGCCGCTGCGCTCGACCCCTGCTCTGACTATCAACCTGCAGAACATATCTGTCAGCCAGGTAGGGACATACGATATCTGGCGCGCCCAGTACTCGACGCGCTCCTCTTTCCTGCTCTCGGTCAGCGGCGTCAATCTGGCCGGGACGACGGGCGAGTACTCGAACACGTACGCTTCGGCCCT
>MFIX01000121.1:13440-39176 GCA_001780825.1 Candidatus Glassbacteria bacterium RIFCSPLOWO2_12_FULL_58_11 | reverse complement strand
CGGTGGTCGCCAATGAAAAGCTGAAAGAACGCCTGGCCGCTTTATCCGGGCTGGGAGACGCCGCCACGGAGGACCTTGCCCTGATCAGCGCGGGCAACAGTTTTACTTTCAGCGCCCTGGAAGGCGGCCTGGCCACTTTCGCAACCGTGTCGCTGCGGAGCGCCGGAGCGGAGGCCGATATCCGGCCGGTGATTTGCATCCTGCAGCAGGGCCGCTGGCTGCCGCTGGAGACGGTTTACGATCCGGCTGCCGGGATTTACAGCGCCCGGACCGGCGAGCTGGGCACTTTCAGCTTGCGGGCGGCCGGCTATTCAACCACCGATCTGCCGAAAGCGGCTGGATATTCACTGGCCCAGAACGCGCCTAATCCGTTCAACCCCTCGACTTTTATTACTTTCAGCGTGCCGGGAAGCGGACCGGCGGAAAACCTGTCAATCAAAATTTACAATCTGCGCGGCAGCCTGGTCCGTACTCTTGTCGAGGGCCCCCAGGCGGCGGGAATCCATACGGTGCAATGGACAGGCCAGGCCGATGACGGCCGGGACTTGCCGAGCGGCGTCTATTTCTACCGGATGACCGCCCCGGGGATGACTGTCACCCGGAAAATGGTACTGTTGCGCTGAAATCGAGAGCAGAATCCTATCAAAGGGAAAGCTTTAAAATTATGAAGAAAGTTTTTATCACATTCGTGCTCTGCCTGATCGCCTGCAGCTGCAGCACACCGTCCGCGCCGGATTACGACCCCCAGCCGGCTTATCTCGCCGACGTATCCAATGCCTGGGGATTGTTCAGCGGCGGCCAATACGGGCTCTCGGCGCTTGGATTCCGCAATGCCCTGGCGATCGATGTTCAGAAGCTCTGGCCCGAGGCTTATATCGGCCTGGGCTGGAGTCTGGCCATGCAGGACTCCCTGGTCAAGGCGGTAAGCAATTTTAACAGCGCCCTGCAAAGGACGCCCAGGACCGCGAAAGACAGTGTCAACGCGCTGGCCGGACTGGGCCTGGCCTATCGGGATATCACGCCGCCTGATTTTGCGCGCGTCAGAGACAATGTGCTCGAGGCTCTGGCGGTCGATTCCCAGTTTGTCTTCGAATATAAGAGCTCGATCAACGCCGCCGACCTCGAGGCGGTTTTGGCCGAAGCCTATTTCAATCTCGGGCAAGATTCATTGGCCGCGGCGATCGCGGACCCCAACGGGACGCTCGATCCAGCCGCGGAAAACTATCAATCACAGCTCCTGACCAGGATAGATATGCTGATCACGCAAAGCAGGGAAGGTGAGTGATCGAATGAACGCGATAAAGTTATCAGCTTGCGCACTGTCGTGCGCGGCATTTCTGCTCTGGCCCCATGCCACGCTGCGGGCGGAGGGACAATCCGTCGAGAACCTTTACCTGGCGGCGGATCATGTCTCCCGCGCCGACCAGTACCTGGAAATGAACCTTTTGGATGAGGCGGAAAAGGAATACTGGCAGGCGGTCAGCCTGGACTACGATAATATCAAGGCCAGGCAGGGCCTGGGGGATGTATACCGCCGGAAACTGATGTTCGAGCGGGCGATCGAAAACTTTCAGATCGTGCTCAAGAGCCAGCCTGAAAACGTGGATATCCAGTACTTGATCAGCCTGTCGTATTACGACAATCACCAGTACGAACAGGCCCGCCTGGCTGCCCAGAAAGCCCTGCAGATGAACCCCGAGCTGGCTAAGGCAGAAAACCTGGTCCGACTGAGCGAAGCGAAAAAGCGCGAACAGGACCTCGAATTGCAGCTTCTGCGCACCAAAGAGGCGGCGGCGCTGGACAGTTTCCGTCTGATCCAGGAAGCCAAATCGAAAGGCTTTGTCGGCTATGTAGTCCCCGGCTGGTGGATGATTCAGACCGCTGAGCCCAAGACAATGTGGACCGGTTATACGGTCCTCGGAGCTACAGCCGGGTTGTTCATCGGTGGGTATATGCTGCGCAGCTCCGGCCAGAAGTTCTACGATCAGGCGGTTACCGGGTCCGACCGCCCCTTCTACCAGGACCGGGTGAACATCGGCCAGTCCCGTTACAAAGCCGGCGGCTATATGATCGATGCGGCACTGGGGGTCTTTTTCCTCAACATGGTCGACTCGTTTATACTCAAAGGCAAGATTTTCGGCGGCCGGACCCGGGTCAAGCCCAGTCTGCCGGAACGGGACCGGCATAACCCTTACTGAAACAGCTGGACGCGGGCCGTCCGAATGCTTTTCCGTCCGGGCCCGGGCAACTCTATTCGCTCCATTAAAATTACATAGCGGAATGCTGATATCAGGCCTGATTATCCCAGGCCTTTTTTATTCCCGCGGACTGGAGCGCTTAATACCCCCGAGCGTTAAGGATAATTTTTCTTTAACTGCCGGCCGGCATTTGGCATATTTCAAAGACGGCCACGGAGCTGATTGAAGGGTAAAGCCTTTAGGAAAGGTGGATGGGTTCCGCCAGATTGGAAATTCGGAATGTCCGGTTATTCGAACATGGAAAAATTGCGCGGCGCTATCCTGGCGCAGGAGACTGGAACGCTCCTGAAATCCGGTTATTGTCCATGCGAGGTGGGGCTGGCGGCCCTTTCCCCCTATCCGGTGGCCATGAGCAGCCTCGGCTTCCAGACCGTTTACCGGATTTTCAACAGCCTGCCGGAGGTGCGCTGCGAAAGGCTTTTCCTTCTCGGCCGCGGGGGGCTGGACAAGGCCGGGGAGTGGCTCTCCCTGGAAAGCGGCCGGAAGGCCGGGGAGTTCAAGGTGCTGGCCGCCTCGATCTCCTACGAGCAGGAAACACTGATGTTGCCGCGGGCGCTGGCCGCGGCCGGAATCCCGCTGTACGCGGCGGAGCGGGGGGAGGGAGCCCCTGTGGTCATCTGCGGTGGCCCGGTGATCACCGCCAACCCGGAGCCGCTGGCACCGTTTATCGATGTCTGCGCTATCGGCGACTCCGAGAGGCTGGCGCCGGATTTCGCGGCGCTGTGGCTGGAGGCCTTCAGCCGCGGCTGGCCCCGTCAGCACCTGCTCGAAGCGCTGGCCGCGCGGGAGGGCTTCTACATCCCGGCCCTCTATGAGACCCGCCCGGAGAAGGGGCCTTATCCGGTGGCGCCATTTCCGGCAAGCGGCCGGGCCCCGGCCACGGTGCGCCGGGCGGTGAACAGCCGCCTCGATCCCCCGGCCCACAGCGCGATAGTCTCGGATACCACGCATTTCAAGCGTATGTTCATGGTGGAGGTGGCCCGCGGCTGCCGCTGGAACTGCCGGTTCTGCCTGGTCTGCCGGGTGAACCGGCCTTACCGTCCGGTGCCGGCGGAGCGGGTAATCGAAGCGCTTTCCCGCGCTCCGCGGCAGGCCCGCTCCGCGGGGCTGGTAGGAGCGAACCTCTGCGACCATCCTGAGCTGGAGGCTATCCTCGAGGCCGCGGCCGCCAGGGGACTGCGGCTCGGGATCTCCTCGCTGCGCGTCGATACGGTGAGCCGCTCCCTGCTTGAGTTATTGAAAAAATGCGGTGTCGGAGGTCTGACTCTCGCCCCGGAGACAGCCAGCGCGGAGCTGCTGAGCCGGATCGGGAAACGCTACAGCCGCGAGCGCCTGTTCGAGGTAGTAGAGCTGATGTCGCGGGAGGGCTTCGAGAGCCTCAAGCTCTATTATATGATCGGCTTGCCGGGAGAGAGCCGGGCCGACCGCGAGGAGCTGGCGCGCCAGATCAGGGAGCTGGCCGCGTGCGCCGGGACCGGCATGAAGCTGAAAGTGAGCCTGAACCCGTTCGTGCCCAAGCCGCAGACCGCCTGGCAGGATGAGTCGATGTTCCGGCCCGGTGAGATCAAGGCCGCCATCCGTCAGCTCAGGCGAGACCTCTCGGGGCCGGGCGCCCGGGTAGAACTGCAGGCCGGGTCGCCGGCGGAAGCCGTGGCGCAGGCGGTTATCTCTCTGGGCGACAGAACTCTGGCCGCCCCTCTGGCCCGCGCCGCAGTGGAACCGGGAGAGAGGTTCCTGGACTGCCTGGACGAGGCGGGAGTGGAACTGGATCCGCTTTTGTACAAAAGAAAAAAGCCCGCAGAGCTGCACCCCTGGAGGGTGCTGGAATGCGAGCCTTCAATTAGTTGACCGGCAGTTTCATGGCCCGGAGCGATGTCCGGGACAGAAAGGCGGGGGGAAGAGCCGGAAAGCTTCCGGATCAGGCGGATACGGCTGCTTTTACAACTGCTTTGGCCACCTTTGCACCCTTTATGCAGCGGGTGCAGACCAGCATCCGGCGGTTGACTCCGCCGACATTGACCCGGATCCGCTGAAGGTTGGGCAAGAAACGCCGCGGGGTCCTGTTGTTGGCGTGGGATACCGAGTGGCCGCAGACCGGTTTTTTCCCGCAAATTTCACATATCTTAGCCATTGATTCTCCGTTAAAAAATAAGAAAGCTAAAAATAATATTTTTTCAGGTATTGCGCAATAATTTTATTATTAAAGGGGAGTTACTTTCCGAGGCGGGGGTTTTTATTGACTTGCGAGTTGTCGAAAATTAAATTTTCTGGCTTAATAAAGCTTTTCTCCATGACCTTTCCAGTGCGCCAATAAAAATCTATCTTTCAGAGGTGGCTCTTGGATTTAATACAGAAGATCGAATCGCGCAAGGCCGAAATTGCCATTATCGGCATGGGCTATGTGGGATTCCCGTTGGCGGTCGAATTTGCCCTGGCGGGATTTTCCGTGACCGGAATCGATCTCGACCAGAAGAAAGTCAAGGTGATCAATCACCGCGGAAGCCATATCCCGGATGTAGATCCGGCGATCGTCTCACCGCTGGTCAAGGCAGGCAAGCTGAAAGCGACGACCGATTTCGATGTGCTCCAGACCACCGATGCGCTGTCGATTTGCGTACCCACGCCGCTTAATAAAACCAAAAACCCGGATGTCTCTTTTATCCTGGCCGCCAGCGAGCAAATAAAAAAGCATCTTCATCGCGATGAGCTTGTCGTCCTGGAAAGCACCACTTACCCCGGCACGACCGAGGAGCTGATTCGGCCGATGCTGGAGGAGACCGGGCTTAAAACCGGCGTGGATTTCTATCTCGCTTTCAGCCCGGAGAGAGTGGACCCGGGAAACAAAATTTACTCGATCCGCAACACCCCCAAAGTAATCGGTGCCTGTACGCCCGAGTGCCTGCGTCACGCCACCGCCTACTATTCGCCGATCGTGGAAAAGGTGGTCGGGGTGTCGAGCACCGATGCGGCGGAAATGGTCAAGCTGCTCGAAAACACCTTCCGGGCGGTGAATATCGGCCTGGTCAACGAGGTAGCGCTGATGTGCGATGTCCTGGGGATTAATGTCTGGGAGGTCCTCCAGGCCGCGGCGACCAAGCCTTTCGGCTACATGCCGTTCATGCCCGGACCCGGCCTGGGCGGACATTGCATCCCGATCGATCCGCACTACCTGTCCTGGAAGCTGAAGAGTCTCAATTACTATGCCCGGTTTATCGAGCTGGCCGGCGAGATCAATTCCAGCATGCCGGCCTATGTCGTGCGCAAGGTGGCTGATGCCCTGAACAGCGTAGAGCGCAGCGTCAAGGGCTCGCGGATCCTGGTCCTGGGAATCGCCTACAAGAAAGACATCGATGATATCCGTGAGTCCCCGGCCCTGGATGTGGTAAAACTCCTCCAGCAGAAAGGCAGCGAGGTACAGTTCAGCGACCCCTTCGTGCCGGAATTCCGGATGAATCACAAAATCCTCTCCTGCCAGAGACTCACCCCGAAGCTGGTGGCCGGCGCGGACTGTGTGGTAATTACCACCGACCACAGCGCCTATGACTACAAGATGATTCTCAAGAATGCCAAGCTGATTGTCGATTCGCGCAACGCGTTCGGCGTGCGCGGGCTCAAGTCGAAGAAGATTATAGGACTGTAAGGAAATTTCCCTGAAAGGGGGCATGGTTGGGCAACCGGTTTATCGACAAGCTGATCTATGCCAGCCCAGAGGCCCAGTTTATCCTGATCCTGCTCGGCCTGTTTTCCGTGCTGAGCTGGATGGTCATGGGCCGGAAAATGCTGGTAATCATGCGGGCCGAGCGCGAGATGGATTTATTTTTGTCCCGCTTTCGCAAGGCGCGCGATCTGGAACAGATCCAGGAGGCCGGCAAGGGATTGGTGCGCTCCCCGGTGGCCGCGATGGTCAATGTCGCGGTGCAGGAGGTGCGGCAGCTCCGCCGGCTGATCGCCAAGAATGAGGAGCATAAGACCGCCTTCGATCCCACGGTCATGATGCGGGACAGCCTGCTGATGGCTCTCGAGCGCACCGTGGCCGAGGAGGGAGAGGGCCTGCGCAGCTACCTGGTATTTCTGGCCATTATCATCACGATCAGCCCTTTTCTCGGTCTGCTGGGAACGGTTTGGGGGATCATGATCGCCTTTCTCGATATCGCGGCCAAAGGATCGGCCAATATCTCGGTGGTGGCCCCGGGAATCGCGGATGCTCTGACCACTACGATTGCCGGGCTGTTCGTGGCGATTCCGGCGGTTGTCGGCTATAACTACCTCTCCAACCGGGTGCGCCGGATTCTCGACCGCTGCAACAATTTTTCTCTCGAGCTGGCCGGGATAATTTATAAAAGCAGCCTGAATATCTGAGCTGGGACGCGGCTTTTGAGACCGCACGGCAGTACACTGTCGCAAAGAGAAAAAATACTTTATCCGCATGACGGATTTAGCCGATGCCCAGGTTCAAAAAAGAATTCGATGACCGCCTGATGAGCGAGATCAATATCACCTCGCTGGTCGATGTGACCATGACCCTGCTGATCATTTTTATGATTTCCACCCCGTTGTTCCAGGGCGGGCTCGAGGTGGTCCTGCCGAAAACCCAGGTCGCCCAGTCGTTCACCTTTTCCGGGCTGGTGGTCACTATTTCCAAGGACCGCGGTATTTTCCTGGATGATGTGGCGGTCGCCGAAGAGGACCTACCCGATAAGCTGGCCCAGCAATATGTGACCAGCAAGACCAAGGCGGTGTATGTGCGCGCGGATGAGGATATCGCCTACCGTAAAGTGATGCTGGTGATTGGATCGATCCGCCAGGCGGGTTTCGAGGCCATCGGCCTGGTGTCGGAGCCGGTATCTGGCGGGCTGCGCAGGCGCTGAAAAAACACTAATTGGAAGCCTCGGCTTTCATTACCGGCGGGGATAAATGCGCAAAGCCTTTATCATATCGCTCTCAGCCCATTTCGCGCTGATGCTCTCTCTCTGGACTACCTGCAGCAAGGAAATCCGGTATATCAATATACCGCAGGTCTACCAGGTGCAATTGATCGCCATGCCGGAGGCGGAGCCGGCCCCGCCCGAGGAGACCGCGCCGGAAGTCCAGGCGGAGACCATACCGCCGCCGCCGGAGCAGAAGAAGAAGCTCAGGCCGAAGAAAAAAGAGGCCGAGACAGCCAAGACTACGGCTCCGCAGGTGAATTCGAACAAGCAGGGCCAGTCCAGCCAGGCCCTTTCCGGCGTGCGCAGCGAGGAGCAGTTCGAGTATCCCTGGTATCTGCGGCTGATGATCGACAAGATCAGCCGCAACTGGCGCAACCCGTACAACGAAACGGCCGAGGCGACCATATATTTCCGGGTGTTGCGGGATGGCACGATAACCGACTCCCGGGTGGAGCAATCCAGCGGGATTCCCTCATTCGACCGGGCCGCCCTGCGCGCGGTGGTCAATTCCAGCCCACTGGTCCCCCTGCCGCCGGATTACACGGATGCGCAACTGACGGTCCATATCGATTTCGTTTTCAATCCTATGTGAAAGGGAGTATCTTGCTCAAGCTGTTCGGTTCCGTCCTGCTTTCCGGCGCGCTCTTCCTTCCCCTGGCGCTCTTCGCCCAGGCCCCTCCCAGCGAGCTTCCGCGCGGTGAAATCTATACCCGGATCACTTCTAGCCGGATTCATAAATATAAGGTAGTGATTGCCGGCATGCCGGTCGAAACTCCGGGGTTGGCGGACAGCGCCGGATCCTTGCAGAGTATCCGGGAAATTGTCATGGATGACCTGGAGTATTCGCTGCGTTTCGATCTGATCAACCGCAGGCTCGATGAGCTGAGTATCGCCGCCCTGAATTCAGCCAAGGGCTCGGTGGATTTCAAGGGCTGGCAATCCACCGGAGCTGAGTACCTGGTCTCCGGCTCGTTTGCCCGGGTCGAGAAAAATGTGACGGCCGAGATCCGGGTCTACGACCTGGGGCTGGAGGACCTGGTTTTCCTCAAGAGCTATGTCCTGGATCTTTCGCATCCACGGATTCAGGCCCACCGTATTTCGGATGATGTAGTACTGAATGTCACCGGCGAGCGGGGGATCGCCTCGACCCGCATGGCCTTCATCCGGGAGACCGCTCCGCGGGTCAGCGAAGTGTTTTGCTGCGATTACGATGGATACGAGGTGGCCCGCTTGACCGGCAATAATTCGGTGACCAAGCTGCCGACCTGGAATCCGGATGGTACCCGGATCGCCTTTACCGGCTTTACCGGCCTGGTGACCGATCCGGACCTCTACATGATCGACGTGGCCAGCCGGAAAATCAGTGTTCTCCAGGCCGCCAAGGGAGTGGACATGGCGGCAAGCTGGTGCGAACGCAACGGTTTCCTGGCCTTTTCGAGCGGTTTCAGCGGCAACCAGGAAATCTATTTCCTACGGCCCGGGGAATCCAAGCCCCAGCGGCTGACCTTCAGTTTTGCAATGGATTTCGAGCCCTCCTGGTCGCCCAACGGCGAGGAACTGGCTTTCGCCAGCACGCGGGCCGGCAATCCCCACATCTTTATCATGGGCGCGGACGGCCTCAATGTGCGCCGGCTTACCTTTGAAAGCCGCAACACCTCGCCCCGCTGGCGGCCGCTGCCTTACGGAGATAAAATCCTGCTGACCAGCGAGATCGGCAGCGCCTTCCAGATCGCGATTATCGACACCAACGGCGACAATTTTATCCAGCTTACCACCGATGGCGAAAACCGCGACGCCTCCTGGAGCCCCGACGGCCTGCACATTGTTTTTGCCTCGGACCGCCGGGGGGGAAGGGGCCGCTTCGAGATCTACTCGATGGACTGGGACGGCAACTCCCAGAGGCCGCTGAACAAGAATTTCACCGGAGGCCGGGAGCCCTTCTGGTCTCCCTTTATGAGCCGCTGATCTAACCTGGTGGCAGGTGGTGAATGGCCTGCCGTGCCACTGTAGCGATAAGCTTGTACCGGATGGAGAATCTTCCCGCCCGGACGCTAGGCGTGCGATTGATCTTTGACACCTGAAATTTCACCTGATTATCCGGGCTAAGTGATGCCAATTTTTTAAAAAAACGAGGCTGGTTTCCGCCTCAAACCTAAAGAACCTGGCAGGTCCGGCGAAGGATAAAAATATTTGTCCTGAGCCTTAATCTGAGAATCATCCTAAAAGCCGTGCGCAAAAAGTGTTTGATTTTTTTGTAGAAGTAAATTATCTTGACAATGATCGAGTTTTGTGTATAATCATTCATGCGTCAAATGGTCGTTCAGCGTCATTCCGGCCAATTCTGCGAATAGTTTCTTTTGCGGAACAGCATCTTTCTGCTTTTTCCGTTATAACCTCAAATTTTGGGGGTGATTAAGTGAAAAAGAAGTATCTAATGCTGCCGTTGTCGCTCATCGCGGTCATAGCTGTTGTGGGTTGTCATAAAAAAGAAGTGGCACCCCCGCCTCCACCCCCGCCGCCGGTTGTTGAGAAGAAGCCGGAACCGCCCGCAAAGGCCGATAGCACGGCTATCTGGGCCAGGCAACGCGCCGAAAAGCTTGCCCGGGCCAAGAGTGAAATAGCAGAGATGAAAATTTTCTTCGATTACGACAAAAGCGAGATCAAACCCGAGGCCCGCACCGTGCTGATGGGGATCGCGGACAAGCTTAAGGAGTACTCCGATATTACGATCCGCATCGAGGGCAACTGTGATGAGCGCGGCACCGCGGCTTATAACCTGGCTCTCGGCGAGCGCCGGGCCAATGCCGCAATGCAGTTTTTGACGGACTCCGGAGTTGCCGGCAGTCGTATCGAAACCAAGAGCTGGGGTGAAGAGCGGCCGGTCTGCCAGGATCATCAGGAATCCTGCTGGTCCCAGAACAGAAGAGACGAATTCTTCACCAATTGATTTGGTTTCAAGCGAAGCTTTACAATCAGCAAATGATTGAGAGATAGTAATACGGCAAAAGAGGCCCTTCCTAGTGAATCGGGCCTCTTTTGCCGTAACCTTGCCTCGGGCACGCCCCGGCACTGCGCCAGTCATGCGTATCAGCCTCGATTGGGCTCCAAATTGCCGGCATCCGATCATTCCTTCAGGTCCGGACAATTTAATGCGTGACTCAATGATCGAGCGGGACTTAGAGCTCAGCCTTTTCGGCCGGTACCTCCGGCTCGGCCTGGCGGCCTTCCTTTCGGTAATACTGGCGTCCTTCAGCGCCGGCTGCGGCGGAGCCGCGACCGAACAGATGCAGATTCTGCGCTCGGAGGTGTTCAGCCTCAAGCAGGACCAGCGCCAGCTCCAGCATCAGGTCACCGCGCTCGATAGTCTGCTGCGTTCTAAGGTCGAGGGGCTGGGCGGTTTCAACGCGGATTTAAATGCCGATCTCCGCTCCCTCAAAGAGCGCCTGTCGATTATCGAGCAGCGAATTAATGATACAGACAGCCGCCTGGTACGTTTACAAAGTGACCTCGATTCCCGGAAGTCATCCGCCGCTCAAGACCAGGCGCAGGACAAGAGCCGGCCGGAAAAGATCGCCCCGCAGGATGTTTTCGATCTGGCTTACAAGGATTATACTTCCTCCAATTACCAGATGGCAATCGAGGGCTTTACGGATTTCCTCCAGCGCTACCCGGATTCTCCCTCCGTGGCCGAGGCGTATTTTTACAGCGGGGGCAGCTACCAGGCGCTGAAGAAATATGAGGAAGCGATCAAAAGCTACAGTGTGATCGCCGCAAAATATCCGGATTCGCGGCTGCACCCGGATGCGCTGTTCCGGATTGGGGAATGCCTGATCAAGCTGGGCGATAAATCACGCGGAGAGACCTATTACCAGGCAGTGATTCAGAAATTTCCCGATTCCGATGCCGCAGCCGCCGCACGCGCCAGATTGAATCCGTAAAGATGAAATGTCCATATTGCAACCACTTAGAGAGCAGGGTAGTAGATTCACGCTCGGTGAAAGATGGCTCGCTTATCCGCCGCCGCCGGGAGTGCGAAAACTGCAAGAGGCGCTTTACCACCTACGAGTATGTCGAAACAATCCCCCTGATGGTAATCAAGAACGATGGGCGCCGGGAGCCGTATAACCGGGAAAAGCTCAAATTGGGCTTGATTACCTCCTGCAAGAAACGCCCTGTCAGGATGGACGAGATCGACAGCCTGATACTCAGAGTCGAGAAGATGATCGACCGGCTGAATGTCAGCGAGGTCCCCAGCAAGCTGCTGGGCGAAGAGGTGATCAAGAATCTCAAGGCTCTGGACCCGGTGGCCTATGTGCGTTTTGCTTCGGTGTATTACCGTTTCGAGGCGGTATCCGAGTTCGAAAAGAAGATTAAAGAGCTGGATCCGGCAAAGGATTCACGGAAAAAGTAGGAGACCATGTTCAGTACGATAGCGACGTTTAAGGGCGGGGTGCATCCTCCGGAAGCCAAGGAGGCCTCGCGTGACAAAGAGATTAAGACTCTGGAACTCCCGGGGAAAGTGGTTCTGCATCTCCAGCAGCATATCGGCGCGCCGCTGGAAGCGGTGGTGGAAAAGGGTGCGGAGGTCAAAGTCGGCACCTTGATCGCCAGGCCTACGGGCTTTGTCAGCGTGCCGCTCCATGCCACGATCTCAGGGACAGTCAAGGCGGTCGAGGAGTGCCTGCATCCGGCCGGGCTTAATATGCAGGCGGTGGTAATCGAGGGGAACGGGAAAGATGAATGGGAGCCAGTCCCGGCCGTGGCCGCGGATTACTCCGGGCTGAGCGTCGATGAGCTCAGGAAAAGAATCCAGGAAGCCGGGATTGTCGGCCTGGGCGGCGCGGGCTTTCCGACCCATGTCAAGCTTTCACCGCCGGCCGGCAAGACTATCGATACCTTTATTCTCAACGGCGCCGAGTGCGAGCCCTATCTAACCGCGGATTTCCGCCAGATGCTCGAGCGCACCGCTGATCTGGCCGCCGGAATCCGGATTGTCCGGCGGATCCTGGGCTGCGGCAGGGTGATCCTCGCCGTCGAGGACAACAAGCCGGAGGCGCTCCAGGCCCTGGCGGAAAAGTTCGGCGAGGAAGAGGGTTACAAGGTGACCGGTGTCCAGACCAAGTACCCACAGGGCGGCGAGAAACAGTTGATCGAGGCCCTTACCGGCCGTCAGGTGCCTACCGGCGGCCTGCCCATGGATGTGGGCTGCGTGGTGCAGAACGTCTCCACCGTGCTTTCGATTTACGATGCCGTGTCCCGCAACCTTCCGCTGATTGAAAAAGTGGTTACCCTCACCGGGCCGGCGGTCCGCAACCCCGGCAACTACCGGGTCCGGGTGGGCGCTCTGGTGGAGGAACTGATCACCCGGGTGGAGGGGGCGGTCCCGGGGAACCTGGGCAAAGCGATCATGGGCGGCCCGATGATGGGTCTGGCGCTGCCCTCCCTGGATGTCCCTGTGCTGAAAGGAACCAACGGTCTCGTGCTGCTGGAGGAGCCGGTCCCGGTCTCCGCCCATCTCCCCTGCATCCGCTGCGGGAGCTGCGTGGATACCTGTCCGATCCGGCTCATGCCTTGCGAGCTGGCGCTGTTCGCCGAGAACGACCGTTGGGATAAATGCCGGGAGTATTTCGTCAAGGACTGTATCGAGTGCGGCTCCTGCAGCTATACCTGCCCGGCCGGGCGCAACCTGGTTCAGCTAATCCGGTTCGGCAAGTATAAGGTGATCAGCGAGGACCAGCGGAAAAAGAAGTGAAGGCGTTTCGCCCTGCGCCGCCGGGCCGCTTGTAGATTTGAATTCCCTGCCTTTCTTGCGTTTCAGGCCGGAAGCTCTATGTCCCCGGGTCCATCCGGCCGGAATGATCTCGGTCGAAATCGTTAAATCTAAGGTAAAGTAATGGCGAATATCCTGCACGTATCCAGCTCTCCGCACATCTATACCAGGGAATCGGTCCAACGGATCATGCTGACAGTAGTGATCGCGCTTCTGCCCGCGGCCCTGGGAGCGGTGTACTTATTCGGGACCCGGGCCTTGATCCTGATCCTGGTGGCAGTCGCCACGGCGGTAGGCGCCGAGGCGCTTTGCCAGAAAATTCGCGGAGTTCCGGTGACAATCCGGGATTACTCGGCGGTGGTTACCGGCATCCTGTTGGCGTTTAACCTGCCCGCCAACGCGCCCTGGTGGATGGCCGTGATCGGCAGTGTCTTTGCCATCGCCATAGTCAAGCAGCTTTTCGGCGGCATCGGGTACAACATCTGGAACCCGGCGCTTGTCGCCCGGGCCTTCCTGCTCGCCTCCTGGCCGACCACCATGGTCTCGAATACCGATTATCCGGCACCCCGCGGTGGAACTCTCTCCGGATTGACTCTGGAGGGAATCACCCAGGCTACGCCGCTGCAGTTGATCAAAAACAATATCGCCCCGGTTTTCAAGCAGATCAGCGCTTACAGCGCAAGCGAGGTGGAGACGGCGCGAAAGGCGCTGGACGGCCTGGCCGGAGCGGATTACTTTGGTTCGTTGTTCTGGGGCCGGGTGGGCGGCGTGCTGGGCGAAACCTCGGCCGCCCTGTTGATCCTCGGCGCGGTCCTGCTGCTGGTCCGGGGCTATATCGACTGGCGGGTGCCGGCCGGTTATATCGCCTCGGTAGCGGTGCTGGCCTGGATTTTCGGCGGTCCGCAGGGATATTTTACCGGCAATGTGCTCTTTCACGTTTTGAGCGGCGGCCTCCTGCTGGGCGCGTTTTTCATGGCCACGGACATGGTGACCTCACCGGTGACACGGCAGGGCAAATGGATTTTTGCCGTGGGCTGCGGCGCCCTTACCATGCTGATCCGTCTTAAAGGAGGCTACCCCGAGGGTGTCTCCTATGCAATCCTGTTGATGAATACCGCAACCCCGCTGATCGACAGTTATACGAAGCCGAAGATTTACGGAGGAAGCTGAACGTGCGCGAAATATTAAAGATGGGAGGAATCCTGGCCCTGATTACCATACTGGCCGCCGGGGCCCTTTCGAAAGTATATATGCTCACCCGGGACAAGATCGATCAGGTGGAAAAGCAACGCGAGGAGAGTGCGCGGCGTGCGGCCCTGCCAGGGGCGGCGGTCTTCAAGCCGGACAGTGCATCCGGCGGATTCCGGTTCTATCGCGGCTGGGCCGACAGTTCGGCCGCCGGCGAACCGGTGGGCTTTGTTGTCCAGGCCTTGGGCAAAGGTTATTCGAGCACGATCAGCACCATGGTCGGCCTGGACCGGCAAATGAAAATTACCGGCATCAAGGTAGCTTTCCAGCAGGAGACCCCCGGGCTGGGCACGCGGATCGAAGAGGTGAAAAAAGGTGATACCGAGCCTTGGTTCCAGAAACAGTTCAGGGGTAAAACAATCGAAAATTTAGTAGTGGTACGCGCGCATGATCCGGAGCGGATCGAGGCGATCACCGGCGCGACAATCAGCTCGAAAGCTGTCGCCCTGTCGGTCCGCGAGGCGATCGGTAAACTGGAGAAAGCAGCGCAATAGCGTAACCGCCGGGAAGAAATCGTTCGGACAACTGTCATACATTAATAAGGAGAGGCTTGTGTCGCCCTGGAAAGTATTCGTGCGGGGACTCTGGGAAGAAGTCCCGATCTTCCGTCTCCTGCTCGGTCTCTGCCCGACCCTGGCGGTTACCACTTCGATGGTTAACGGCCTGGGAATGGGACTTGCCGCGACCACCGTGCTGGTAGGCTCCAATTTTATAATTTCGCTCTTCCGCAAAGCGATTCCCAATAAAATCCGCATTCCGGCTTTCATCGTGGTTATCGCCACCTTTGTCACCGTGGTTGACCTGTTCATGCACGGTTTTACCCCCGATCTGCACAAAGCGATGGGGATCTTTATTCCGCTGATCGTGGTCAACTGTATCATCCTCGGCCGGGCCGAGGCTTTCGCGAGCAAGAACGATATCGGCAGGTCTCTGCTGGATGGCATCGGGATGGGTCTCGGATTTACCATGGTCCTCTGCATAGTGGGTTCGGTGCGCGAGGTTATCGGCTAGGGATCGATCGCCGGATTGAGCCTGTTCGGCGAGGCATACCGGCCGATGCTCATTCTCATCCTGCCTCCCGGCGGATTCCTCGTCCTGGCCTTGCTGATTGGCGGCTTTAACCTTATCGAAAGCAGAAAGGGCGCGAAATGAATTTCGATTCCCTTTTCGTCATTGTCATCGGCACGATCTTCATTAACAATTACGTGCTCTCGCGCTTTCTGGGCCTTTGCCCGTTCCTCGGAGTCAGCCGGAAACTGAGCAGCGCTTTCGGCATGGGCATGGCGGTCATATTCGTAATGACCCTCGCCTCCTTTGTCACCTGGACCATTTACGAATGGGTGCTGGTACCCTATGGAATCACCTATCTGCGCACGATAGTATTTATCCTGGTGATCGCCAGCCTGGTCCAGTTTGTCGAGACGGTGCTGAACAAGACCGCGCCCGCGCTCTACCAGGCGCTGGGGATTTTCCTGCCGCTGATCAGTACGAACTGCGCTATCCTGGGTGTGTCCGTTCTCAATATCGATGAACAGCGCAATCTGATCGAGGCTCTGGTGCAGGGGTTTTCCGGGGGAGTCGGTTTTACCCTGGCCCTCCTGTTGATGGCGGGGATCCGGGAGCGGTTGGAACTGGCCAGGGTACCCGCCGTGTTCCGCGGCGTCCCGATCGCGCTGATCTGCGCCGGGCTGATGTCGATCGCTTTCCTCGGCTTTGCCGGTTTTTCCATCCATTAACGCCTGCAGCAGCCCGCCTCCTCTGCCCGGAGAAAAAACCGGCCCGCCGATGGAACCATCCGGCCTGGCGATGGTAATGATGTTATAGTGCTGGCGCGCAGGGAGATCGAGGTCTTAAGCTTTTCGATCGACCGGCGGGCGGTTGCGCCGAAAACACGAGGCGGCCTGACCGGGGAAGATAAGGAAGCCTCGCAAAACATGCCGGCCTCGGCTGCGGAATCAGCGGGCAGGGATTACAGACCGGCCCTCCGGCGGATGTCATCCACCGGTTAGTCGAAGCGGCGGCAAAGCCTGCGGTTTCTTTTTTCTGGCGGACTGTCCATTATTATATTAAACTTTGCCAGTCGCTCGCGGCCATTTCGATTTGACATTCTTCCTCCTTACCAGCGCGCTAAAGGAGGAATTTTTTTGACATCTCCGTCTAATTATAAGCGCAACTGGCTGAAACCAATTATAATCCAGAACATTGCATGCTGAAATTCCACCATCTGCTTTTCTGTAGGCCGGACTGTCTGGTTTTGCTGGCCGGCTTGCTGCTGGCCGTTATCGGCTGCAGCGAGAACACGGACAACGGTACGGGGGTGCTTCTCGTGCCACAGGGCAAGGTTGGCGCCCTGCCGGAGGAGAGGGAATTCCGCCAGGCCATCGAAGTGGCTAACCCGAGCGGCACTCCTTTAAGCAAGGGAGACCAGACCCGCCTGCTCGCCGGCCACAACGGCCAATACGAGATGCGCGCGGTAATGAGCTTCCTTTTCAACCTCCCGGCGGATACCAGGATAGTCAGCGGGACCCTGCGGCTTTACGTGCTGGCGGTGAACGGCCAGAAGCCGGTGAATCTAGCGGTCTACCTTCTCCAGCAGGAATTCATCGAGAGCGAGGTCACCTACGAGCAGGCCTCCGCCGCGTCGCCGTGGGCCACTCCCGGCGGCGATTTCGGCGTAACACCTCTGGGCAGCGCTGTTTACGAAGGGGCAGGACTCGATACCATTACCATCGCCCTGGACTCGCTCGCGCTTAATGATTACCTCAAAACCGGCGTGGACTCTTTGCCGCTGGCTGTCCTCACCGACGGCGCTGACAATTACCTGAGCCTGGTGGCCCGTGAGTACATTCCCTCGCAGGCGGTGGCCTCGCGCCTGGACCTGGTGTTCACGCTGGCCGGCCAGACTACCAACAGTGTCGTCGAGAGGCGGGCTTTCATGGACGCCACGCTCATCCACTATACGGGAACGGCTCCGGTCTCGAGCCTGTTGCAGCTTGGGGAAAACCCCCAAAGTCAGCTCTTTTTCGATTATGATCTGAGCGCCCTGCCGCCCTATGCTACGGTAAACCAGGCCCGGCTGTACCTATCGATAGCCAGCACAACTTTTATAGACAGCTTCCTGGTGGCCAGCACTATTTCCAGCGACAAATCTTTTGTGCCGCCGGGCCAGATTTTTGTCGGCACCGAGCACTCGGTCAGGGCGAACGATTCCCTGCTGGTGCTGAATATCACGGTCACCATGCAGAGCCTGATCCTGGCCCGGCTGACCGGAGACCCGAGGAAATACCTGGTGCTCACCAGTTTCAGTCCGACCAATATCGCCGGTTTTCTAGAATTCTTTCCACCGGACTGGCCTGAACCAGGCCGCAGGCCTTATCTCAGCCTGATATACACGGATGCGCCCGAAGCGGCCAAACCGGCCAAACCGGCCAAATAAATCCGGGTCCAGGACCGGAGAAAAAACACCAAATGAACATTACCAGGTGCAGACGAAAGTCGATTTCCGCGTTTTCACTGCCGCTCGCCCTGATTATGCTTACGGCAGGCACCTCGCGAGCGGATTCCATGTACGGCGCGGCGCATCTCGGCGTGCCGGTGTCCTCCGCGGACACCAGGAGCCGCGGCATGGGCGGGGTATCCATGGCGATCAGCGGAGAGGATTTCTCCTTCGGCAATCCGGCCCGCACGGTCAATTTCTGGCGCGCGGGATTCAATGCGGCGATCAGCCAGGATTACCGGAATGTCAAGGATGCCAACGGCAGCTCGAGCCTTCGCGCAACCAATTTTCTTTCTTTCCGCGGAATATTTCCGACATACAAAGGGTATGTCGTTTCATTCGGCGTGTACCAGTGGCGCGACCTTGATTGGGACTTTTCCGACCAGGTAAGTGTCGATATCCTGCCCAACGATATCAAGCGCACGCTTTCCTCGAACGGCGGGATTTACGTAAGCCGTCTGGCAGTCGCCAAGGCCGTCAACGCGCATCTGGCTTTCGGCCTGGGCCTGGACTGGAGCTTCGGCCGGGCAAAGCAGCTGCGGACGCTGGATTTCCAGAACACGGATTACCATAGTAATCAGGAATCCTATGATTTCCGCTATTCGTTCTTCCGGCCTACTTTAGGAGTCCTGACCTCTTACAAGGGCACTAACCTGGGCTTCTCGGTCACGACTTCCAAGAGCGCGCAGATCAGGGAGAGAATTAATTTTTATAACGGGTACCAGGACCGGAGGAAGGCGGCGCTGAAGTATCCGGCGTCCTGGCGGCTTGGAATTGCCCGCCGGCTTAGCCAGCGCTCAGTGCTTGCCGCAGATGTTGAGTACGAGGGCTGGCAGTCCGGCGACCTCATTCTCGATTCACCTTTTACCGCCGCGAACCAGTTACGCTATGGCATCGGTTTCGAGTTGCTCCCCTCGGCCGCCGAAAATCCGCCGGGTTATCGCAAATTCCCGCTCAGAGCTGGTTTCTCCCATGCAACGTACCCGTTCCGGATTGCAGGCGCCAGCGTGGTGGAAAATACCTTCAGTCTCGGCACCGGAAAGTATTATGGGAGGGGCAACGGCATGGCTGATATTGCCTTCGAGTATCTCAAGCGCAGTACAGCCGCCGCGGGCTATCCGGAGGAAAGCGTCTTCCGGATCGTCTTTTCGCTCTCCGCTTTCGAGAAATGGACAGCGCGGCCGAGAAGATAGGCTGCGGGAGGGTCTCGAGGTCCGGTTTTCCGCCGGCCGTCGAAAGTACTCGCACGGAATAGAATATTATTGACAAGTATTTTTATTGATATTAACTTAACAAATCTATATAAAACACCGGGGAGCAATGTTTACGGCCCGCGGAGAGCGGCCGGCCCTCCGGTATTCATTTGCCTGGTGGAAAACCAAAGGCAAGTAATTTCCGTCGCGGATGGAACCTGAATATGCAGACACATGTCACAAAGCACGCCGATATCGAAAAAAAATGGCACCTGGTCGATGCGACCGGCAAAGTTCTGGGCCGCCTGGCTTCTGAGGTGGCCGGCCTGTTGATGGGCAAGCGCAAGCCTTACGTGGCCCGTCACCTGGACACCGGAGACTTTGTAATCGTGATCAACGCCGAGAAAATCCGGCTTACCGGCAAAAAGCTCGAGCAGAAATTCTATTTCCGCCACAGCGGTTATCCCGGCGGCCGGAAAGATACGCGTCTGGATGATATGCTCAGAAGCAAGCCGGAGTGGGTGATCCGTCATGCGGTGATGGGCATGCTGCCGCACAATCACATGGGCCGCAGCCAACTGAAGAAAATGAAAGTCTATTCCGGCTCCGATCATCCGCATGAGGCCCAGAAGCCGGAACCGTTGGCCCTGTAGAAATTCCAGTAACCTCCCTTCCGCCGCATCGGCCGCAAAGAAGGGAGCGGCGAATCAGGCCTGCCGTCAGGGCTTACCCGGCCGGCCAGGCATCTCAGGAGGATAAGATTTGGATAAGGAAAGCAGCAAGGCAATCCATGCCATAGGACGGCGCAAGACCAGCGTGGCCCGCGTCTATCTGAGCCGCGGCAAAGGGGAGTGGGATATCAATGGCCGCGCGTTGAACGATTATTTCAGCCGTACCTCGCACGTGCAGCTTGTCGAGCAGCCGTTTGCCGCCACCGAGACCCTCGGCCAGTACCGGGTCAAAGTCAACGTGCAGGGCGGCGGGCAAACCGGCCAGGCCGGGGCGATCCGCCTGGCGGTGGCGCGCGCGCTCGTGAGCGTGGATGAATCGGTCCGTACGAGCCTGCGCAAGCTGGGCCTGCTGACCCGCGACCCGCGGATGGTCGAACGCAAGAAGTACGGCCGTCCCAAGGCCCGCAAGCGCTTCCAGTTCTCGAAGCGTTAATCGACCCGTTTTCAAGTTCATTGCGGTTAAGCACTACCTGATAAGCGTTTTTTCCGTACCAGGGATTAAGTCCCGCTCAAGGAGCGTAGATGGCATTTCCAAGTATCCAGGATCTACTGGAATCCGGTGTGCATTTCGGTCACCAGACCCGGCGCTGGAACCCGAAGATGAAGAAGTTTATTTTCGCCGAGCGCAACGGGATCCATATCATCGATCTGAAAAAGACCCTCAATCATTTGAAGAAAGCCTCGGACAGGGTGCACGACATCGCCGAAAAGGGCGGCACCATCCTGTTCGTGGGCACCAAGAAGCAACTGCGGGATATTATCCGCGATGAGGCGTTGCGCTGCGGAATGTATTATGTCAACGAGCGCTGGCTCGGCGGCATGATCACCAATTTCCAGACGATCAAGAAGAATATCCGCCGGCTGCGTGAGCTCGAGCGGATGCGTGACGAGGGTGAATTCGAGACCCGGACCAAAAAAGAAGGCCTCTCCCTTCAGCGCGAACTGCTCAAGCTCCAGCGGACCCTGGATGGGATCAAGCTGTTGACTGATGTCCCCGACGCCATATTTGTAGTCGATGCCCAGAAAGAGAAAATCGCGGTTTCCGAAGCGAACAAGATCGGCATTCCTCTGATAGCATTGATCGATACCAACGCCGATCCGGAAAAAATCAACTTCCCGGTCGCCGGCAATGATGATGCGATCCGCTCGGTCAAGATGATTACCCAGACCATTGCCGATGCGGTTCTGGATGGCAAAGCCAAGTACACCGAGCGGGCGGAGCTGGAGAAGCAGACCCGGGAGACCGCGGCCGCGCAGAGCGAAGAGAGAAGGGAAGAGGGGGCTCCCGCGAGGGGCGGCCAGGACCAGCCGAGACGGACCAGACCGAGACGCCGTCATGGCAAGAAGCGGCCGATTGAGGAAATGGCGGGCCAGGGCGCGCCAAGAGCGCCCAGGATGCCTGAGGGCAAAGCGGTGCAGGTGCCAGCGGCAGCGGCGGAGCCCGCGAAGATCGCGGGAAAGCCCGAGGCGCCACGTAAGGAGCACCCTGTCGCCGATAAAAGCGCCGAGCGTGGTGCAGAGGCCAAGGCCGCAAAAGAGGCCAAAGCGCCGGCTAAAGAACAGACGGCGAAAGCCGCCAGACCTGCGGCGAAACCTGCCCCAAAATCCGCCCCGGGCGAGGGGAAAAAAGCCGAGAGCGCCGAGAAAAAAGCTCCGGCTCCGGCCCGTAAACAGGGTGAGAAGTCCGGCTCCAGGCCCAAGGAGAAAGCTTCCGAGTAACCCTGGCGCGGAATCGATAATTGCCGGCGGAGCGGCAACGGTTGACCGGCTCCCGCTGGAGTTTATACTCTTGGAATATCTTTGTTAATCAGCAGGAATTACGGGAGTGAAAATGGAAATCACCGCAGCCAGCGTGCAGGCGCTGCGCAAAGCGACCGGCGCCGGCATGATGGATTGCAAGAAGGCGCTGGCGGAGGCCGGCGGCAATGCCGACAAGGCCACGGAAATTCTGCGTAAGACAGGGGCGATGAAAGCCGCCAAGCGGCAGGACCGCGAGGCCCGGGAGGGGCTGGTCCATTCCTATATCCATATGGGCGGCAAGATCGGCGTGCTGATCGAGCTGAACTGCGAAACCGATTTCGTGGCCCGTACCGAGGTATTCCAGCAGCTGGCCAAAGACCTGGCCATGCATATCGCCGCCTCCAGCCCTGACTACATCCGCCAGGAGGATGTCCCGGCGGAAGTCCTCGAAAAGGAAAAAGAGATTTATCGGGAACAGGCCTCCCAGAGCGACAAACCGGAAAAAGTCTGGGACAAAATAGCCGAAGGCCGCCTGGAAAAATTCTACCAGGAAGCCTGTTTATTGGATCAGCCTTTCGTGAAAAACCCAGATACCGCGGTTGGTCAGTTGATCCGGGAAGTGGCTGGAAAAGTAGGCGAGAACATCGTAATCAGGCGCTTTACCCGTTTTCAACTGGGTCAGTAATAATCTTCCCTTTTCTCGAGCGCATCGCCTGAGCGGATCAAACTCCCGCGGCGGGCTCGAGACCATCTCTGCCCAAAAACACTGATGCCCGGCCTAAAATATAGCAGAGTCCTTCTGAAGTTGAGCGGCGAGGCTCTATCGGGCGAAGACTGTCACGGCCTGGCGCCTTCCTGCCTGGGCCCGCTCACCGATGATATCTGCAAAATTCAATCTCAGGGCGTCCAGCTCGGCATGGTTATCGGCGGCGGCAATATTGTCCGCGGAAGCTATGCCGTCGAGCATGGCATTGACCGGGTATCGGCGGATTACATGGGTATGCTGGCCACGGTGATCAATGCCCTTGCCGTACAGAATATCCTCGAAAGCCGCGGGCTCGAGACCCGGGTGATGACCGCAATCCGCATGGAGCAGCTGGCCGAGCCGTACATCCGCCGCCGGGCGATCCGCCATCTGGAAAAAGGCCGGGTGGTCATATTTGCCGGCGGTACCGGGAACCCCTATTTCTCCACGGACACGGCCGCGGTGCTCCGGGCCATTGAAACCGAGAGCCAGATCATTCTCAAAGCCACAAAGGTCGACGGGATTTACACGGCGGACCCGGAAATCAATAAAAAAGCTCGCTTTATCCGCCGCCTCTCCTACCTCGAAGTGTTAAAGAAAGAAATCCGGGTCATGGATACAACCGCGATCACGCTGTGCATGGATAACAAGCTGCCGATTCAGGTATTCAACATGGGGAAAAAAGGCGCCCTGCCCCGAATCGTTGCCGGTGAGATCATCGGTACAGTTGTGGAGGCGAAATCATGATCGAGGGAATCTTAAAATCAACAACCGAAAAAATGGAACAGGCCTTCGAAGGGATTTGTCACGAATTGTCCGCTATCCGTACGGGTAAAGCTTCACCGACTCTGGTCGAACATCTCCAGGTCGAGGCTTACGGCACCAAGATGCCACTCAACCAGTTGGCGACGATCAATGCGCCGGAGCCGCGGCTGCTGGTGATTCAGCCCTGGGACCGGAGCCAGATCGGTTCAATTACCAAAGCGATCCAAGCTTCGGATCTGGGCTTGACGCCCTCTAATGACAGCCAGGTGATCCGGGTGCCCATCCCGACGCTTAACGAGGAGCGCCGTAAAGAGCTGGTGCGCCTGGCCCACAAGATAACCGAGCAGGGGCGCGTCTCGGTCAGGCACTGGCGCAGGGAGGCTAATGAGCAGCTCAAAAGTATCCAGAAAGATGGAAAAATCTCCGAGGACAATGAGCTTGATGGACTGGATCAGATCCAGAAATTGACCGATAAATATATCGAAAAATTGGATGCGGTGCTGAAAACCAAGGAAGATGAGATCATGGAAGTTTAGCTTTCTGCCGCTGAGGCCGAAGGTTAAAGTTCCAGGCTGGAAAGCTATCCCCGGAAGCGGATTATCCGGGGATTTTTTTTGAAATTCTTGTCCGGCAAAGGTTTTTTCCCCTGTAATGCGCTCTTGCTCGGGAGCGCTTATTCCCCGGTTCGGCGCCAATAACCCGGGTCTCTTCCGGAGACCTGAGCCACCGCTTATAGCGGGTCTTTCCGGGTTTAATTGTTGCCATTAATTCACTTTCTTGATAATTTAATCCAGCGCGAGAAATGCGCGGGAAAGTATTCACCCCGGAGCAGGCGAGCGGATGACCGAAGAAGAACTGAAAGAGATGGTATTGAGCAATGGCACTATCCCGCGCCATATCGCCATTATCATGGATGGGAACGGGAGATGGGCCGAGCTGCGCAACAAGCCCAGGGTGTTCGGCCACCAGCACGGCATGCACGCGGTGCGGGCGGTGGTCGAAGGCTGCCGCGAGCTGGGCTGCGAGGCGCTGACCCTGTACGCTTTCAGCGAGGAAAACTGGAAGCGCCCGCGGGGCGAGATCTCGGTCCTGATGAAGCTGTTGCGCAATTACATCCGGCGGGAGCGGGAAAATCTGCGGGAAAACGGGATCCGGCTTCAATGCCTGGGCCGCCTGGAGAAAATCGATCCCGCGCCGCGCAAGGCCCTCGAGGAGGCCTGCCTATACACCGCGGACCAGACGGATATGGTGCTCAACCTGGCGATCAGCTACGGGAGCCGCAGCGAAATTGTCGATGCCACCCGCAGCCTCTGCCGCGAGGCTGCCGCCGGCCGTCTGGAAGCCGAGGATATAGATGAGGAAACCATTTCCAATGCTCTCTATACCGCCGGCCTGCCGGACCCCGACCTGCTGATCCGCACCAGCGGCGAGATGCGTATCAGTAATTTCCTGCTCTGGCAGATCGCTTATACTGAGATCTACATCACGGCCGTTCTCTGGCCGGATTTTGCCAAGAAAAATCTTTTCGAGGCCGTTGTCGACTTCCAGAAGCGGGACCGGAGGTTCGGCAGGGTCAAGAGCAAGAGCTGAGCGCCATGAAAGTGTCGATTTCCGGCTGGAAGGATAACCGGCCTGACCGGAGGCTGGGCCGTTGAACCTTTTGCTGCGGGTCCTGGTGGCTGCCGCGGGAGTGCCGGCGATTTATTTTCTGATCCGCCTGGGCTCGTGGTACCTGCTGGCTTTCGTAGCGGCCCAGGCGGCCCTGGCGGCCAATGAGTTCTACCGGCTGGCCGCGAAGAAAGAGATCAAACCCCTGGCCGGGCTGGGAATCCCGCTGGCGGCTTATTTGCCCTTTGCCGCTTTTCAGGCGGTGAGGTACACGCAGGACGGATGGCTTTTCCCGGCGGTGACCCTTTCGCTGGTGCTGGTGACCATTGCGGTGTTGACCGTGACCCGGAAAGTCGAGGGGGCGATAGCCCGGATCTCGGTGACGCTTTTCGGGATAATCTATTGCGGCGCTTTGTTTTCCTGCCAGATCCCCTTGCGCATGGACCCGTTTTTCACTGCGGCTCAGGGAGCGAGCTGGCTCTGGCTGGCCTATCTTGCCACCTGGAGCGTGGATGTCGGCAGCTATGCCTGCGGCAGTCTTTTCGGCAGGCACAAACTGAGCCTCTTGATCAGTCCGGGAAAAACATATGAGGGCGTAATCGGCGGGATCCTGTTCGTTGTCGCTGTCTCCTGGGCTTATGGCAGCGTTCAGGCGGGACTGTTCAACCGGCTCGATTCGGTTATCTATGGCTTGCTGATTGGCGGAGCGGCTATCGCCGGCGACCTGGTGGAATCTCTGATCAAGCGCGATGCGGGGGTAAAGGACTCTTCCGGGTTGCTTCCGGGCCACGGCGGGGTGCTGGACCGCTTTGACAGCCTGCTTTTTACCGTGCCGGCTACCTTGCTTTTCAGGTTTTTTTTCTGCCAGGCAGTCTAAGCCATGCCAAAAACCGTATGTATCTTGGGAGCCACCGGGTCGATCGGCGAAAACTGCCTTGCGGTCGTGGCCGAGCTCGATACCCGTTTTGAGGTGTTTGCGCTGGCGGCCAGACGGAATGCCCTTCGGCTGGCCGAGGCGGCCCGCGCCTGCGGCGCGAGGCGGATCAGCCTGTCCGACCCGGAAGCGCTGAAAGCTCTCGAGGGGACCGGCCTGGACGGGATCGAGGTAACCAGCGGCCAGGAAGCTCTGCTGGAGCTGGCCACGCACCCCGATGTGGATATCGTGGTTAACGCGCTGGTCGGCTCAGCCGGGCTTGCGCCCTCGATAGCGGCTCTGCGCGCGGGCAAGCGGCTCGCCCTGGCGAACAAGGAATC